>NZ_QUIM01000003.1:0-251206 GCF_003480245.1 Blautia sp. AM42-2
GAAATAAAACTCTCCGAGGTCTCAAAGCCATAAATATCTTCGATGGTTTCGGAAATCTGTCGGGTAGTCATTCCTTTGGCATACATGGAAATGATCTTCTGATCAATATCAGAAATATCTTTCTGACGTTTTTTCACCACCTGTGGTTCAAATGTTGATTTTCGGTCCTGCGGCACTTCGATTTCCATCGATCCATATCGGCTGTTGAGCTGTTTGCGCTTATACCCATTGCGGTAATCATCATTATCCGAACGTTCTGATTTTTCATAGCCGAGATGATCGTCCATTTCCGCTTCCATCATTTCCTTAATGGTACCGCCTAAAAGATCCTTGAGCGCATCCTGGATGTCTTCAGCAGACTGGATATCATACTCTTCCAGGAGCTGATGGATGATGTTTCGTTTTCCTTCGGTCATTTGTACTCGATGTACCGGTTTCTTTTGTCTTGCCATAATAAAAGGTCCTCCTAATGATATTTATTGTATCATAGAAGAACCTTCCAAACATTATTTTACAGAAAAAGTTTCATACTCTCTCAGAATTTGTTTCTCAGCTTTCGGTATTCTCTCGGCGAATATCCTTTCAACTTGTGAAAAAGCCGACTGAAATAAAGCTGGTTATCATATCCGATAATCTTAGAAATCTCATTGATGGAATAAGTTGTTGTTTCAAGTAACATCTGAGCATTGTTGATGCGGATTCCCACAATAAATTGCATTGGTGTAGAACCGGTATATTTTTTGAAATTTCGGATAAACCAGCTGACACTCATGCCTCGTGAGGCAGCATAATCATCAATATTGATATTTTGATTGTAGTTTTCACTGAAAAAGGTAACAGCATTATCCATCTCATGATCAAGATATTCATTTTTTAATATGTGCTCTCTTGTCAGTTCCCGGTGGAAACTGATCAGAAGATGACGTAGCAAAAGGACGAGCATTTCCTCATAATTATCTTGACAGCGTTGGAGCTCGATAATAATACGCTTGAAAATTTGTTCATATTCATTAGATGTACCCACTTGAAAGACACGTTCTTTATCCTGAAATCCATATTGACGTAAGATATTTTTCACATTGCTTCCTGTGAAGTGAATCCAGTATACTTCTGCCTTATCTTCTCCGTAATATTCATATTTCTGAAGTTCTTTCGGTCTGTACAGTACAATGTTGCCGGCTGGAACAATCGTTTCGTTATTTACATTATCAAAATGAAAATGCCCACAACCAGCAGTGATATATATAATCTGATAATCCAGACGACCCCTTGGACGGTAGGTAGGAAGTTTGGGATGTCTGGAAAGACGGTAAGTACCACAGCTACCTACAATCAGCGGACGACTTTTGTCTTTGAAATCCATATGTGAGTGGTTCAAATAACCGGTGTTCAAATACATAGGACAGCACCTCTTTTCGCACTTTTTATCATTGTATCATTTAGTGCATATTTTGTCTAATCCAATTTATAGACATGTTTTGCGGATTAGGATAAGCTATATATAGCATAACTAAGGAACGTAAACAAAAAAGTAAAGTATAAGGTTTGCTTTAGGGAAACAAAGAACAAAAAAGTATATGTATTGGAGGAGAGTTATTTATGATCGTACCACGTTATTATGAAAATCTAAGCGTACTGCACGAAAACACAATGCCAGCCAGAGCCTATTATATTCCGGCATCCAAAAGAATGGATAACTTGGTGGAACACAGAGAAGAATCAGATCGTATGCAGTTATTGAATGGAACTTGGAAATTCCAGTATTTTAACAGCATCTATGACATTCAGGATTCTTTCTTTGAGAAGAATTATGATACAGAAAATTTTGATGAGATTCAGGTTCCAAGTGTATGGCAGATGGCAGGATATGATACACACCAGTATACAAACATCCGGTATCCGTTTCCGTTTGATCCACCATATGTGCCACAGGATATTCCGTGTGGAGCTTATGTACATAATTTTGAGTACAGCAGAGATGAGAAAGCATCAAAAGCTTTTTTGAACTTTGAAGGAGTAGACAGCTGCTTTTATGTATGGATCAATGGCTCTTACATAGGATACAGCCAGGTTTCACATATGACCAGTGAGTTTGATGTTACCGATGTACTTCAGGATGGAACGAATACGGTGGCAGTGTTGGTAATGAAATGGTGTGATGGTTCCTATTTGGAAGATCAGGACAAATTCCGTATGAGTGGTATTTTCCGGGATGTGTACATTTTGAAACGCCCAAAACAGGCAATCAGTGATTATCATATTAAAACAAGAATTGAGGATATGCTTGCGAAAGTAGAAATTGAAATGAAATTCTACTTTCCCTTAAATGTAAAAATTTCGATTGAAGATAGAAACGGAGCAGTTGTAGCACTAGGAAGTATTGCTGAAGAAGGAACAGCTGTATTAGAAATTGCAAGTCCGGAACTTTGGAATACAGAAAATCCATATCTATATAAACTGATTCTTGAAACAGAGAATGAAGTAATTGTAGATCACATTGCATTAAGAAAGATAGAGATTAAAGACCAGGTCATTTACCTAAATGGACAGAAGATTAAATTCCGTGGTGTCAATCGACATGATTCCGATCCGGTTACTGGATTTACAATCAGTCTGGAACAGCTCACAACCGATCTTACGTTAATGAAGCAGCATAATTTTAATGCGATCCGTTCCAGCCACTATCCGAACGCACCATTTTTCTATGAAATGTGTGACAAGTATGGATTCATGGTAATAGATGAAGCAGATATTGAAGCTCATGGTCCATTTATGATCTACAGAAAAGAAGACACTGATTACAATCGGTTCAAACGATGGAATGAGAAGATTGCAGATGATCCGGTATGGGAAGAGGCAATCGTTGATCGCGTAAAACTCATGGTGGAACGTGACAAAAACCGTTTCTGTATTGTTATGTGGTCAATGGGAAATGAGAGTGCTTATGGCTGCAACTTTGAAAAAGCACTGGAATGGACAAAGAATTTTGATCCAGACCGCATCACACAATATGAGAGTGCAAGATACCGTAATTATGATGAAACATATGATTACAGCAATCTGGATGTGTACAGCCGGATGTACCCGGCGCTTTCCGAAATTCAGGAATATCTGGATAAAGATGGAAGCAAACCCTTCCTTTTGGTAGAGTACTGTCACAGCATGGGAAACGGACCTGGAGATTTTGAAGATTACTTCCAGATGATTCAGGATAATGATAAAATGTGCGGCGGCTTTGTCTGGGAATGGTGTGACCATGCGATTGCTCATGGAACTGCTGAGAATGGAAAGACTATATATGCTTATGGGGGCGACCATGGCGAAGAAATTCATGATGGCAACTTCTGTATGGATGGATTAGTATATCCGGACAGAACGGTACATACAGGACTTTTGGAATACAAGAATGTTTATCGCCCGGCAAGAGTTATTTCCTATAACAAAGAAAGCGGAGAACTGGTGCTTCATAACTACATGGATTTTGATGACTTGAAAGATTATGTGAAGATTAGTTATGAGCTGACACAGGATGGTCTTGTGATCAGCAAAGGCATACTTCCGGAGTTTTCTGTGGCACCACACGGGGAAGGAAAAACAAACCTGAAGATCAATGTTCCAGAGAATGGGAAATGTTATTTAAAACTTATTTACCATCTGAAAAAAGAATTGCCACTGTTGAATGAAGACCATATTCTTGGATTTGATGAAATTGAGGTAAGTAAAGAGGATACAAAATGTAAACTTGCAGAGAAATGGATACCAAAAACAGTAGTGGACTCTGAATTACAGGTAAATGAAAATGATACACAGATTCATATCAAGGGGCGTGAATTTGCTTATACCATAGACAAACGTACTGCACTCTTTACAGAGATGAAATTCGCAGGGCGGGAATACTTGAACCATCCGATGGAATTAAATATTTGGAGAGCTCCAACAGATAACGATATGTACATCAAGTCTGAATGGAAGAAAGCCCACTATGATAAGGCTTACACAAGAGCCTATACGACAGAGGTTGTGCAGGGAAAACATGGTGTGAAGATTACAAGCCATGCTTCCGTTGTGGCAGAGACAGTACAGAAGATTCTTGATGTGACGATTACATGGAAAATAGAAGCTGCTGGAAAGATTGATGCAGATATTGCAGTAACAAAAGACGATGAATTCCCGGATCTTCCGAGATTTGGTGTGAGGATGTTCCTGGATAAAAAACTTTCAGCTGTAAGATACTTTGGAATGGGACCACAGGAAAGTTATTGTGATAAACATCAGGCTGCGAGCCACGGTTTATACCGGGCAGATGTAGGAGATTTACATGAGGACTATATCCGTCCACAGGAAAATGGAAGCCATTATGATTGTGAATATGTAGAGCTTAACAACAGCCGATATGGAATTGTGGCATCCGCAGAAAAGGCATTTTCATTCAATGCTTCTTATTATACACAGGAAGAACTTGAGAAGAAAACGCATAATTATGAATTAATAGAATCAGATAGTGTAGTATTCTGTGTTGACTACGCATTAAATGGCATTGGTTCTAATAGTTGTGGTCCAGTTGTATTAGATCAGTACCGATTTGATGATGTATTATTCCGGTTCCAGTTTACGCTGATACCGTATGTAAAGGGATAATAAAGTTTCATGTAACCCGTAAACAAAGAAGGATAGTCTGATTGCAATGTAAAGTCCGGATATACAGAGCAATCAGACAAAAACAGAGAAAAAATTAGAATTAGACATCATACGGTTAGACATATTGAGATTCTAAGTGCGATGAAGATGAGGAGCAAAGAAATTCGATGGAAGAAAAAAAGTATTTGAAATGGTATAACAAAATTGGATACGGATCAGGTGATGTTGCAGGTAATGTAGTCTATGCGTTCTTGACATCTTTTATGATGGTCTATCTGACGGACTCGGTAGGACTTGCTGCAGGTGTCGTGGGTACCCTGATTGCCGTATCAAAACTATTTGATGGTTTTACGGATATATTTTTTGGATCAATGATTGACAAAACACACAGTAAAATGGGAAAAGCGAAACCCTGGATGCTATACGGATACATTGGTTGTGCCATTACGCTGGTCTGCTGCTTTGCAGTACCAGTCAGCTTTGGAACAACGGCTAAATATGCATGGTTCTTTATTTCTTATACACTGTTAAATGGTGTGTTTTATACAGCAAACAATATTGCTTATTCAGCACTTACGTCACTGATTACAAAGAACAGCAAAGAGCGTGTACAGATGGGATCTTACCGTTTTATTTTTGCATTTTCAACAAGTCTTCTGATTCAGGCGATTACAGTTGAATTTGTAGATAAATGTGGTGGAGATGCTGCGGCATGGAGAACGGTTGCTATTATCTATGCAATCATTGGTCTGGTCGTAAATACGATTTCAGCACTTTCTGTTAAGGAACTTCCGGAGGAAGAACTTAATGAAGGAGAAGTAAAGAATGATAATGAAAAGTACGGAATGGTACAGGCATTCAAGCTTCTTGTTAAAAACAAATATTACATGATGATTTGTGGAACATATATTTTACAGCAGTTATATGGTGCCATGATTGGAGCTGGCATTTATTACATGACATGGGTACTGAAAAATAAGAATTTGTTTGGACAATTTGCATGGGCAGTAAATATTCCACTGATCATTGCCCTGATTTTCACACCGACATTAGTTGGTAAGTGGAAAGGTATGTATAAACTGAACTTAAGAGGTTACGTCTTGGCAGTCATCGGTAGAGCACTTGTTGTTGTTGCCGGATATATGGGCAGTGTTCCGCTGATGATGGCATTTACAGCTCTTGCAGCCTTAGGTCAGGGACCATGGCAGGGAGATATGAATGCAGTTATCGCATCTTGCTCTGAATACACTTATCTTACGCAGGGAAAGAGAATTGACGGAACGATGTACTCTTGTACTTCTCTTGGTGTAAAAATCGGTGGAGGTATTGGAACCGCTGTTGTTGGATGGATGCTTGAGTTCAGTGGATATGTCGGAACAAATGCAACTCAGCCACAGTCTGCACTTGATATGATGCAGTTCATGTATCTTTGGCTTCCGTTAATCTTTGATGTATTGATTATGTTTGCACTTTCAAGAATGAATGTAGAAGATGCAAATAAAAAACTGAAAGCAGAAAAAGGAATTGCTGCAGATGAAGTAACGGATGCATTAGACATAAATTAGAATTGACAGGAGAAAGCGTTGTCTGGTCGTTGCTCGATGAGACAGTGCTTTTTTCTATATATAAAGTGATAGAACTGTATTTTGAAAATAAAAAAGGACCACTTCATTTTTGTGAAATGGCCTTAAGAAAATATTCAGTTTTCACAAAATAGTCCTTTTAGTATTTATACATGGTAAGGATGCTCAAAATATTCAGTGTAGAATACTAAAAGGTCATTCAGATATTTTTTTAGGTTGCTCATTTGCAATTCCTCCTTTCCTTATTTACAAGTTGATTATAAGATAGGTGTAAAAGGATTGCTTGCCAAATTGAAAGAAGATATAGACAAATGTTGCAAAAGGGAGTATTTCATGCAGTTAAAATATGTTGACACAAAAGAGGAGATTATAGCAATAAATAGGAAGTCAAAACATATTGAACCACATCTTCATAATGCACTGGAGATCGTTTGTGTAACAAGTGGAGCATTAGAACTTGGTGTCGGACAGGAACTATACCATATGGAAAAAGGAGATATAGGCTTTGTATTTCCAGATGTTATTCATCACTATCAGGTACTGACACCCGGTGTAAATAAAGCGACTTATCTGATCGCATCGCCATTTACGATAGCCAAATTTGCAGATATCATGCAATCCATGGCTCCTGAATACCCAATCATCAAAGCGGAAAAGGTTGAACCGGAGGTATATAGGGTTATAAATGCAATTTTAGAGACAGAACAGTCGGATATTACTGTTGCACAGGCATATCTTCAAATTGTGTTGGCACGCTGCATAGGAAAATTAAATTTGGTAGAAAAGAGCAGTGTGGGGAGCAACGATCTTATTTACCAGACAGTTTCCTATATATCAGCAAATTTCAAGAAGAAGTTTTCGTTGGAAGAGATGGCAAAAGACCTGGGCGTGAGCAAATATGTTTTATCCAGACTCTTTTCCAAGACATTCCATAGAAACTTTAATCAATATCTTAACGATGCAAGGCTGAACTATGCATGCCATCGTTTGGAAAATACGAGTGATTCTATTACAAATATTTGTCTGGATAGTGGATTTGAAAGTCAGAGAACGTTTAACCGAGTATTTAAAGAAAGATATAAAATATCACCAAGTGATTATCGAAGTACTTGTGTGAAAGAGATGTTGTCATAAAAGGTTCTGTTGATCGAAATATTTACTTTGATTTTACAGTGCTATGTATTTGATTTCATGTGTGGATGATATAATATAAAAATATTTGTAGAAAAAAATATTGATGAAGTCTACCAATCAGTGTTTTTTGTTGTATAATGTTTTTGTCGTACAGGGTCACTTTCCTTTGTAATGTTTTGGGTCAAATTCTACCCCGATGATGTGCAGAAAGTTTTGTTTGCCAGAACGTTCGGCTGTGTCATCGCTTCGGCATCTTGATCAGCTGTACCTCAGGTAAATGGAGAAGAGAAGCTTAACTTGAGCATGGTAAGCGATGAGATCAAAAGCAAAACGATGTCCTGTCTGTGGTGGTGCTATGAAACAGCAGTTCATTGGATTAAGACATTGCAAATGCGGTATCAGTTGGAAGATATCCGGACAAAGGGTGATATATCCAGTAGAATAGTATAAGAAGGTATGATGGTATGAAGATATTAGTAATTCCTGATGTTCATCTTAAACCGCAGATGTTTAAACAGGCTACAGCTCTTATGCATCAGGGAATTGCTGATCGAGCGGTATGTCTGATGGACATCCCTGATGATTGGGACAAGCAATATAATGTCGGACTTTATGAAGAAACTTATGATGAGGCTATTCGGTTTGCAAAAGCATTTCCGGAAACAGCCTGGTGCTACGGGAATCACGATTTGAGTTATCTGTGGCATTGTCTGGAGAGCGGTTATAGCTCCATGGCTTCAATGACAGTGCAAAGAAAGTTGTTGGATTTGCGAGAGGCTGTTCCAGAAGATAATCCCATTAAATATGTTCAGAGAATAGACAATGTTCTCTTTTCTCATGGAGGCGTACTGAATTTCTTTGTAGAGGAATATGTTCCGCGAGCAAAATATAATGATGTGGATGCTGTGCTAGAGACGATTAATCAGCTCGGAAGAATCGAGATGTGGAATGATGCATCGCCGATCTGGCTGAGACCACAGCATTCAAAAATGAGATTATATAAGCCACGTAAGTTGTTGCAGGTTGTAGGTCATACACCTATGGATGCAATTACGAAAGAGGGAAATCTGATTAGCACGGATGTGTTTTCAACTTACAGAGATGGAAAGCCGATTGGAACGGAGGAGTTCCTCCTGCTCGATACAGTGACATGGGAATACTGCGGAATTAAGATGAATTAAGATGTAGAATCCGATACGTAATTGGATGCATATTATAACAGACATTATTACGATGATGTCCGGGGAACGAGTGAAAGTAAAAACGAAATCGTATCAGAATGATATGGTGACATTTAAAAATAAAGATGACGTTTTAACTGCACTGATTCACTTAGGCTATCTGGCATACGATCGAAGAGAACAGATGGCGTACATTCCAAATGAAGAAATCCGCAGCGAGTTCACGGATGCGGTAAAAGAACATCAGTGTATCATTGAGAAGTATGAAAAATAAAAAGGAGTATGAAAAAATGTATTACGTACCAGACGGAACCAAAACATGTGGTTATTATGAATGCAAGAAATGCGGCAACCGCTTTTTATCCCTTCAGACGATGGAAAAAATCCCATGCCCGGACTGCGAGGCGGAGGTGGATTATGAAATCGGACCTGGCGAATCTTTGGAGGATGTGCTGGACACCGCAGTGCTGCTGCAAAAAATCGAGGGCGAAGAGGAAGTGGAAAAGATGGATGCACTCTTAAGTCTTGCGATTACCGGCGGAGATTTTGACTGGATCTGACATAACAGAGCTTTTTTCAAACACGCTCCAGACAGGTAGCGGATATTTGATGAATGCCAAGTCTGGCGTCCGCTCTGAATTTTCACAGAATTTTGCCGGAGTTTTTCCGCGATTTTAAAAGAAAACAAAGAAATTTCAAAGGTTCATGAGAAAAATGTTCAGAAACAACCGAAAAAACATCGGTGAAATTGTGTAAAATTGACAGAACTGATGAAAAAGACCGGAAATCATCGAAAAATTTAAGGATTGACAAAAAGCGGGAATTCCGCTAGAATGTGCCTATGTTGAAAAACAGCAGAGAAAAAGAATAGAGTAAAGATAACGCAACGGAGCGGTTCTGGGAATAGAATCGCTCCGTTTGTAATTTTCTCCCTTTCTCCAAGGTTTTATTTCTCCCAAAAAACACTCTCAGAAAACCGGAAAACGCTCTGTCTGTTTTTCAAGATAAACTCCATATAAGTAGTGGATTCGCAAAGGCGCGGTACGAAGGGAAAGCTTCGTGCCGCGTTTTTCAATCCCAAGGAGAAACGTCAGTAAAGAGTTCGCAACGGGGCGATCTGGAAGGAAGATTTCCAGATCGCTTTTTGATTTTACCGGAAAGGAGAAAGTCCGATGGAAAACACAAACGTCTTATTTGACAGAAAGCGTCTGGTCCGGCTGATCGTACCATTGATTGTGGAACAGGTGCTGGCCGTTACCGTCGGTATGGCAGACATGGTAATGGTATCCGGGGCCGGTGAAACGGCTGTTTCCGGAATCTCACTTGTCAATACGATCTGTGTACTGCTGATCGTGATTTTCACATCGATGGCAAGCGGCGGTTCCGTTGTCGGAGCACAGTTCCTCGGAAGCGGGGATAAGAAAACAGCGTGTCACGCAGCCGAACAGCTCGTTATGATCTGCGGACTGATTGCACAACAGGAGGCGAGGCGTATGAAAGAAGAAAACTATGAGGTAGTCGTTTTTCAGGGAGACCCGGGAACCATCGATCTGACGTACGAAGAAATAGAAGCAGAGTGGAACAAAATGCTGCAGACCGTACCACAGATCGGAAAGTTCCGTATCATCCATCAGGGGAAAAAGAGGTACATCTTCGAAGATTACAGCAGTCAGATCGGGAACGCCGACGCAGCACTTGGTATCTGGGTCCACAAAGGAGTGATCAACGAAAAGCTTTTTGAAGCGCATCCGAATCTGAAATATATCGCAACGCTGGGACATGGATTTGAAGACTTCGATGTGGAAATGACAAGACGCCGGGGCGTGACCATAACGAATACGATTTACGGTGATGTCACCATTGCCCAGTATGCGATGGCACTGCTCATGAACATCTGTCATAACGTGACGGTACAGAGCGATTACACCAAAACAGGGTACTGGAAAGAAAAAGAAACGAATCCGCAGGCAAGCTACAATCAACTGTTCGTGCCGCAGATTGAGCTCTACCAGAAAACGATGGGAATCATCGGACTTGGCGCGATCGGCCTCTGGACGGCAAGAATGGCAAAGGGCTTTGGCATGAAGGTCATCGCAAACAGCCGTCACAAAAAGACGGGGCCGCAGTATGACGGCATCGAGCAGGTCAGCATGGAAGAAATTTTCGAACGGTCGGATGTGATCTCCATTCACTGTCCGCATACGAAGGAAACAGAAAACCTGCTGAACCGTGAAGCATTTGCCAAAATGAAGGACGGTGTCATCATTATCAACACCGCGCGGGGAATCATCATCGATGAGGAGGCGCTTCTTGAGGCGCTGGAATCGAGAAAGGTTTATATGGCAGGACTCGATGTTGTCGCAAATGAGCCGCCGCAGTATCAGATTCCGCTGATGCAGTCGCCGTACACCTTTATTACTTCCCATATCGCCTGGCAGCCGAAGGCAGCAAGACTCCGTGCAGTAGATCTGGCGGTGAAAAACTTCCGGTCGTACCTGGAGGGAATGCCGACAAGTGTGATTAATTAAAAACAGCGGATTGTGAAAGCAGATGCAAAAAAACGACTGTAAAAACAACTGTAAAAACAGCAGAGCTGCGGAACAGTCCAGGCATGAAAGAAGAGGTTAGAAAATCTGTCAGAAAACAGATTTCTATATAGAAGCAGCAGAGCCGGTAAATGAATGGAAGAGAAAACCGGGAAGGCGGATAAAAAAGAAATCCGCAGCCGGAAAAATCAGAAGCTGTACAGGGACCGGTTCGGAAAGGGAGGGAAAATCATGAAAAAGCTGGAAATTGTAATTCGTCCGGAGAGCCTCGAAAACCTGGAGCTACTCCTCGAGGAGCAGAAGGCAAACGGTATGATGATCACAAATATCCTTGGATATGGAAATCAGAAGGGATATCGTCAGATGTACCGTGGAGCGGAAATCGTGGCCAAAATGCTTCCGAAGGTTAAAGTGGAGACCGTTGTGGAGGACGACAAGGTTCCGAAAATCGTTGATTTTGTTGTGAAAAACCTGTCAACCGGAAACTACGGCGATGGAAAAATTTTCGTTTACGATGTCGAAGATGCAGTGCGGATCCGGACAGGTGAGCACGGCGAACAGGCACTTTAAAAAATCTGAAAGCCACCGTTTCAGAAGATCTGCAGACGGGAACAGGTAAGATGGGAATGAGGAGGAACTTATTATGGAAAACACACAGGTATTACTCAATATCGTATGGACCATGGTCGGAGCCTTTCTGGTGTATTTTATGCAGGCCGGATTTGCCATGGTGGAGACAGGATTTACAAGAGCGAAAAACTCAGGAAACATTCTGATGAAGAACATGATGGATTTCGTGCTCGGCTCTATTTTCTTCTTTATCATCGGATTTGCGCTGATGTTCGGAGGAAGCAATGCTTTTATCGGAACCGCCGGTTTTTTTAATCCGAAATCGCTGGCAGATGCAGACGGCATGTTCAACGGACTGCCGATCGGCGTATTCATGATTTTCCAGACCGTGTTCTGTGCAACATCGGCAACGATTGTATCAGGAGCTATGGCAGAGAGAACCAAATTTATCTCTTATCTGATTTACTCCGCAGCGATCAGCGTTTTCATTTATCCGATCACCGGACACTGGATCTGGGGAGGCGGCTGGTTAAGCCAGATCGGGTTCCATGATTTTGCAGGATCTACCGCAGTTCATATGGTCGGCGGTCTGTGTGCCCTTGCCGGTGCAAAAATGGTCGGACCTCGTATCGGAAAATACACAAAAGAGGGAAAACCGGTTGCTATTCCTGGTCATAACCTTCCGCTTGGAGCACTTGGTGTCTTTATCCTCTGGTTCTGCTGGTTCGGATTTAACTGTGGATCTACCACAGCAGCAACCTATAATCTTGGCGACATTGCCATGACTACAAACCTTGCGGCAGCAGCAGCAACACTTGTTACCCTGATTGTTACCTGGGTACGTTATGGAAAACCGGATATCAGTATGACAATGAACGGCGCACTGGCCGGACTGGTAGCTATTACAGCAAGCTGTGATGTAGTCAATGATTACGAGGCACTGTTCATTGGAGCAGTTGCAGGTGTTGTCGTTGTATTCGCAGTTGAATTCTTTGATAAAGTCGTAAAAATCGATGACCCGGTTGGTGCAATCAGTGTACACGGTGTCTGTGGAGCACTCGGAACCTTATTCACCGGTATTTTCGGCGAGGGATGCAGCTTTATCACCCAGATGATCGGTTTTGTAGCAGTTGCAGCATATACCCTGATCCTGGCGTTCATTCTGTTCTTCGTCCTGAAAAAGACCATCGGACTTCGCGTAACCGAGAAGGAAGAGATCGACGGATTGGATATGCACGAGCACGGATGCAGCGCTTATGCAAACTTCCACTTCCATAATGATAAATAAAAAAGGATCAATAAAAAAGGTGGTGCGGATATGAAAAAGCTGACAGTTATTGTCAAACCCGCGAACCGGGAGGATGTCATCGACATCATGGAATCGTGTGCCGTGTACGGCGTGATGGAAACGGATATCACCGGATATGGAAACCAGAAGGGTTACCGGGTGATGTACCGTGGAACCATGAGCGGACCGAATGTACTGATGAAATGCAAATTCGAGACCGTCGGTGACGATAAGACAATTGAAGTATTAAAAGGCTTTCTGGAAAAGAAGCTGTGTACCGGAAATATCGGAGACGGAAAGATTTTTGTCGAGAAAGTGGCAGACGTCATCCGGGTTCGTACCGGCCAGCGCGGCGAGGAAGCATTATAAAAACAAAAGACAGTAAAAAGGTGCAAAGAGGCAGCCAGAGCAGATCGTTCGGCTGCCTCTTCTGAGCTAAAAAAGCCGGAACGGGAGGAATGCTGCATGGTAAGATACATCATAAAACGTTTATTCATCGGAGTGGTGACAATCTGGGCACTGATCACCATTACCTTTTTCCTGATTCGGATTATGCCGGGCAGCCCGTTCGAGGCGGATAATCTTTCCCGGAGCGCGATTGAACAGCTCGAATCGACCTACGGACTGGATGAACCCATGTGGAAACAGTATATTCTTTACATGGAAAATCTGATGCACGGAGATCTCGGCATTTCCTATAAAAAGAACGTTTCTGTTAATACACTGATCGCAAGAGGATTTCCGTACACGCTAAGCATCGGACTTCTCTCTATTGCGGTATCTGCATTCCGGGCTGGATCGGCATGGCTCGTCAGGTAAGAGGCCAGCTGATTGCCTTAAAGGAGCAGGAGTTTTCCATGGCAGCACTCGTCATCGGAGCAAGTGATGCGAGAATTCTCTTCCGTCACCTTTTGATCAATGCCATCGGACCGATCATTGTACAGATTACCTTCCTTGTTCCGAATGCCATTTTTACCGAAGCCTTCTTAAGCTTCATCGGAATCGGCATTTCCGCTCCGATGGCAAGCTGGGGTTCCATGGCGCAGGATGCCCGACAGGTGCTCACCATGCACCCGGGACAGCTGCTTTTGCCGACCATCTGCATTTGTATCACCATTTTCTCCCTGAACTTCCTCGGTGAGGGAATCGGCGATGCCTTTAATCCAAAGAAAACCAGGGGGTGAAGCGTATGAGTTTACTCGAAATCAGCCATCTCACAACAAAATTTGAAACGCAGCAGGGAACCGTCAGCGCAGTCCGCGATGTTTCCTACCATCTGGAAGAGGGCGAGGTACTTGGTATTGTCGGCGAGTCCGGTTCCGGAAAAAGTGTCGGCATGCTGACCCTGATGGGGCTTCTGGCATCGAACGGCAGAGTGGAAGAAGGAGAGATCCTTTTCGACGGAGAAAACATTTCTCCGCCGCACACGAAGGACCGGAAAGAAAAACGGGCTTATGAAAAGAAAATGCAGCAGATCCGCGGAAACCGCATCGGCATGATTTTCCAGGATCCGATGACATTTCTGAATCCGATCCTGAAAATCGGAATTCAGATGACAGAGGGAATTCGAAAGCATCAGAATTGCTCTAAAAAAGAAGCGGAAGCGAAAGCCATTGAGCTGATGCGGCAGGTCGGAATTCCAAGTCCGGAAAAACGGCTCGATCAGTATCCATTTGAATTTTCCGGCGGCATGCGGCAGAGAATCATTATTGCGACGGCGCTGGCGTGTGATCCGAAGCTGATTATCGCAGATGAGCCGACAACCGCACTGGATGTGACCGTACAGGCACAGATTCTGGAGCTTTTGAAAAAGCTGACGAAGGAAAAAGGAACCTCCGTTATTATGATTACCCACGACCTCGGCGTTGTCGCTTCTATGTGTGACCGGATTGCCATTATGTACGCAGGACAGATCGTAGAAGAGGGAACCGTCGATGAGATTTTCTACGAACCGCATCATCCGTACACGAAAGGTCTTCTGAACAGTATCAACAATTCGGCAAAGGATAACGACGAACCGCTCGTTCCGATTCCGGGAACACCGCCGGACCTCTTAAAGCTTCCGAAGGGCTGCGCATTTATGAGCCGCTGTCCTTACACTATGAAGATCTGTGAGGTACAGGCCTCTCCGGTGACAACCTACAGCGAGACGCACTGCTGCAGATGCTGGCTGGAATGTATGGATGAAACAAAAATCACAGTTTCCGGGGAGGAGGCGGCGCTGGAGGACTCTAGGGCGGGTAGCCATTTTTATCCTGATTTTGCAGCAGTACTGCTGAAACAGAAGGTAGCGGAGCAGTACGGATTAAAAGCAGAAAATGTACTGACAGGCGCCGGATCGAGTGCGATGATCGATATGATCGGACTGACCTTTCTGGACGATGGAGATGAGGTGCTGTTTTCCGCGCCGACCTACGGGGCATTTGCCGACATGGCGTATTTAAATGGCGGTGTGCCGGTCTCCGTACCGGTAACCGAAGAGCAGAAATTTAATCTCCCTGCCATGAAAGAAAAAATTGGTGAAAAAACAAAAATCGTGGTGATCTGCAATCCGAATAACCCGACCGGAACGTATGTGCCGATCGGGGAGCTGGAAGCATTCGCAGATACCCTTCCGGAGGACGTGCTGCTGGTGATGGATGAGGCATACATGGAGTTTGCCACCGAGCCGGACTGCTGCAGTATGGTCGATTATATGAAAGCACATCCGGAAAAACCGATTCTGGTTCTCCGCACCTTTTCCAAATATTATGCGATGGCAGGCCTTCGTGTCGGCTATGCGCTGGGCTCCGAAGAGCTGATTGGAATCATGCGGAAATGTTCCGCTTCCTGGAACCTGAATGTCTGCGCCCAGAAAGCGGCAGAGTGAAAAAGGTTTTACGGTAAACGTTAAAAGATAGAATGAAAGAGAAAAAGACCGGATGAGAAGTAAAAAATCCGGTCTTTTTCTGCTGGTATGAGAACAGAAAAAGCGGATCAGCAGGTTGCATATTTCAGGTAAAAAAGGTATACTTATAAGTGATAAAAAGAGAAATATGTTAGCAGCAGCTAATAAGAAAAAAACAGAGAAAAAACATGGTTTTTGCAAATTAGTGCTTGCCATTCCATGAAAATTGGAATATTATATGTGCAAACGCCTATAGATGAAAAAAGATGTATCACATCCTGAAAGGGGAAAGAAAATATGCTTTTTAAAACATACCAGAAGATCACGACGTTATTTAAAGAACATCATGGATATATGAGCTTCGCAGACCTCAGAGATCATCAGGTGACCGTACTGCAGCTGGCAGAAATGGAAGAGGAAGGAAGTCTGGAACGATTTGCACGCGGCTGGTACTGGTGCAAGGACTGTGGTTATGAAAAACCGGAAGACTATCAATATATTGAAATTGCGAAAGTAAACCCACGCGCAGTCATCTGCATGGACAGTGCTGCATGGCTTGCCGGAATGCTGAAAGAAGAGCCGGCTACGATTGCAGTTGCAACAGCACGGACAGACCGAAAAAAAATGGATCTGGAAAATTTTGAAATCAGACGTTTTTATTTCCAGAATGCCGATGTCCCGGGCGAAATCTGTGAGAAAAAGACAGAGTTTGGTTCCTACAAATATTATTCTCCGAAGAGAACCTTCTGTGACTGTCTGCGCATGAACAACAAGATGCCGGAGGAAGTAAAAGAAGAAATCCTCACCTGGTGCCGGAAACAGAAATATTCCAAAGAAGAGATTCTGGAATACGCGAACAAGCTCCGTGCGGTAAAAAATATCGAGGAAGAGTATCAGAAATAAAATTTCACAGGAATAGATAAGGGAAACTCCCGACGGAAGATCTTATACGAGAAATTCTGCCGGGAGTTTCTGCGTGTATATCGGATGGTTACGCATACACGATTTCCTCGTATGTTCTCCTGTGTCATTCGCAAAAATCGCATAAAATGAGAAGCAAAGAGCAATACTTGACTAGCCGAACGGGAAACGCGGCGATACAATAGAGGCAACAAATTTCGGGAGGATTTTACCTATGAGTAAAGAGACGAGAGAGTATGCAAAACAGCTGGTTTCCCAGATGACGCTGGAAGAAAAAATGAGCCAGATGGTCTATCAGTCACCGGCGATCGAGCGTCTTGGCATTCCGGCATACAACTGGTGGAATGAAGCGCTGCACGGCGTGGCAAGAGCTGGTGTGGCAACGGTATTTCCGCAGGCTATTGGCCTTGCAGCAACGTTTGATAAAGAGCTGCTGCAGGAGATCGGTGATGTTGTTTCTACCGAGGGACGTGCAAAATTCAACGAGTTTTCGAGAAAAGGCGACCGCGGCATCTACAAAGGCCTGACCTTCTGGGCACCGAACGTCAACATTTTCCGTGATCCGAGATGGGGCCGTGGCCATGAGACATATGGTGAGGACCCGTATCTGACTGGTGAGCTCGGATGCGCCTACATCCGCGGATTACAGGGACCGGACCCGGATCACCCGAAGGCAGCGGCGTGTGCCAAACATTTCGCCGTCCACAGCGGCCCAGAGGCGATCCGCCATGAGTTTGACGCAAGAGTCAGCAAACATGATCTGTATGACACCTATCTGTATGCCTTCAAACGCTGTGTCAAGGATGCAAAAGTCGAGGCAGTCATGGGCGCGTATAACCGTGTCAACGGTGAACCGGCATGCGGAAGCAAGACATTGTTAAAGGACATCCTGCGCGATGAGTTCGGCTTTGAAGGCCATGTTGTCTCCGACTGCTGGGCAATCATAGATTTCCATGAGCACCACAGAGTGACCAAAAATGTAGAGGAGTCCGCAGCGCGTGCCGTCAACAACGGCTGTGACCTGAACTGCGGCGTTGCTTTCCTGCATCTGCCGAAAGCATACGAGGATGGCCTGGTA
Source organism: Blautia sp. AM42-2 (assembly GCF_003480245.1). Taxonomy (NCBI): domain Bacteria; kingdom Bacillati; phylum Bacillota; class Clostridia; order Lachnospirales; family Lachnospiraceae; genus Blautia; species Blautia sp. AM42-2. Next base: position 17,827 of record NZ_QUIM01000003.1, read on the forward strand.
TCCGAAGAGGCAATCACCGCGGCAGTTGAGCGCCTGATGGAAATCCGCATCCGCCTCGGTATGATGAAAGACTATCCGTCACCGTACGAAGATCTGTCCTACGATCTAGTCGAGTGCAAAGAGCATGTTGATCTGTCCGTCGAGGCAGCGAGAAGAAGTATGGTTCTGCTGAAAAATGAAAACAATATGCTGCCGCTCGATGTGAAGAAGATCCGCAGTATCGCCGTGATCGGACCGAACGCGAACTCGAGAGCAGCGCTGGTTGGAAACTATCAGGGAACATCGTCCAGATACATCACACCGCTGGAAGGAATTCAGCAGTATGTCGGTGATGATGTGAGAGTGACATACGCAGAGGGCTGCCATCTGTATAAAAATAAAGTCGAAGGACTCGGCGAGGACAAAGACCGTTTCAAAGAGGCTGTCATTGCCGCTGAGCACGCAGACGTTGTCGTTCTGTGCCTTGGACTTGATGCAACTGTTGAGGGCGAGGAAGGCGATGCCGGAAACGAATACGCGAGCGGCGATAAGCTGGGCCTCAATCTGCCGGGCTTACAGGAGGAACTGCTTGAGACAATCACAGCGGTTGGAAAACCGGTAGTCCTCGTTCTCTCGGCAGGAAGTGCCATCGACCTGTCCTGGGCCGAGGAGCATGTACCGGCTATCCTTGACAGCTGGTATCCGGGTGCGCGCGGCGGAAAAGCCGTGGCCGAGGCGCTGTTCGGCGATTATGCACCGAACGGAAAACTGCCGGTGACTTTCTATCAGGGAACAGAAAATCTGCCGGAGTTCACCGATTACAGCATGGCAGGACGAACCTACCGCTATACTGATAAAAATATTCTGTATCCATTTGGATATGGACTGACGTATGGAACAATTTCCTACAGCGGCGCAAAAACGGAGCAGGAGACGAGCGCGGTGCTCGACGATGTGACCGTGTGCACGAAGGTGAAGAATGAGAGTGCATATCCGCTGCATGAGAGCGTAGAGGTTTATGTGAAATACAAAAACGCACAGCCGGGTGAGCCAGGTTTCCAGTTAAAAGGCATCGCGTGCGTGGAACTGCAGGCAGGAGAAGAAAAAGAGGTTTCCGTGACACTGCATGCAAGAGATTTTGCTGTTATCACAGAGGACGGCGGATGTGTCGTACGGCCGGGCGAGTATGAAATCTCCATCGGCGGACAGCAGCCGGGCGAAAGAAGCCGCGCGCTGACAGGACGTGAGACAGAGATTCTGACGGTCAGAAAAGAAGGAAATGAAGAGAACGTCGAGTATTAAGTATTAGATAGAAATTGAAAAACGAAGAGGGAGGTGGAATCGTCTGCCTCCCTCTTTTGGTGACAGAATGGGGAGACAGGATATGAGTACATTATGGTATACAAAACCAGCCGTAGCGGCTGCAGAGACACTGCGTGTGCGCATTGCCAACGGCGGATCAGGCGTATGAAGGGGAACCTGAGAAATTTACAAAGTGTTTTTCTCATGGCTCAGGCGCGTGAGGCAGCGAGATCCGCAGAATAGAGATGCAGGAGTTCTTTTGTATAGCGGCACATGTAGCCGGGGATGCCGTCGTAAGCGCCGGTTTCCAGTTTTGCGCAGGCAGCGCAGGTCTGGCAGATGCGACGGAGGGAGCAGGAGGAGCAGCGGGGATTTAAGGTGATGGTTTCGATTTCGCACTGAAGCTGCTTCCATGCGTTATCAAATCCTGTTTCAAAAACGTTGATTTCCGGCTGCGAGAGCATCACACAGGGGCGCATCTTTCCCTGCCAGTTGATTGTAAAGGAAGTGCGGCCCGCCTGACAGCGCATGCGCTGGAAATCAGGTTCGGGAGTATCCGGCGTTTCGGAGACGCGGGTTATGATGGTCTGAGCCATTTGAAGATAGGTTTTGGAATCGAGGGAAGCTTTTTCAAACTGCACTTTTCCACGTGCAGCGTCCTCTGGCAGAAGCCGGGACTGTTCACAAAACGCAGCGGATCGCTCGCGCCGGGCAGGATACATGTAGGTGTCGATGTTGATCGGAGCGTCGAGAGAGCGGGCGAGTGCCACTAGGGAGTCCACATCCGTGCTGTTGCTTCGCACGAGACTGCCGTTGATTTTCACATCAACATTCCGTTCCCGCAGAAGACGAATCCCGCGCAGCGCCTTTTCAAACCCGTCTTTGTAATGACAGAGATCGCGGTAGGTTTCCTTCGAAGTTCCATACAGCGTGATATTGATGCGCCGCGGCGGATGTTGTGCAAAAAAGTCCGCCCAGGTTTCATCAATCAGAGTCCCGTTCGTATTGATCGTCAGAATCATACCCATGCTGCGAAGCTCCAGATACAACGTTTTAAAATCTGGAAAGAGGAGCGGCTCGCCGCCGGTCAGAAGAAGGAAAAGCGTGCCGGATTTCTGCATCTGGCGCGCAAGCGAAATCCATTCCGCAGCAGAATGCAGATGCCCCTGGCGCTCCATCTCCGGACGCGAGAGCCGGACGTAGCACATGCCACAGTTCATGTTGCATAAGGGGAGAAGCTCGAGACTGCCGTTAATCGGGGTGTGGGAGCGGGCGGCTTTGGAGATCAGATGTTTTTCGTAGGTGAGATTGTCCATGGGGGTCCTTTCTGTATAGATATGCAGATATGGAAATACGGCCAACTTCTGGGGAGCTGACCGCATTTCGGGTGATTGGGAAATTTCTATTTTTTTTGAATTTATGGTTAATTAGGAATGGTTAGGGTGGTTACTGTCAATATTAGTGATTTTAAGACGACCAGTATGAGAATACGTACCGCTGTGATTGTCACCATCGTCACTGTTCCAGGTTACATTGTAATACGTACCGACGGCTGGGCTATAATTTTTGATACTGTAAATAGGACGGTTTCGCTGAATCTTATCACCAATATATTCAAAACCACTTCCGGTATCTTCACTGAAAGAAATTTTCGCATCGTAGCCACAAAGACCATGCAGCATGCCTTTGTTGTCTGTCCAATAGCCACTTTTTTTCCCGTTATAATCATCAAATTTGTCTATCTGTCCATTGGTTTGTCCATCACCTGGGTAAGCACATTGAATTAAACCTGTGATGCAGGCTGCCACATACTCATTCGCCTCAAACATCTCCCCGGTAGTTTCCGGTCGTGTCCACTTCATTTTTTCCATATTCACTCCTCCTCCTTCAGAAATCCGAGCATTACACTTTCCTTCATAAAATCATAAATATCCGATTCCAGAGACTGGTTATCGTCCTCATATCGTTCCTGCGCGGCTGCCACCGTTTCCTCAAACGTATGCGGCATCCGAAACAATTCCCACAAAAACCGCGAAGTCTCATTCAGTGTCAGCATTCCATTAAAATGTTCCGCACTCGCCCCCGTCGGCACAAGAATTGTCTCCCCTGCAATTTCTCTTACTATGTAATCTTCATTGGCACAATAGTGCTTTTCCTCTGATAAAGCACGTTCCATTACATTCTCCATCAACATCCCAGCCCTCTTTCAAAAGTACAATGCCAGAAAAACAAGTAAAAATAAAATATTACAGTTTTTATTACATATAGAATTATAGAGAAATAGACAGTAATTGTCAAGGGAAACTTTGGCAAAAAACACGCTTTGCAATATGCACTTTTGTATGGATGAGATGGCGCTTCGGTCGCAGATTTTTGTGGACAAAAGCGGTCTGATAGAAAAAACAAATTGTATTTCCGGCATGACTATAAAACGCTGCAGATCAGTCAAAAATAAAATTACGTATTTAATTACAAAAAAGGACACAAAGATTGACGGAGTCTCTTTTTTTTGTTATCATAAATGCGGAAAAAGGGATCGTGATACGTGGCGGAGAGAAGGGAAGATCATGGGGAGAAAGAGGAGTTTTTGATGGAAAAAACATTTCAGACAGGGAGTTTTTCCTTCCGGCTGAAGTTTCCGGAAGAGCTGGTACTTCCGGTGGATATGGAAAAATTTTTGGTGGAAACGGATTCTGCGGATTATACATATATCATTACGGCCGTCGACATATTGCCGGAAGCGGAGGGAGAGCTGATTGTGGATCGGGTCGATCTGCAGGTGTTTCATACAAAAGAAGGATTGGAGAGCCGCCGGATCGGTGTGAAAGGAGAAGCGCGTCCTTATGCATTCTACCGTGAGACTGCGCAAAATCGTGCGGAGGTTTTCGTCGGCAGGTGGTATCTGGCAGAAGTTGAAAAGTATGAAGTTGTTTTTCTTTCCCTCCTTGCCCTGGAGCGCCGTCTGGCAGAGCAGCCGTGCCTGATTCTGCACTGTGCATACACGGAGTATCAGGGGAAAGCAATGCTCTTTTCTGCACCATCGGGAACGGGCAAAACCACACAGGCGGGACTCTGGGAACAGTACCGGGGAAGCCGTACCGTAAATGGGGATAAGGCATTGCTGGAATATGACGGCACAGCGTGGACAGCAAACGGCTGGCCGGTCTGCGGAACATCAGGAGTCTGCGAAAACAAAAAGCTCCCGGTCGGATGCATTGTAATGCTGAGCCAGGCAAAGACGAATCAGGCGTGGCGGCTGCGTCCGGCAGAGGCATTTACGAGTCTGTACGGACAGATCACCATGAACCGCTGGGACAGGGAGGGACTGGTGCACAGTCTCGACCTTCTCGAACAGCTTGCTGGAAAAGTTCCGGTGTATCATCTTGCGTGCGACATTTCAGAAGATGCGGTGAAAACGCTGGAGCAGGAGATCGGGACCGGTTCGTTCGAAAGTGAAACATATGCAGCTGCACTGCACAAAAACATGATTCAGAAAAGGGAGAAACATGCATGAAAATGATGGATACACGTGCCTATGTCGGAATGCTGAAAGAACTTGTAGAGCAGGACAGAGAAGTGCGTATGGTGATTTCCGGGAGCAGCATGGCGCCGTTTCTGATTCATGGACGCGACAGTATTTTCTTCCGAGCGCCGGAGCGGGAACTTCGGAAAGGTGATATCGTATTTTACGAGCGGCCGGGCGGACAGTTTGTCGTGCATCGGATCTGCCGCGTTCATGCAGACGGTTATGACATAATCGGGGATGCACAGACGGAAATCGAGCATCATGTGCAACGGAAGCAGATCTTTGCACGGGTGACAAAAGTGGAACGAAAAGGAAAAATACTTGTACCGGGAACGTTCTGGTGGGAGTTTTTTGCACAGGTCTGGATTCGCATTATCCCGCTTCGTCCGATTCTGATGCATGGATATGCCCGGTTATTCGGTGTGGATAAAAAGAAAAATGATGCGTGCAGAGAAAATGAAAGGAAAAGAAGATGATTACAGAAACAGAAACCGCATTCCTTGCGGTGATTCGTGCGTTTTTGACAGAAGAAAAAGCATCGCCGGCAGAAATTCAGGGGCTGACAGAAAAACAATGGAATCATCTGTTTGTCCTCGCGGCACAGCATTCGCTGCTGTCAGCGGTCTACGATGTTGTGGGAAAAACACCGGAATTTGCAGAGCTTCCGGACGAGCTTCGCAGACAGGTAAAAACGCAGGCAATGCAGAGTGTTTTGCAGCAGGTTTCGCGTACAGCGCTGTTTCTTTCCGATGAAAAGGAGCTGGAGCATTTGGGCGTGCAGCCGCTGGTGATGAAAGGAATTGTGTGCAGAAGTCTCTATCCGAAACCAGATCTGCGCCCGTCCGGGGATGAGGATCTTCTGATTTCGGCAAAGGATTTTGCAACAGTAGATGCCTGTTTTATGAGGAAGGGCTTTGTGCGGGACAAAGAAACCGCAATGCCAAATGGTGCCAAAGACGGTGATGCCCCGGAAGAGATGGGCTACATTCATCCGAAAACAGGGGTCTTCTATGAAATACATACCAGGCTGTTCAGCACAGAATCCTCTGCCTATGGTTATCTGAACCGTGCATTTTCCGATGTTTTTGCGCATCCATCCAAAGTGGAAGTGCAGGGGCAGAGCATCTTTACCTTAGAAGAAACGCATCATCTTTTCTATCTTCTCTGCCACAGCTTCAAGCACTTTCTTCACGGCGGCGTTGGGATCCGTCAGATCTGTGATATGGTACAGATGATTCGTATATATGGAAGAAAAATAGACTGGGAAATGTTCTGGCAGCTGTGCGAAGAGTATCATATGACGTGCTTCTGTATCAATCTGCTGGATATCGGCGAGCGGTATCTGGGCTTTTCCTATGAAGCAAGTGGGGCAGTCCGTGCCGCAAATAAGCTTCACCCGGATTCCGAAGCGCTTCTGATCGATATTCTCGATGCCGGTTCGTTCGGGAAATCGAGTGTGGGAAGGATCCACAGTGCAAACATTACCCTGTATGCGGCAGAAACCGGAACGGAAAAGCACACAGCCGGGGGAATCTGGAAATCGCTGGTTCCGGAAGCTTCCTATATGAAAAACAAGTATCCCTATGCGGCGAGGTATCCGTTTTTGCTCCCGGCTGCATACGTGGAGCGAATCCTGAAATGGCTGGGGCAGGGAGAAAAAGGACAGAAATCGAGCATTGAAGTGGGTGCGGGACGTGTCGAGCTGCTGAAAAAATACGATATGATCCGTACCGTAGACGGGAAAAAGAGAGGGGACGCGCATGCAGGAAGAATCCAAAGAGAAAAGTAAAGACGCTCCCTTCGAGTCTCTCCGCATCCTGTCGGAGCGATGGAAAAACGGAACGTTCTCGGAAATCATCGATGACTGGAAATGGATTTTTGGCTACAGCGCGCGCTATAAGGGTGCGATTGTTTTTTATACGATTCTCGGTATCTTAAGCACTTCGCTTGGGCTTGTCGGCAGCGTGGCAGGAAAATACCTGATCGATATCATCACCGGATACCAGATACAGAAGCTCCCGCTACTGCTTTGCATCATGATCGGAAGCACCGTGTTCAGCCTTGGGTTTGAGAGTGTCATTAACCGCATTTCAACGAAGCTTGGTATCGCCATCAACAACGACATCCAGGCGGATATTTTTGACAAAATCGTTGATGCGGACTGGCTGGAAATCAGCAAATACGCAAACGGTGACGTACTCAATCGTTTCAACGGCGACATTGGAACGGTCAGCGGCAACGCAATCAGCTGGCTCCCGACGATTATCATTGCTGTGTATCGGTTTATTGCCACCTTTTTCGTGATTCTGCATTATGACTGGGTCATGGCACTGATTGCTTTTTTAAGCGCACCGTTCCTGCTTCTGATGTCGCGGTTTATGATCCGCCGTCAGCGGGAATACAGCAAAGAAGTACGCGAGATGAGCAGTAATCTGATGAGCTTTGAGGTAGAAGCGTTCTACAATTTTGATACGATCAAGTCGTTTGGCATCGCACCGTATTACAGCAAAAAGATGCGTTGGTGGCAGGGACTTTTCAAGGATATCAGCCTGAAATATAATCTGTTTACGATTAAAACCAATATCGTAATGTCTATTCTCGGGAGTGCGGTGGAGTTTACGGCGTTCGGATACTGCCTGTTCCGCCTGTGGACGCACGACATTACCTATGGAACCATGACGCTGTTCCTGCAGCAGCGGAGTAACCTTTCCGGCGCGTTTGGAAACGTAATTTCAATTATTCCGTCCTTCCTCAACAGCTCCGTCTCGGCGCACCGGATCCGTGAGCTCGTAGAGCTGCCAAAAGAAGTCCATATCCCGGAGAGCGCCGCGCTTGATCCGCTGGCAAAGGATGGATTCCGGGTACAGATGCATGGGGTAGAATTTTCTTATATAGAAGGAAATAAAGTAATCACCAGATCGGAGTTTCAGGCCGCCCCCGGCGAGATTGTAGCGCTGGTTGGCCCGTCCGGCGAGGGAAAAACAACGATGATCCGCCTGATTCTCGGCCTTATCCGCCCGCAGGAGGGGGAAACCGTGATCATTGCCTCAAACGGAAAAACGGTTCCCATGAACGCCGAAACGCGTCATCTCTTCGCCTATGTGCCGCAGGGAAATACGATCCTTTCCGGCACAATCGCCGAAAATATGCGCATGGTAAAAGAGGATGCGACCGACGAGGAGATCATCGAAGCGCTCAAAATCTCCTGCGCCTGGGATTTTGTTCAGCATCTGCCGGATACCATTAACAGCCGCGTCGGGGAACGTGGCCGCGGTTTCTCCGAAGGCCAGTCCCAGCGGCTTGCCATCGCCCGTGCCGTCCTTCGCGATGCCCCGGTGCTGCTTCTGGATGAAGCCACCTCGGCACTGGACGTTACGACGGAACGAAACGTTCTCCGAAACATCATCCGCCAGCGTCCCAACAAAACCTGCATCGTTACGACGCACCGCCCGAGTGTCCTCGGCCTCTGCCAGAGAGTTTACCGTGTCATGAATGGAACCGTGACCGAGCTCGATGAGGCAGAAGGGGCAAAGATGGTGGAAGATTTTTGACAGAAAATGGCTTTTCCTTCATAAAACAGGTGGAGGAGGAGCCATTTTTTTCGTTGGATGGGAATGACAGAAAAAAGACACAAAAAAGACACAAAGGTCGGAAGAGTGATACTTCAAAGTCAAATCAGTTATAGAGTTGCAAGTCAAAATCCTGCTATAATACAACCATCAAAGGTCACACAACACGATACGTGAAAAGGAGAAAAAGTATGAAGAAAAAAGTGTTAGCAGGCATTCTTGCAGCAACTATGGCATTTTCCATGGCAGCATGCGGAAGCACAGGATCCAGTTCTGATTCCGGTTCCTCCGCAGCTTCCGGAAGCACAGCAAAGACAGAGGAAAAAGGCGAGCCGTACACTGTAACTATGGTACTGCAGGGCAGCCAGCAGCAGGATGAAGAGAGAATCGAAGAAAAAATCAACGAGATTCTGGAGCCGGAGCTGAATGCAAAGCTCGATATCGTTGTTCTTCCGTGGGCAAGCGCATCTCAGCAGTTACAGCTGATGCTTTCCGGCGATGAGAAAATCGATCTTCTGTACACAAATGCAACAACAGCTGTACAGTATATGCATTCCGGCCAGATCATGGATATGTCTGAACTGATTGACAAATACGGCACAAACCTGAAAGATATCTATGGCGAGGATATTGCAAAAACAAATCAGATTGATGGGTTTGTCTATGGCGTTCCGAACCAGATCGAACGAGGCAGCATTCCAGCCATCTTCATGAGAAAAGACCTGGTAGAAAAGTATAATATCAATACCGATGAAATCAAAGAGCCGAAGGATATGGAGAAAGTATTTGAGACCGTACAGGCCGGCGAGCCTGATATGACAATGCTGTTCTCCAGCAACAACAGTGATACGCCTCTGAGCCGTCTGTCCCGCGCTGATGGACTTGGCGATGCCAACACGGGCGCTCTGATGGATCAGACCAACAGCACAACCGTAGAAAACTACTTTGCAAGCGACTGGTACAAGGAGACTGCAACTATGCTGCATGACTGGTATCAGAAAGGCTACATCAGCAAGGATGCCGGAACAAACACAGAAAACTGGAGAACCGTATGCAAAGCAGGAAATCTCTTCTCCTTGTTCTTTGCTTATCATCCAGGTACCCCGGTTGAGTTCCAGAGCTCCACAGGATATGAGTTTGAAATCGTACCGTTCTATGATCAGCCGATCATCAACTCATCCTCTTACGGCGGAATTATCTTCTCTGTAGCACAGAACTCCGAAAATCCGGAAAAAGCAATGCAGGTTCTCGATTATATCTATGGCAGCCCGGAGGTCATGAACCTTCTGAACTGGGGCGAAGAGGGAACCGACTACGTAGTAGAAGATGAAGAAAACGGAATCATCAACTACCCGGACGGTGTAACAGCAGACAATGCAGGCTACAGCTTTAACTGTGGATGGGAGCTTCCGAACCAGTTCATCGCATACAAATGGGATGGATCTGACCCGCAGCTCTGGGACAAAATGCAGGAGTTCAACGCTTCCGGTATCGAGTCGAAAGCACTGGGATTTGTCTTTGATAACAGCGAATATGCGGATCAGGTATCAGCCCTGAACAACGTAATCAGCCAGTACAACGGCGCACTTAGCAGCGGCTCCGGAGATCCGGAAGAACTGCTTCCACAGTTCCTTGAGGCGCTGGACGATGCGGGAATCGACGATGTCATTGCTGCAAAGCAGGAGCAGCTGGATGCATTTCTTGCAGAGAAATAGGCACCATAATTTGTAAAAAGAGCACGACCGGGGCGGAAAAAAATCCGGTGTGATACAGTAACCGAAGGCTCCACTCTTACCAGAAAAGATGTGGAGCTTTCTCTGTGAAAGAACCTGAAAAAAACAGCCCTCATAAAAGGAGAGACGCTTTATGAAAAAAGCAGAGGTTAAAAAAGGAAAAAAGAAAAACGCGCTGAAGGAATACTGGCCGCTTTATCTGATGATGCTTCCGGCACTTCTGTATCTGCTGATTAACAACTATATCCCAATGGCAGGTATGGTGATTGCGTTTAAAAAACTGAACTTTGCAAAAGGTATCTGGGCAAGCCCGTGGGCAGGACTTAAAAATTTCAAATTCCTGTTTGCTTCCAAGGATGCATGGATTATTACAAGAAATACGCTGTTGTATAACATTGCATTTATTCTTGTAAACATGGTAGTCGGAATTGCCATTGCGATTCTGATTACGGAGATAAGAAACACAAAGCTCAAAAAGATATATCAGAGTGCGATTCTTCTTCCGTTCCTGATGTCCATGGTTATCTTAAGCTACATCGTATATGCGCTTCTGAGTGCAGAAAATGGTCTTGTCAACAACTCCATCCTTCCGTTGTTCCACATTGACCCGATTCAGTGGTACCAGAAACCGAAATACTGGCCGGCGATCCTGATTATCGCGAACTGCTGGAAGGGCGTAGGATACGGATGCCTGATTTACATCGCATCCCTGATCGGTATCGATCCTTCCTTCTATGAGGCTGCAAGACTGGACGGTGCAAGCAAATGGCAGGAGATTACGAAAATCACACTGCCGAGCCTCGTTCCGACCATCATCACCCTGCTGCTCCTCAGCATCGGAAGAATTTTCTATTCCGATTTCGGTCTGTTCTATCAGGTGCCGATGAACTCCGGTGTTCTGTTCCCGACCACAAACGTTATCGATACCTACGTATACCGTGCCCTGATTGAACAAGGAAATATCAGTATGTCATCTGCAGCCGGTGTATACCAGTCTCTGGTAGGCTTCTGTGTCGTAATGTTGAGCAACTGGATTGTCCGCAAAGTAGACAAAGACCAGGCATTATTCTAGGAGGATGGAAGTATGACAAATTCAAAAAAAGCAAAACGTTTCCAGTTCTGGATTAATGTAGTACTCATTCTGATTACGTTATCCATTATACTGCCGTTTGTACTCGTATTTATTTCCTCACTGACCGATGAAAACACACTGATCCGCAACGGATATTCGTTCTTCCCGGAGAAATTCAGCTTCTATGCTTACTCCTATATCATCCGCCAGGGCGAGAAAATCCTGAGAGCATACGGAATTACCATTTTTGTAACCATCGTCGGTACCGCTGCAAACCTTGCGATGTCCGCTCTGTTGGCATATCCGCTTTCGATTAAAAAGCTGCCGTACCGCAGAGCAATTACCTTTTTCGTATTCTTCACGATGCTGTTCAACGGCGGACTGGTGCCGACCTACTTGATGTATGTAAAGTATTTTCACATCAAAAACACGATCTGGGCATTGATTGTTCCAGGCTTCCTGTTAAGCGCAAACAACGTGCTGATGATCCGAAGCTACTTTAACACCAGTATCCCGGACGCGCTGTTCGAGGCAGCCAAAATCGATGGCGCCGGACACATGAAGATTTTCACCAGCATCACACTGCCGCTTGGAAAACCGATTCTGGTAACAATGGGACTGTTTTCCGCACTTGGCTATTGGAATGACTGGACAAATGGTTTATACTATTTATCAGGAAATGAAGGCCAGAAGCTTTACAGCATCCAGAACCTGCTGAATCAGATGATCACCGATATTCAGTACCTGGCAAGTGGAAAAGTAACCGGAAATATCGGCGCGGAGGTGGCAAAGCTGCCGACAACCTCGATCCGTATGGCAATCGCATTTATCGCCATGCTGCCGCTGTTTATCATCTATCCGTTCCTTCAGAAATACTTCGCAGAAGGTATCACACTTGGCGCGGTAAAGGGATGATTTTCCATGCAGGAATAAAAAAGAGAAACATTTCGGTGTTTCCGACATAAATCAGAAAAACAGTACAGACTCATGGAAACATGAGGTGTACTGTTTTTCTGCTGTATTATATTCAGAAAAAAAGATCAGTTCGTAAAATCAAACACGGAAAAATTTCGAGCGTACCGGAACAGAAAAAAGGAGGAAATATCATGCGTATTTCAAAACAGACGAAAAAAACAACACTGGCGCAGCAGGGGCGTTATCTTTTGATCTGCCTGCTGAGTATGCTGCTGCTTTTTCTGGCTGGGAGCGTGCTTATTCTGAACCGGACGCAGCGGCAGGTATATGAGCAGCTGGAAGAGATTTCAAAGCTGTATACGGATGAGCTGGATAACCGTTTTTTTCGAATCAGCCGAAACCTGTTCTCGACTGTAATGGACAGCTCCAACCCGGATTCTGCGTTCTGGAAATATATGGATCTGATGGAGAAGGATCAGTATGAGGAATATGTCATTACGCAGCTGCGAAGGAATTATGTATCTGCAGCGTGGGATTTTGGAACGGATTACAATGTTTTTCTCTATACGCAGAAGGATGACAGCTTATATCAGCTGAGCATTTCCTCCGACGGGCTTTACGCCGTTGATCCCTATTTGCAGGAAGCGCTGAAGCGTAGGATCAAAAGCCTGTCGCAGCAGACGTATGCAGTTAAGAAAAAATGGACCGTGATGTGCCAGGGAGACGATGTTTATATGCTCAAGGTAGCGCAGAGTCAGGGCATTGGACTCGGCTGCTACGTCAATCTGAAGACAATTCTGGAACCGTTCTCTGAACTGTCTCTTGGAAAGAGCGGCTATGTCAGTCTCGTTGACCAGAACGGGAAAAGCATCGGAACACTGACGGAAAAAGGAATTGTAACGGACAATTCGAAAATTAATACCGACAATTACACCTTCCGGCAGGAACTTTCGCAGGCGCCGTTTGAAATACGGATTAAAATCTCCTGGACCGGTGTTTTGAATCTGATGACGGGAAGTGTGTTTGCTCTTCTCGGCGTTGCATTTCTGATGGTGATTGCCGGTTCCGTGCTGCTGTTCCATCTGAAAACAAAAATCTTGAAGCCGGTCGCTATGTTTACGGAAAATCTTCAAAAATATGACAATGGGGATCTCACCTATCAGATGTCGGAAGGAAATCTGGTAGAGCTGGAGCAGATTGACGATAAATTCCGAAACATGATTCATCAGATCCGACGTCTGAAGATCACGCTGTATGAGCAGGAGCTGGAAAAACAGAAAATCGAGATGGATTACCTGAAAATCCAGATTCGTCCGCATTTTTACATGAACTGTCTGAACTTTATTTACAGCATGATTGACTTCGGACAGTACGACCATGCAAAGTCGATGAGCCGTATTACGTCCGATTATCTCGCCTATATTTTCCGCAATACAAGCGAGATGGTGCCGGTGACGGCGGAGACGAATCACTGCGAAAATTACCTCAAAATTCTGCTGCTGCGCTATCCGGAAAAATTCACCTATTATTTTGAAGTCCATGAAGAAGTGAAAGACGCGGTAATCTTCCCGTTTCTGATTCAGGTGTTTGTAGAGAATGCGGCAAAACATGCCCTGACGCTGGAGACGGTTCCGCTGATTTCCGTGACGGTTTACCCGGAGGACCGCGGCGAAGAAAAGTATGTCAACATTTATATTTCGGACACCGGAAACGGCTTCCCGGAGGAGACGTTGCAAAGGCTGAAAGCAGGGGAAGATATTTCCGAGCATGGAAAGCATATCGGGATTGAAAACTGCCTGAAACGATTCCGTTATTATTATGGTGATACAGGAGAGATTCATTTCGATAACAGCCCGCTCGGCGGAGCGATTGTAGATATCCATATTCCATACAAGACAGGGGGAGAAGAACATGAAACTATTGCTCGTGGATGATGAAGAGTACGTGATTGAAAGTATCAAAAGAAATCTCGATCTTACAGCGACCGGGGTGAGCGAGGTGTACACTGCGTTTTCCGTACAGCAGGCGAAGAACATCATGGGAATGGTGGATATTGATATTGTAATCAGCGATATCGTGATGCCGGGCGGAACGGGATTCGATTTTGTGGAGTGGGTCAGGAAAGAGGAGCTGAAGGTCCAGGTCATCTTCCTGACAAGCTATGCGGAGTTTGACTATGCCAGAAGAGCGATACAGCTGAACAGTGTCGATTATCTGCTGAAGCCCATTGATTTTGAAAAGCTGAAGGCGGCCGTGCAGCGTGCGGCGGAATCTGTTGCGAAAGAAAAGAAAATACAGGATCTCAGGCAGGAAAGCATCAAGTGGAATCAGAACAGAAAAATTCTGCAGCAGGATATCTGGAAAAATGTGCTGAAAAGCGGCTTCTCCGAGGAAAAATTCTGCGAAACGGCAGCACAGCGCCAGCTTTCATACGGACCGGGACACTATTTCCGGCTGATTTGTCTGATGCCGGAAATAAAGAGCAATAAGCGGGAGATGTGGGATACCGCGACCATGGAATTTGTGATCGATAATGTGCTGTCGGAACTGTATGAGGAAACGGATATTGCGGTAGATACTGTTTTTTACCAGGAACCGGGCATCTACTGGATTGTTACACAGTCAAAGGAAAAAGCATTCCCGCAGGACGGTGAGCGGGACTGTGAAATTCTGCGGCAGTTTGTTGCGTGGATGAATGAAAAAATCTATCTGGAGCTGTGGTGCGGTGTTGGACAGTGGGAATCTGTACTGGGGATGCAAAAGCAGAGCCGGAATCTTCAGAAAATGCGGGAGGGAAGCCTTTCCGTGCGGAACGAGGTGCTGTTTCTGAACGAATTTCAGGCTCCGCAGACCAGCTACGAAAATAAGGAGCTGGATGTGTGGAAAGCTCTGCTTTCGGAGGAAAAACCGGAGGAGCTGCTGGAGCGGCTGCAGAAATACCTTGACCGGACGGAGCGGGAAGGAATGATTACCAGGGAGCTTCTGGTAGCACTCCGTACCGATCTGACGCAGGTGGTGTATGCATGGCTTTCGGAACGGGAGATCAAGGCGTATGCACTGTTTGCAGATGCGGATATGGAAAACCTGCATCGGAATTCCCTTTATGGCAGAGAAGAGATGATGGAATATGCCGGGGTACTGGTTCGGAAAGCAGTTCAGTACAGACAGTACATCAACAAATCAGATTCGGTTACGAGTCAGGTATGCGCTTATATCGATGCACATTACCGGGAGGAGATTCACCGGGAGGAGCTTGGGGAGCTTGTCTTTTTGAATACGGATTATCTGTCCCGGATTTTTAAAAAAGAAAAGGGTATTTCGATCAGTAATTATATCATCCAAAAGCGGGTGGAGGAGGCAAAAAAGCTTCTGACACAGAGCACGCTGCCGATTAATACGGTGTCGCTGTATGTGGGGTACAGCAATTTCTCATACTTTACGAAGATGTTTAAGGATAATACGGGATACGCACCGCTGGAATACCGAAGAAGCTTTAGTGAAAAATAGCGGAAAGCCACCCTTCACATGTCCGGGAAATAACAGAGGATTTTATCACTTTCTTACGCACCGGAACAACAGCAAACAGGTCGGAATAGTGAAAGAAAAAGGTCGGATCAGGGGATATTTTTTTCAGATCAGATGTGGTAAAATTTCAGTATAAGATTCAGAAAAAACGGAAAAACGATATTTTTCTGACATTTTAGGGGTTTCTGAAGAAGCAGATACAGCAAAAACGAGGTATGGAGGAGAAAAAATGACCGAGCAGAAATTAAAAGAGCTTCTGGCCGACATGACGCTGGAAGAAAAAGTGAACCAGATGAGCCAGGTGGTGGGTGCCTTCTTCAATAAAGATATGGACATCACAGCCATGGGACCGATGGCGGATAAAGGCTTTACACCGGAAAATGTAGCGCTTTCCGGTTCCATCCTGGGCAGCATGGGCGCAGAAATGTTAAAGAAAATCCAGAAGGATTTTGTGGAGCAGCACCCGCATCACATCCCGATGCTGTTCATGCTGGATGTCATCAACGGCTTCAAGACCATTTTCCCGATTCCGCTGGGACAGGGCGCAACG
The DNA here is from genome assembly GCF_003480245.1 of Blautia sp. AM42-2. Classification (NCBI taxonomy): domain Bacteria; kingdom Bacillati; phylum Bacillota; class Clostridia; order Lachnospirales; family Lachnospiraceae; genus Blautia; species Blautia sp. AM42-2. The sequence goes on from NZ_QUIM01000003.1 coordinate 33,998, forward strand.
TTTGAACCGGAGCTCTCCGAAAAGTGTGCGGCAGTTGCTGCAAAAGAGGCAGCCGTTTCCGGCCTTCACGTAACCTTCGCACCGATGACCGACCTGGTCCGCGATGCAAGATGGGGCCGTGTCATGGAGTCTACCGGTGAGGATCCGTATCTGAACGGTCTGTTCTGTGCCGGAATGGTGCGCGGATTCCAGGGAGACGATCTGAAGGAGCCGTACAAAATTGCTTCCTGCGTGAAACATTTTGCAGGCTATGGCGCTCCGACAGCGGGAAGAGACTACAACACCGTAGAGCTTTCCGAGCATACCTTCCGTGACTTCTATCTGCCGTCCTACAAAGCCGGCATCGATGCAGGCGCAGCGATGGTAATGACTTCCTTCAACACGGTAAACGGTGTTCCGGCAACCGGAAACAAGAAACTGATGCGCGGCATCCTGCGTGACGAGATGGGATTTGACGGCGTTCTGATTTCCGACTGGGCGGCAATCGAGGAGATTATTTACCACGGCTACTGCGCAGACCGTGAGGAGGCAGCTGTCCGCTCTGCCGAGGCAGGTGTTGACATTGATATGATGACCGGTATTTACTGCGAAAACCTGTGCCGCCTTGTAAGAGAGGGCAAGATTTCCGAGGATCTGATCGATGAGTCCTGCATGCGTATCCTGGAACTGAAAAACAAACTGGGACTGTTTGAAAATCCGTATAAAGACGCAGATGAGACGAAAGAAAAAGAGGTCATTCTCTGCAAAGAGCACCGCGCCCTGGCAAGAGAAGCCGCAAGAAAATCGTTTGTCCTGCTGAAAAACGAAGAGAAAATCCTGCCGCTTGGCAAGGAGAAAAAAATTGCCTGGGTCGGACCGTATGTCCACAGCAGAAACCTGATGGGCGCCTGGTCCTTTATCGGAGATGCAAAGGATGTGACAAATCTGGAAGAGGCCGTAAAAGCGCAGGCAGATACGACAAACATGAGCTTCCATGCAGGTTCCCCGATGCTCGGCTCCGACATCCGTCTGGAGGGCTTCGGCGAGGCGATGGAGCAGTCCACCACGCCAGAAGAGGAAGAAGCAATGCTTCTTGAGGCTGTAAACGCAGCAAAAGAGGCCGATGTTGTCGTTCTTGCGATCGGTGAGGATCGTCTGCAGTCCGGCGAGGCAACCAGCAACGCGAACATCCGCATCCCGGAAATCCAGCAGAGACTGCTTGAGCGCGTTTCAAAAGTCAATGAAAACGTTGTCGTTGTCCTCTTCAACGGCCGTCCGCTCGACCTGCGCGATGTCGTATCGAAAGCAAAAGCCGTTCTTGAAGTATGGATGCCGGGTACCGAAGGTGCCAATGCAATCGCAGACGTTGTTTTTGGTGCATACGCTCCAAGCGGCAAGCTGACCATGAGCTTCCCATACTCTGTAGGCCAGGTGCCGGTTCACTACAACGAGTATTCTACCGGAAGACCGCATGTGCCGGGCAAGGACAAAGACCGCTTCCGCTCCAAATACCTCGACATCCCGAACGCACCACTGTTCCCGTTCGGATATGGCCTTGGCTACACCAGCTTTGCAATTTCAGATGTGAAACTGGACAAGGCAGAGCTTGGCATGGAAGATGAGATTAAAGCCTCCGTAACCGTGAAAAACACCGGCGATACAAAGGGAACCGAGACCGTACAGCTTTACATCCACGACGTAGCCGCATCCGTGGTACGCCCGGTGAAAGAGCTGAAAGATTTCTGCAAGGTAACCCTTCAGCCGGGAGAAGAAACCGAAGTCATCTTCAAAATCACAGAAGAAGAGCTTCGCTTCCTGACAGAAAATGAGCGTGTAGAAAGTGAAAACGGTGCTTTCGAAGTATTCATCGGAAGCGACAGCACGACAGAGAATAAGGCAGAATTTGTGCTGAAAAAATAAGAAGCAATACTGGGATGTAGCGTAAGCGGAATCAAGATGGGGGTCTGAATCGCTACGGAAAGATAAAAGAAAAGCCAGCCACAAAAAGCGAAAAGAATTTTGCTTTTGCGGCTGGCTTTTTTCTGCCGGTACCGTATTGACCCTTCTGTTAAAACAAAGTAAAATAGAAATTGGTATTGGGACGAAAGAGAGGAAAAGAAATGGGGTACTTAGGAAACAAGTTAAAGGGGAAATACCACAAAGACACATTCCAGACCGCCGTCAACATGGCGTGGCCGGCGATCGTGGAGTCGTTTTTCATTGCATTTGCGGGTCTTGTAGATTCGCTGATGGTAAGTTCGCTTGGCTCCTACGCAGTTGCCGCGGTCGGTCTGACGACACAGCCGAAGCTGCTTGGCCTGGCGTTTTTCTTTGCGCTGAATGTGTCGATTTCCGCCCTTGTTGCGCGGCGGCGAGGGGAACAAAGACAGGGTGCGGCGAATGAGACTCTGGTAACTGCGCTTGTATTTATTATCCTTGCGGCAGCTGCATTCAGTGTTGGATTTGTGGCGTTTGCAAGTCCGATCATCCATCTGTGCGGCTCAACGGCGGAGACGCATAACGGCGCAGTAACATATTTCCGTATCATCATGGGCGGTATGATTTTTAACTGTATCCAGATGGGGATCAACTCGGCACAGCGCGGTGCGGGCAATACAAAAATCACGATGCGCACAAATGTAACATCAAATACGATTAATATTATCCTGAATTATCTTCTGATCAACGGCCATTTCGGGTTCCCGGCACTCGGCATTCAGGGTGCGGCACTGGCAACCGTCACAGGAACGGTTGTCGGATGTGTGATGAGCATCCTTTCCATCACAAAGCAAGACGGATTCCTGAATCTTGGCTATATTCTGAAGAACAAAATTAAACCGACGATTGCAGCGTTCATCAGCCTGGTCAGGGTCGGGTACAGTGTGTTTTTCGAGCAGGTTTTCATGCGGATCGGCTTTATGATGACGGCGATCATGGCGGCCAAGCAGGGAACCGATGCGATGGCGGCACACCAGGTCGGCATGAATATTATGTCGCTTTCGTTTGCGTTCGGCGATGGCCTCCAGTCCGCAGCGGTTGCACTGATCGGCCGGAGCCTCGGCGCAAAAAAGCCGGATCTTGCGAAAGAGTACGGCAGAACGTGCCGTCTGATCGGCGCGGGCATCGCAGTATGCCTCGTTGCGATTTATCTCTTCGGCGGAAGATGGCTGTACAGCCTGTTTTTCGAAGAACAGCATATCATTGAAATCGGTGTCAGCATCATCCATGTCATTATCTTCGTCGTCATTTTCCAGATCTGTCAGGTTATTTACATGGGATGCCTGCGCGGTGCGGGAGATACGCTCTATACGGCAGTTGCATCTATGATCAGCGTTACATTTATTCGTACGATCGTTTCGTATCTTGGCGGTTACACGCTGGGGCTTGGCATCGTCGGAATCTGGTTCGGCGTGCTGGCGGATCAGATGTCACGGTTTATCTTTGCGACGATCCGATTCAAACAGGGAAAATGGGTGAAAATTAAGATTTAACCGAATCAAGTAGCGAAGCAGATTGCGAATATCCGCTTGACGTAACGATTCAGAGCCATGCGAAATGGTACTCTGAATCATTACCAATATAAAACTAAAACAGGAGGAAGCAAAACGATGTACAAATTTGACAGAGAAGCTTATGACAGGCGGATGGAGTGGTACCGCGACGCCCGTTTCGGCATGTTTATCCACTGGGGACTTTATGCCATCCCGGCGCGCGGAGAATGGGTGCGGAGTACCGAGCAGATTCCAAAAGAAGATTACATGAAATATTTCGAGGAGTTCAACCCCGTTGATTTCGAGCCGCGGAAATGGGCAAAAGCGGCGAAAGAGGCCGGCATGAAATACATGGTTCTGACTGCCAAGCATCACGACGGTTTCTGCCTCTTCGACAGCCAGTATACCGATTTCAAATCCACCAACACGAAATGCGGCCGCGACCTCGTTGCAGAGTACGTTGATGCCGTCCGCGCAGAAGGACTGAAGGTCGGTTTGTATTTCTCCCTGCTCGACTGGTTCCACGACGATTTCCCACATTACGGCGACCGGAACCACCCGATGCGGAACAACCCGGCATACAAAAACGATGACCGCGATTTCGACCGCTACCTGACCTACATGCACAATCAGGTACGCGAGATCTGCACAAACTACGGAAAGCTCGATGTGCTGTGGTTTGACTTTTCCTACGATACGCTGCGCGGCGAAGCATGGAAAGCGACGGAGCTGATCAATATGGTGCGGAAGCTCCAGCCGGATGTCATCATCGACAACCGTCTCGAGGTGAGCGGAGAGGGCTACGGTTCTCTGGCGGCCGGAAATCCGACCCCATACCACGGCGACTTTGTGAGCCCGGAGCAGATGATTCCGCCGAATGGCATCCAGGATGTAAATGGAAACGATATCGCCTGGGAATCCTGCGTTACGATGAACAATCACTGGGGCTATTGTGCCAACGACCACTTCTTCAAACCGGCACCGATGCTGATCAAAAAGCTGGTCGAATGCGTATCGAAGGGTGGAAACCTGCTTTTGAATGTCGGCCCGGACGCCAGGGGAAATATCCCGGAGGAGTCGATCGAACGGCTGGCTGAGATTGGAAAGTGGATGAAGAAAAACGGAGAGAGCATTTACGGCTGCGGAAAAGCCGGTATTGAGAAACCGGACTTTGGCCGTGTGACGCGCCACGGAAACCATCTGTATTTTCATGTCTATGAAAATACCGTTGGGCCGCTGCCGCTGCCCGGCGTGAAAAAAGAAGAAATCCAGGCGATCCGCTACGTCGCAACCGGCGCGGAAATCCCGGTTTCCACAAGCTGGGTACACAGCGATTATCCGACCATGGCATTCGCCGATCTCGGCGAAGACCCGGTATTGCCGGATGGAGTCGATACAGTCATCGATGTGATTCTGAAAAAGTAGAGGGTAAAATCGGATTTGATTCTGGAGCGTGTCTGAAAAAGCATTTCCGCAATCTGCAGGTTTCACTTTGCGGTATCTTTTTTTTCAGACACGCTCTAAAAGTCTTACAAGTTCTTACAAAATTCTGTATTTTTCGTTCCGCTGATTGACAGTTCTGGCAGAAGAATGCATACTGAAAAAAACACAAGATCACAGCCCGTGCTTCGAAATTTAACTGAATCAAGCAAGTAGCGAAGCGGATTGCGAAGATCCGCCTGACTCCTTTTCCTGCGCAGGGAAGGATAAGAGCTTTCGGAGTGAGAAAAGGGCAGTCTGTTTTTAGAAACGAAGCAAGAGAATCACAGTTTCGTTTTACAAGAAAAAAAGAGGGGGAATAAAACATGATTCGTCTGAACCACGTCAGCAAAATTTACGGCGATGGAAGCAAAAAAGCCGTCGATGATCTTTCCTGGGATATCGAAGATGGAAAGATCACCGGATTTATCGGCCCAAACGGAGCCGGGAAAACGACAACATTAAAAATGATCACCGGTATCCTTGCGCCGTCCGAAGGAACGATTGAAATCAATGGAAAAGATATTCAGAAGGATCCGCTCGAAGCCAAGCGCCAGTTCGGCTTTGTGCCCGATGACCCGGATGCGTTTCTTCGCGTCAGGGGAATTGAATACCTGAATTTCATGGCAGATATCTACGGTGTCGGAACGGAAGAACGTCAGCGTTTTATCGAAGAAACCGCAAAACGCTTTGAGATGGAAGAGAACCTTTCGAGCCGTATCATGAGCTACTCGCATGGCATGCGTCAGAAAATCATGGTGATGGGCGCACTGATCCACAAGCCGCCGGTCTGGATTCTCGATGAGCCGCTGACCGGCCTTGACCCGCGCTCCGCGCACGAGCTCAAACAGATGATGCGTGAACACGCCGATGCCGGAAACGCCGTGCTGTTTTCCACCCATGTGCTGGAAGTAGCGGAAAAACTCTGCGACCGCATCGCCATTATCCATCACGGCCGCCAGGTATACCTGGGTACCCTGGAAGAATTAAAAGCGGCCTATCCGGATCAGACACTTGAAAATATCTTTCTGGAGATCACCGAACATGCGTAACTTATGGATTCTCACCCGTTTCCTTCTGAAAAGCGGACCAGGAAAAAGCAATCAGAAGAGCGGAAAAAAGAAAGCATTTTCGGACGGAGGACGTATCGTTGTATACCTTCTGCTTGGTGTCTGCCTCCTTCCCGTGTCGGTCTTACTGTTTCTTCTGGGATATTCCGGCTATACCTTCCTGCAGCCGCTCGGGCTGGAAACCCTGCTGATCGAGTTCGTCTGTGCCATTGGCATGATGGTCATTTTCTTCTATGGCCTGCCGCTGTTTCTGAGCGAGTATTACATGGACTCTGACCTCGTAAAGCTTTTGCCGCTGCCGTTTACCCCGGCGCAGATTGTCGGTGCGAAAGGCTTCTGCTGTCTGCTGAACGAATACTATCTTATTGTACTGCTGTTCTTTCCGTTTCTGTTAGGGTACGGGATCAGCGCCAAAATGGGCATTTTTTACTGGATCAATATGATCCTCGCCTGCCTTATTTTCCCGGTTGTGCCGCTCGTCTACGCCGCAGTTTTGACGATGCTCGTGATGCGTCTTTTCAAAAATATCCGAAACAAGGATTTCTTAAGCTACCTCGGATTCGCCGCATCCCTGATTTTTGCGATTGGCATCAACGTATTTTCGCGCAGTATCGGAAATTTTGAAATGCAGGATATCATGAACCTGATGGAAAGCCAGAAGGGCACTCTGCGCGCCTTCCGGACCATTTTTCCGAACCTGCCCCTGATGACCGGAAGCCTTGCAGATGCATCCTTTCTCAAAATGATACTCTACATCGCTACAACCGCCGTCATCCTTGCTGTCTTTTTCGCCCTCGCCTGGAAAATCTACCTCCCGGCTGTCCTCGGCATGAGCGAGACCACCAGCGAAAAACGCATTTTATCCAAAGAAGAAGTGACCCGAACCGTCAAAAGCAAAAATCCGGTCCGCACCTACGCGATGATTGAATGGAAAAAACTGTACCGCACACCGGCCTGGTTCATGAATTGTGTTCTGATGCCTCTCATCTGGCCGGTCTTCATGCTTGGTATTGCCCTCATTTCAATCATTTCCAGCCTTGGCATGGCTAAAACCACTGGCCTTTGGAACCGGCTTGTTGCCGATGGCACCATATTCCGCCTCCTGAAAGGGGAACTGCCCGTCGCAGTTGCCGTCCTTACCGCCGCCGGAATCGCCGTCATGACGTCCATGTTCTGCGTGATCTCCGCCACAGCGATGTCCCGAAAGGGCAGCGAATACATCTATATGAAATGCATTCCGATGAGCTATCACGACCAGATTCGTGCCATGCTGGTAAGCGGCATCCTGATCAGTCTCCTTGGCACCTTGCCGTACGCTCTGGTCCTCAACATGATTGCTGTCGTCTTCGGTCTGCACCCGGCGACCCTTCTTTACACCACGGCGATCACGGTTTTATTTACCCTGTTCGTCAACTATGAACAGCTCCTTTTTGACCTTGCATTTCCGAAATTAAACTGGGAAAACGAAACCGCCGCCATAAAATCCAACAACCGCTCCCTGATCTCCGTCCTCATCGACCTCACCGTCGGCGCAATCCTGATCGGAGCCGGCTACCTGCTGTACGGAAAACTTCACCTCAACATCCACATCACCACGAGCGTGATGATTCTGCTTACCGCAGTCCTGACCTTCGCCATGCGAACCGCCCTTTTTAAATGGGGCGTTCAAGTGATGGAACATCTGGAAAGCGCTTAACAGTTTCGAGACATAATAACAATATTAAAATGTGATAGAAAAGAGATTTCAGCCAATGTGCGGATCTCTTTTTTTTGCGCTCCTTTCCAATTTCGCTGTGTATTTTCTTTTATCGATTATGCTTCATTGTACTACTAAAAGACCTGTGTGGGCAATCCATTGCCGCCATTCCCCGAAAATTTTAAAAGACGGACAAAAAACAGAGGATTTCTCTCTGCATTTTGTCCGTCTCTCTACAATGTATTTATTGGATTCTCCGTTTACAAAAATGATTTCGGAAATGATGAACTAATTCATCGCCTCACCCTTCAGCAGTCTGCTGATGTGCTTGTACAGAAGCATGGTTACCAGTGATACCACAACACCTTTGATGATATTAAACGGTACAACGGCAAACAGAACAAAGGTCGGAAGGCTTGTAATTGCTTTGTTGACTGCGGATCCCATTCCCACAAGGGCATCCATCGGCATTCCAAAGGCTGCTGCATAAGCCGGAAGCAGTACAAAAGCGTTCAGAAGACCGCCGGCTGCTGCCAGAAATACAGTTCCGACTGCCATACCGATCATGGCATTTTTCTTTGTTTTCTGTGTTTTGTAGATCCATGCGGCCGGCATAACATACGCGCAGCCGATCAGGAAGTTTGCTACTTCGCCAACACCTGCGGTGGTACTTCCTTTCATAACAAGGTTCAGCAGAATCTTAATCAGCTCAATCGCAGCTCCGGCAAGAGGTCCCATCGCAAAGGCTCCGATCAGCACCGGAACTTCGCTTAAATCAATCTTGTAGAAACTCGGGGCAAACGGAAGCGGGATGTCAAAAAACATCAATACGACTGCGGCGGCGCCGAGCATTGCCACCTGTACCATGTAACGGGTTTTTCCGATTTGCGACATCTTTGATGTCTGTTTTGCTGTTGTCTGTGCATTCATAAGTGCATTTCTCCTTTTTTCTGGAGATCTTGACCGGTTCTGCCGGAAGTAACGAGTCCAAATACGCTCCACGAATTTGAACTCGTTTTCGCGGCAGTCGCCAAGGTCTCGTGCAAGCACGGACTTTGGCTCGTTGCCCGCGAAAAAAGTGCCCTGAATTCCTTTTCTTGAATTCAGGGCACCAAAAAATATTTCCATGCAAATAAACTTTATTTCGTCTTCTTTCATCCAGACTTTAACTGTTGGTCCCGGAGTTGCACCGAGTCAGCCGCTGTTTGATATCGCAGCGGGTCGCGGACTATACCGCCAGTAGGGAATCACACCCTGCCCTGAAGATCTCCGTATTTTGTTTTTACAGGAACATTTTATTCATATTCACACAATTTGTCAATACTTTTTTCAGACAATACATTATCTGGTTAGTTTGCTACGCCCATCTGAATTTTTCCTGTGCTCTTATTTTTCAGCACACGCAGATAGCAGATCCGCATATCTCCCTTCAGGACGAGACGGATCTCAGATGCGCCGTCAGTCTGCGGTCTGTCTGCGAGGGAAATTTCAACATCCTCATAAACCGGCTCGCGGTACCGGTTGCGCTCTTTTACTTCTTCCTCCGCATAGCGGTCCAGTTTCGGGGCGCTGCGGAACTCACAGGTTCTTGTGTCACCGGTAAAGCTTCCCATCGAAACACCATCCACAAAGGCTTCCACACTGCCGCCGCGTTCGCTCTTCACATGAAGCGCCAGAACAGCAGCATCGGAAAGATCACAGTCACGGTAAACGAGAACACCTTCTTTCGTCTCATCCTGCACGCGGACTGCCTTGAAATTGAAGTGGCCTTCCGTCAGATACATGTTCTCGTAATCATCGTAGTGGTCTGCCGCGGTAAATGCACTCAGATCGCGTACTCCCCTTTTTCCGCCCGGAATAAAGATTTCTGCGGAAACGGCTTTATCCTTGCAGGATGCGCCCGCATAGATTTCATACGTTCCTTCTTCTACCATCAGTCTGCGGCTGATGACATCGTAGAAGCGAAGCTCCTCCACCGGGATTTCCAGTGCGATGTGTCTCGTCTCGCCCGGGGCAATGTTTTTCACACGGACAAAATCAAGCAGCTGGCAGATTGGTTTCTTTACGCAGGATTCCAGAGCGGAACCGTAGATCTGGACGACCTCGTCGCTTGCGGTATCGCCCGTATTTCTCACATCGAGAGAGATCTGCAGCAGACGGTCGTCTTTTAAGGAAACCTTATAGTTCTCATACGCAAATGTGGTATACGTCAGGCCATAGCCGAATGGATACAATACCTTCCCGTCGAAATAGCGGTACGTTCTTTTTCCTTTGATGATGTCGTAATCGTCAATGTCCGGCAGCTGATCGATACTCTCATACCAGGTCATATTCAGACGGCCGGCCGGTGCATAGATTCCAAGCACAGCCTCTGCCATTGCGCTTCCCATATCCTGGCTTCCCGTTGCAGACATGATGATCGCCGGCAGTTTTTCCATCGCTTTCTGAAGTGTGTACGGATAATTCGTAAACAGCACCAGAACGGTATTCGGATTGACCTCTGCGATCCGGTCAAGCAGCATCCCCTGCTCCTCTGGCAGCTCCAGTGTGTTGCGGTCGATCTCCTCTTTCGCATTGATCACGGAGTTACAGCCGAGCGCAAGTAAAACCTGCTTTTTGCCCCGGACTGCAGCAACTGCTTTTTCAATTCCGTTTTCGACAACCTCCATCGTAATCGGAATTCCCTCCGTCTGCTCGAAGGAGAAAAATCCCTCTGCATCCTTATAAACCGGGTAATGGAAACGGTTGGTCAGCACAACGCTGCCATCCTCCTGCGGCTCCACGTGGAAAATCTCCATCACAAACCAGTCGAAGGCTTCCTCGCGGTCTGCCGCGATCTGTCCCATTTTCGGCTTTTCTCCCTGCGACTCTGAGAGTCTTGCGCCGAGGTATTTTCCGGTACGGACACTCTTGAACGTATAGCTTCCCTCACCCCAGTATTCCTTGATAAACACATCCGGCTCATCTGCCATCTGAAGTGTTCCGTCTTCTGCTACGGCAAGACCTTTTCCATCACAGCGGAAAACAACGCGATCCAGACCATCCGCGAATGTAATGTTCTCCTGCTTCAGTACTTCCATCCCCTGCAGGAAGGTTGTGCGGTATGGTGCCGTTCCGCCGTACCAGTCCTGATACCATGCATCACCAAGCGGTCCGACAATGGCAATATCTTCTGCTTTCAGGGCTTTGTCAAGTGGCAGCGCTCCGTTCTCATTTTTCAGAAGTACGATCGATTCGCGGCTCAGCTCTTTACAGATTTCACGTGCCTTCGGGGAATCGATATCGTCCTCGGTCACACGGTCATACGGATTCAGATTTTCCCGATCATAAACGCCGAGACGAAGCTTCGTCTCCATCATACAGCGAATAGAGCGGTCCATATCCTCTTCTTTCAGAATGCCAAGCTCATATGCCTCGCGTGCCGCCTGCTCTACCATACGCGGATCGTCAGACATGGCATCCACACCGGCTTTCAGCGCCGTTGCGATCGTCTCCGCATGCTGTCCGAAATAGTGATGCAGCGTCACGACAAGACCCATCGCACCGCCGTCACTGACAACGTGACGGAGACCGTACTGTTTTTTCAGAATATCGGTCACTTCCGGATTCAGGATACCGATCGTTCCGTTGATCTTGTTATATGCCGTCATAATGCCCTCTGCGCCGCCATCCTCAATACATCTGCGAAATGGCTCCAGATACAGCTCATATTTGTTCCGCGGGTCAATGGAAGAATTTTTCCATCCGCGGCCGACCTCCGTGTTGTTTCCATAGAAATGCTTTAAGGTCGCTGCACAGCGCAGATACTTCGGATCATCGCCCTGCATTCCCCGGATATAAGCACCGGCCATTTTTCCGGTCAGCACAGGATCCTCTCCGTAACCTTCTTCGTTTCTTCCCCATCTCGGATCGCGCTCAAGATCAACGGTCGGAGCCCATCTGCTGAGTCCATGGCTCTCATGGCGGTGCCATACGACGCGCGCCTCGGTTCCTGTTATTTCACCGGCCTGTCTGATCAGCTCCGGATCCCAGGATGCACTCATACCGATCGGCTGTGGGAAGGATGTTGTCACATCCGGTTTTCCAAGACCGTTCTGATCGTTTCTGCCCTCAACGCCGTGTGCCGCCTCACCGCCCACAGAGACGCCCGGAATGCCAAGGCGCGGCAGATCCGGGGAAGAGCTGGCGAGGTATCCCAGTTTTTCTTCGACCGTCATTTCTTTTAACAGCCAGTCGATTCTTTCCTGATCCGTCAGTGATGCATCCCAGAACGGTGTGTTTTTGTTTACCTGAAACTCCCTCTTTTCTGTCATTTTTCAAAAACCTCCCGATGATTTTGTCTCATGAAATTGTTTGCAGATTTTCCATATACTGTTATCTTTTTACAATGTTTCACATTTCCCATTACTGTCGCTGTATTTTAAAACATGGCCTGACATTTAATAATATCAGACCATGTTTTTGTGCCGCCTTCCGTTCAACGGCAAAACCTTATGTTTTTGCTTTACTTACTCTACATCAACAAGTTTGGTAGCAAGGAACTCTGTCATAGCTTCTTCTGCATCTGCCAGACCATTGTCTGTCAGCTCCTGTACCATGCTCTCCCAGTTTCCATCAAACTCATCTTCGGTACCAGTTACGCATTTAACAAGTCCCGGCCAAGCAATTTCGTCCAGAATTGTCTGTTTCTCAGCAAGTTCCTGTGGCTGCTGATATGCCCACAGTGCAGAGTATGGAAGAAGATCGAACTCTTCCGGCTGTGCAAACATGTCGGTCAGCATCTCAAATCCCATCGCTTCGCATCCTTCTTTTTCTGCTGTATTGTAGTTTGCAATAACAGACTCTTTGGTAGTTGGAGTGTATGGGAATCCGTCTTCAGAGTAGGAACCTGTTCCGTAGATCGGGAATCCAGTGTAGTTGTCAATACCGGTATTCTTTGCATAATCCGGATCAGACTGAGCTTTTGCAACTTCTTCATCGGTACGATATGGCTGTCCGTTATCATCGAGGAAGTAGTTCTCGCCTTCAATACCCCAGTGATACAGGATCTGTCCTTCATCGGAGCACAGATAGTCAAGGAATTTGATGGCACGAACCGGATCTTCACAGCTCTTGGTAATTCCAATACCCCAGCCAACGGTAGTTCCCTGATACAGAAGGGCTTTTTCTACCTGATCTTCTCTTAAGGTTACAGGAAGTCCAACATAAGTCTGATCTACTTTTCCGTCTGCTACCAGAGTAGCTTCGCACTGGCTGTAATGCCACTCAGCATCGGTGATGGCAACAACACGGCCGCTGGCAACTTTTGCAATATAGTCATCATCTGTCTGCGTTGCAAAGTTCGGATCCAGGATACCTTCGTTGTACATACGGCACAGCCATTTGAAGTATTCTTTCTCTTCATCTGTTACATGTTTGTAATGTACGTTGTACTCGTCGTCAATGATCCACTGTCCATTATCCGGGGATGCATCAGCGATCAGTCCTGCCGGGTTTCCAAGGGTAATCATCCAGTGCCAGTCAGAAGCACTCATGGTGATACCGATCATATCCAGACCATCTTCTGTTTTTGGATGTGCTGCAAGATAGCTCTTGATCATTTTTTCATACTCATCCAGTGTCTTCGGATATTTATAATCGTTTTCTTTTAATGCAGCCCACTGAATCTGGCAGCTTCCGCCTGTTGTCAGGGTTTTCTGGTTTACACCTGCGTAGGAAAGCTGATAGATTCCAGGATCATCCTGGCTCCATTTCAGTTTTTCCATCTCTGCTCCGTACATTTTTTTGATGTTTGGACCATATTTTTCAATCAGGTCTGTCATATCAATCAGCGCGCCTGCCTGATACAAATCCGTTGCTGAGCCTTTTGCATAAATCATGTCCGGATACTCATCATTTGCGATCATCAGCGCAACATCTTCTTTTGCATCACCCTGGGATGCTACCGGATAGGAAACATCAAGTGTAACACCTGTTGCCTCTGTGATTGCTTTTGCTACCGGGTTATCCCAGTTGCCGTTTTTACCATCAGCGTTAAAATACTCAAAGGTAATCGGAGATTTGTCATCTGCATCATCTGCTGTCTCGCCTGAAGAACTTGCCTCTGCCGCTGATCCAGTCTCTGTGCTGGACCCTCCCTTGCTGCTGCCACTGTCGGAACCGCATCCTGCGAGCATTCCGGCCACCATAGCAGATACTAACATGAGTGATACTACTTTTCTTTTCATAAAAGCCCTCCTTAAAATGGTTTATGTCATCCTGCACTCTTTCTTTCGCCTGGCAGGAATAAACATCATCTTTTTCTAAAAATTTTTTAATACTGTTTTTTATCAGTCTTTAACAGAACCAAGTGTCATACCGCCGATAAAGTATTTCTGAAGGAACGGATATACAATAACGATCGGCACAGTTGCTACAATCGTTACGGCCATACGTACGGACATTGGTGTTACGGCCGTCTGTACATTGGTTCCTGCATGAACGTCCATTTTCATGGTCGCCTGGTTCATAATCTCATACAGTTTGTACTGCAGAGTCGGGAGTTTTTTCGCATACAGGTAAGTATCCATGAAGGAGTTCCACTGTCCTACTGCATAGTACAGGCCTACGGTTGCGATAACCGGTTTACAAAGCGGCATAACGACTTTATACCAGATCTGAAAATCGTTTGCTCCGTCGAGCTTTGCTGCCTCCTGCAGAGCCATCGGCAGTCCGTCGATATAAGAGCGAACCAGAATCATATTATAAACCCACATCAGACCAGGCAGAATGTATACCATGAAGTTATTGCCCAGCTTTAAGGTACGGATAATCAGAAGGTATTCCGGAATCATTCCGCCACTGACATACATGGTAATAACGAACAGAAGCTGGAATGGTTTGCGGAGTACGAAGTCTCTGCGGCTTAATGTGTAAGCAACCATCGAGGTACATACAATACCTACGATTGTTCCGATGATGGTTCTTGTTACAGAAATCACAGCCGGCATTGCAATGCCGCCGTCTTTAAATACATATTTATAGTTGCTTAATGTAAACTTTCTCGGAATGATGAAGTTTACATTCTTAATGGTATCCGTAGAATCGTTGAACGAAATCGCCAGTACGTTCAGGAACGGATAAATGGTGATGATGACGAGGAATACGAAGATTACCGCCAGTACGTAGTCAAATTTTTTTGCTTTCTTGTTCATATTCGCGTCCTCCTACATAAGTTTATCTTCGCCTACCAGACCGGCAATCTTATTGGCGATCAGCAGCAGGGTAACGCTGACTGCAGACTGGAATACACCGATTGCGGTACCAAGACCGTAGTTGCTGTTTCCGATACCTCTCTTATAAGAGAACCAGGAAAGTACCATCGTGTGATCCTCAACCAGCGGGTTACTAAGAAGCATCTGACGCTCCATACCTACGTTCAGGGCGCCACCGATGCTCATAATCAGCAGTACGATGATGGTCGGTCGGATACCCGGCAGAGTGATGTGCCAGATCTTCTGCAGACGGCTTGCACCGTCCATATCAGCGGCCTCGTAAAGACCAGGATCAATACCTGCCATGGCGGACAGATAAATAATTGCGTTCCAGCCAACCTCTTTCCAGCAGTTAATCAGGATAATGGTTACCCAGATAAGCGGTGAGTTGGAACTCATCAGGTGCAGGTTCTTGCCGAAGATACTGTCAACAACACCGCCGTCGTTGAAAATATTCTTTGCAATACTTGCAATGATAACCCAGGATACAAAGTGCGGCAGATAAGAAATGGTCTGCGTTACTTTTTTGAACTTCATAAAGAACATCTCGTTCAGAAGAACCGCAAATGCGATTGCTGCGATCGTTCCAACCGCGATGTCAAGGAAGCTTACTCCCAATGTGTTGATTAATGTCTGTGTGAACAGACGGTCTTTAAATGCATCTGTAAAGTTCTTAAATCCAACCCAGGTTCTCTCCCAGATCGGAAGTGCGAACGTTGCCGGTTTTACCTCCTGAAATGCCATGGTCCATCCCCACAGCGGAATGTACTTGAAGATAATCAGCCAGATTACAAATGGTACTGACATCACAAGCAGCCAGCGCTGTTTCCATAAAATTGCGGGGGCGATTTTCTGCCCTTTTTTCTTTTTCATTTTTTCCTTCGCCATACTCCCCATCCTTTCCGTTGTTTTGTGCGTTTTTATTACGCATTTTCTTTGATTATTTGTGATGTTTACACTATATCAAATAAAATCCCCGTTTGATATTGTGTATTTTGTCCATTTATATTGACTTTTTTTATCTTTTTCCACATTTTCAGGTGCTATGGCAGGCATTTTTACTAATTTATATGCGTTTGTTTTTATTTTTTACACCAGCTTACAACTCTACCAATCAGTGTTTTTTTGTAAAAAAAGCAGGAAAACGTAATGGGGGATTACATTTTAAGAAAAATGTCAGTTTTTTATCCAAATAATCTCCGTTTTCTCTGCTATGATAAACACCATAGAACCAAGAGGGGAAAAACGAGATGAGCCAATACAACATATTAGTCGTAGACGACGACCGGGAAATCGTAAGATCTCTCGGCAAACTATTAGAACTGGAAGGCTACAGGGTAAAAAAAGCCTACAACGGCATGGAGGCACTCGACATCCTCATGACCGAACAGATCCATCTGATCCTGCTCGATGTCATGATGCCCAAAATGAACGGCCTTTCCGCCCTGATGAAAATAAGAGAAAAAAATAACATCCCGATTATCATGCTTTCCGCGAAAACCGAAGAGAGCGACAAAGTCATCGGACTTTCGATGGGCGCCGATGATTACGTGACAAAACCATACAACACCGCCGAACTCATGGCCCGTGTCAAATCCCAGCTCCGCCGTTACTTCTCCTTAGGCGCCGCAAACGGAACCACACAAAGCCAGGATATCCTGAAAAACGGCGGTCTGCTGCTGAACCGAAACACCAAAGAACTCCTGGTGGACGGTGAACCTATCCGCCTGACCGCAACCGAGTACAAAATTATGGAGCTTCTGATGGAGCATCCCGGCTATGTATTCTCAGCCGAAGAAATCTACAGCCAGGTCTGGCAGGAGGATGCTTACAGCGTAGAAAATACCGTCATGGTTCATATCCGGCGCATTCGTGAGAAAATCGAAATTACGCCGAAAAATCCAAAATATTTAAAGGTGGTGTGGGGAATTGGATACAAAATTGAAAAAATTGACGGAAACTGAAAAACGCATCCTGCTGTGGATGCTTACCGATCTTTCTATGGTACTGATTTTGTGCGGAAAGCTTCTGCGGAAATGGGCCAGTGAATTCGAATGGGGAATGTGGCGCAACATCGAATGGGGTATCGGCATCGGAGTGACGGTAGTCGGCGTTTTGGGCATAGCCGCAGCCTTGTATCTGGTATGGAAATTCCGAAAAAATACCGGGAACCCGAAAATGACTGCTTTTGCCGGCAGCGAACCGGAAAAAGCGGGAAAAACAGCAAAAAGCAGCGAAGGAGCAGCCGCAGATAAGTCCGAGACAGATGAAATAGAAAAATCCCGGCAGATGCAGTTTGAGGCAAGAGCCGCTACGGAAGCAGAGAAAGAGCAGCTGTTTCTGAAAAAATCCGAAAAGGTGCCAAATGAGCTTCTGGTTCTTGTCGGAGGATTTGCTTTTTTCGGATGGCTTCAGCCGCTCCGGCACAGCTATGCCAGATACCGCATTGTTGCCGAATGGGGTACTGTAATAGAGTGTGTGCAGACAGGTCTTCTGTTTTTTGGAATTTGTGGCGTTTTCCTTCTCAGTGCCGGCATTCTTGTCTGTCGCTATGAAAAGAAACAACTGAGAGAAATGTCCTTTTTTTGCAGAGAAAGGAAGCGTTACAGAGATCGGACCAGCCTGGAACGGCAGCTTGCCGGTCAGAGTAAATGGCCGTTCCGTGTGGCACTGATTGCGGAACTTCTAATCGTGATTACCATGATCACCGGACTGATAAACGGAATGGATGGCGAGGTACTGTCTGTCATTCTTCTTGGACTGACCACGCTGATTTTAATTCTGTTTGCCTGGAAAACATACCGCAGTCGCCTGAACCGGGAGATGGGCCTTTTGATGGAACAGATCCATACGATGGCAGAAGGCAGCATGGAAAGCCGGATCCATGAAATATCCGAAAAATCCCTGCTGTATCCGGCGTTTGCAGAGCTGGAAAATATTGAGAGCGCTATGCAGAAGAGCGTAGAAAAACAGATGCAGGCGGAGCGTCTCAAAATTGATCTGATTACCAATGTATCGCACGATCTGAAAACACCGCTCACCTCGATGGTCGGCTATACGGATCTTCTGAAAAAAGAGGATCTGACACCGGCGGCACAGGACTACGTCGAAGTGATTTCTGTGAAACAGGAACAGCTAAAGGAGATGATCCAAAGCCTCTTCGAGCTCTCCAAATCGACAAGCGGAACCGAAAAATTCCAGATGGAAAAAATGGATATGAAACGGTTGATCGAGCAGACTCTCGCCGATATGGACGATGCGATTGCACAGAGCAGTCTGATATTCCGCACGGCGCTCGGAGATGAGCCACTGCCGTTCCTTGGGGATAATGGGAAAATGTACCGCGTGATACAGAATCTCGTGGAAAATATCCTGAAATACAGCCTGGGCGGAACGAGAGTTTACATTGACGCAGGGAAGGAAAACGGGGGGATTTTCGTGACGATGAAAAACATTTCCGCCTATGAGATGAATTTTGAAGCGGAGGAAATGATGGAACGCTTTGTGCGCGGCGACGAATCACGGACGAGCGAGGGGCACGGCCTTGGCCTTGCGATTGCATCAAGCTACACGGCCAACATGGGCGGCCGCATGGAGCTTGCGGCAGACGGCGATCTGTTTAAAGTCATCCTGCGTTTCCCGGAGGCAGGCGAGGATTCTGCAGCGGGAGAAACAGCCACAAAAACCTGACTTGCATAAGAATGAGACAGAAGCGGGATTGCAGCAGGAAGGATCTGCAGAAGGATTCTGAGAGAGTATGTAATCCCCGGGAGGAAAAAAATGGAGACAATCAGTATTATCATACCATGCTACAACGAAGAGGAAGCAATTCCGGTTTACTACGAGACGATGGTACGTCAGATGGATGAGATGGAAGAACAGCAGAAGGTTCAGTTCGAACTGATCTTTGTTGACGACGGTTCGAAGGATCACAGCCTGTTTGAGATGCGCCGGCTTGCGCAGAAGGATATGCGCTGCCGTTACCTCTCGTTTTCGAGAAATTTCGGAAAAGAGGCAGCCATGTACGCCGGACTGCAGGCGGCCAGAGGCGATTACGTAACAGTGATGGATGTCGACCTTCAGGATCCGCCGTCCCTTCTTCCGAAAATGTACGCGATGCTGCAGAGCGGTACCTGTGACTGTGTGGCGGCACGCCGGAGCTCGCGGGAGGGCGAGGGAAAAATCAAATCCTTCTTATCAAATGCCTTCTACGGTGTGATCAACCGCCTTTCCAGAACAGAGATTGTAAGCGGTGCACGGGACTACCGTCTGATGAGCCGCAAAATGGTGGATGCCGTGCTGGAAATGAGTGAGTACAACCGCTTTTCCAAAGGGATTTTCGGATGGGTCGGTTTTCACACAGAATGGCTGGAATTTGAGCACGAGGACCGCTGCGCCGGAACGTCGAAGTGGCCGCTTCGAAAGCTCCTCGCGTACTCGGTCGACGGCATCACAGGTTTTTCCGTAGCTCCGCTGTCATTTGCATCTGTCATGGGCGTGCTTTTTTTCCTGATTTCTATGATTCTGATTGTGTTCATCATCGGAAGAACGCTGCTGTTTGGCGATCCCGTTGCGGGCTGGCCGTCGATGGCATGCATCCTTTTTCTGGTGAGCGGTGTACAGCTTTTCTGCACGGGCATTGTAGGCATTTATCTTTCCAAGACATATCTTGAAACAAAGCACCGTCCGATCTATCTCTTAAAGGAGACGAGTGAAGAGACGGTCAAGATGCACAGTGTGCAGCCGGTGAAAAAGCAGGAGAGTGCTGCAAAGAGAAGAAAAGATGCCCATACGGCAGAAAAGAAAAACGTGTATTTTCCAGAGTATGCCGACAAACGCCATGCTTCTGAAAGAGGAGAAATCCGGGCATGAAAAAGGAAATCTTAAAGGAAATAAGAGAGCCGGGGAAATCACGGAAAAAGAAAGGTCAGCCGAAAGGACGACGGAACGGCTTTTTGGAAGGTCTTACCGGAAAGGATTTTACGGCGGCTGGTCTGTTTTTCTTTTCTTTGCTTTTGTGCCGGCTGTTCGTCCTGCAATACGGCGTATTCGGCTCCTCGATTGACTGGATCAGCCAGCACAGCACCCTTGCCGATTACTTTCGAAAGCGGTTTTACGCGACCGGAAACCTCTTCCCGGATTTCGCATGGAATCTGGGAGGAGGTCAGAATATTTACCATTTTGCCTACTACGGACTGCTGAGTCCGACCGTGCTGTTATCCTACCTTTTCCCGTTCATCCCGATGGACCTGTGGGTGATGGGTTCCTCCGCGCTGCTGTATGCGGCGGATGCAGTGCTTTTTTATCGCTGGATCAGCAAAAAGGGTCTGCATTACGGCAACTGTCTTTTTACATCACTTTTCTTTACGTGTTCTACCGCACTTTTATATCATTCCTATAATCAGCTTATGTTTGTCAATTATATGCCGTTTCTGCTGCTGGCTCTGCTGGGCGTGGACCGCCATTTTCAGAAGAAAAAAAGAGGTCTTCTGATCCTCGCCATTGTCGCCATGATCCTGACCAGCTTTTATTTTGCCGTCGGCGGGCTGCTTGCGCTCACGGCGTATGCGGTGACGGAGTATTTTAAATACTATGTGGGAAATGCTTCAGATGCAGCAAAAGAAGAAAAGCGAAATGAGCCGCGGGAGAAAAATGGTGCAGCAGGGAAAAATCAGAAGGCATGTGAAAAAGCTGCCGGATACAGTGAAACGGCAATGGCGGTTCGAGATTTTTTCCGCGCAGCAATCCGGTTTGCACTTCCAGTTCTTGCGGGAATCCTGCTTTCCGGCATTTTACTGATTCCATCGGCTGCTGCACTGTTCGGCGGCAGCAGCGGCGGACGCGGCAGCGCAGAGGGCGGGATCGCAGGACTCTTTACCGACCCGGCGATGTGGAAACCGCAGTTTCTGATCCTGCGTCTCTGCTATACGCCGTACGGCATCGGTCTTTCTTCCTTTGCAGCAATAGCTCTCTTTGGACGGATACTTGGAAAAAGCTGGTTCCGGGAAAAACAGCTGTCGCTGTTTCTGCTTGGCTTTTTCTGTATTCCCATCTTTGGCTACCTGCTGAACGGCGGACTGTACAGCAAAGATAAAGTATTTATCCCGTTTCTCCCGGTTCTCTGTGCAGAAGTCGGTCTTTATGTGGAAAACCAGTTTATCAGGAAACGGGAGTGTGGAAAAAATTGGTCTGCCGGAAGGTTTGCGTGGAAAGCCATGGCAGAGCTGCGGGAATTCCTGCCGTATCTCATCGTGCTGTTTCTGATGTGGAACGCAAAGCAGGAAACCTATTTTGATAAATACTGGCATCTTGGCATGCTGGATGTGATTTGTGCAGCAGTATGCTATCTGGTGTGGCGCTGGTTTCCGGCAAAAAAACTGCTTCGGGGAAGGGCGCTTCCATTTCTGCCGCTTATCTTCAGCACAGTGATTCTTTTATTCACCGGAAAAGTGATCAATCAGGAAAAAAATGTGATGATTCCATACGAAACGTATGATTCCCTGACAGATGAAAAAATTGCTGAGGCGATCCGCGAAATCCGTGCGGAAGATCCCGGCTGGTATCGCATCGAGCAGTATGGAGACGGAGGACAGAACATCGCAAACGTCAACCGGATCTGGGATATCGGGCAGAACATTTCAACGATCTATTCCTCGGCATACAATACAGAATACAAGAAGTTCCGGGACGAGACATACGGCATCAACGAAGCATTCCGCAACCGCATGATGCAGACCGTTTCGGATGATCCGCTGTTCTGGCAGCTCATGGGTGTGAAATATATTCTGGCAGACACACAGCCGGAAGGGTATGAACTGTATCGCAATTATGGAACATTTCAGGTTTACCGCGCCGTCTCTGCCGCGCCGATTGCCTGCGTGGCAGATCAGGTGGTTTCAGAGTCGGAATACAAGTCTCTTGGCTATCCGCAGAATCAGGAACTCCTGGAGACAACCGCGGTGATCCCGGATCGGGAAAGATGGGCAGAATCTTTGGACGGATCCAGAGAAAACGCCGATTCAGATACAAACAGTGATTCTATAAAATCTCTGTTTCACAGCCGCTTCCAGAAGGCAGAACTTGAAATTCCGGAGACCGATCAGGAAGGCCTGTGTATTCAGAAAACATCGGATGGCTATGAGATTGAAACGAAAAAATCCGTAACCGTTTCAGCGCAGTTACCAGATGCAGCGGAAGGGGCAACGCTGCTTGCTGTTTCCTTCGATGTCGATAATCAAAAAGCCAGCCATGACATGTTCGTCCGCATCAACGGCCAGACCAACCGCCTGACCGGCATCAACCATACGTATGCGAATGAGAATACAGAGTTCCATTATCTTGTCACGATGCGGGAAGACGGAACGGCATCCCTTCGGCTGGGAAAAGGCCATTATATATTGAAAAATCTGGGGGCCTGGACCGGCACAGCGCAGCCGCTGGAAAAGGTGGAACGGCTGTATCAGCAGAAACTTACGTTAATTGGAGGAACAACAAAGACATACGGCGGTGACGGCATCTCGGGTGTAGTTTCCGTGGAAAAAGACGGATATCTCATCACCAGCATTCCATACGATGAAAATTTTGTACTGAAAGTGGACGGACGGAAAACAAACCTGTTCCGCGTCAACACATCCTTCCTCGGTGCCAGAATTCCGGCGGGTGAGCACCAGATCGTTCTCGAATACCATGCGCCGGGACGGACGGCAGGAATTTTGTGCAGTCTGCTGGGGGTTTTGCTGGCACTGGCGGTTGTGATCTGTGAAAAAAGCTTGCCACCCTGTTCGTCCAGGGCAAAGAAAGCCATCGCGCCGTCAGCAATCAGATCTTCGACGTGATCCATGGCATACTGGTCAAAATCTTCAACCCAGAAGGAGAAAAACTTTTTCCGGTGATACAGAAAACGGTCCGGCGGTACGAAGAACTGCGGCAGAAGGAAGAAGAACTGCAGGGGCTGATCGATGGTGGAGCAGGGACTTGGATATTCGCTTCTGGCAAAACTGGTGATTCAGAAAACTGCCTATGACGTTGCCGTACTTCCGGTAGAAGAGCCGATTCTTCGTACGATGCCACTTGTGATGAAGGACAGAAGAGGGCTGTCGACAGCGGCGGTATTTCTCGAAATCCGGGAAATAAACAGCTGCAATTCCTTGCATTCGGTCTATATTTCACAGATCCATTCAGTTATACTACATCTCAACGACAGGATATTACATGAAACACGAGGTGAGCAGATGGAGCCAGCACAGAGAATCAGGCGGATCCGGATGATTGAAAAAATAGAAAAGTATCCCAATTTCAGTAATAAGATTGGCGTGAAAAATACATCCGGATTTGTAAAAAAACAACAGAAAAAGTGAACGGCTTATGATAGAATAAAGCCAGAAGGAGAACGTTATGTTATCATTATTATTTACTATTTGTATGATTGGTTTTGTTGGAAAGTTTTTTATATTTGGACTCAGAGCATCCTGGGGAATCCTGAAACTGCTTTGCACAGTTGTTTTCTTACCGGTCATCTTAATCGGAATGGTGCTCGGCGGACTAATCCACATCGCATTTCCATTATTACTGATCGGCGGCGTGATCGCACTTGCAGCATCACATTCCTCAAGATAAGGAGGACAAACATATGACATATGATATCCAGAAAGAAAAAAGAGAAGCCATTGACGCAGGAAGAAAAGCAATCTCGAGCCTGGAGACAGCAAGAGATAATCTGAACAGCGCAAAAAACTGGGGCCTGGTCGATATGTTCGGCGGCGGATTCTTTACCACCATGATCAAACATTCTAAAATCGACCAGGCAAAAGAAAATATGGAGCAGGCCAAATACGATCTGCGGAATTTCAGCAGAGAACTGCGGGATGTGAATATGGCCTGCGACTTAAATTTTGACATCGGAGATTTTCTCACCTTTGCAGATTATTTCTTCGACGGCTTCTTCGTAGACTGGATGGTCCAGGACCGAATCAGCACCGCAAAACGCCAGGTCGAAGAGGCGATCCGGAGAATTGAAAACATCGTAGATCAGTTACAGCAGATGTAAAAATGAGGCAGTGAACGAAGAAAAAGTTCACTGCCTTTTTTGTGCCTATTTCTGCTTTTCTTTCTCTTCACGCAGTATTTCCATATTCAGCCCCTGCTCCCCGGCAGTTTTCTCTACCCAGAGGTTTAAGGAATCAATAGCCAGAGAAATTTCGTCCAGTTTGTTGCTGATAAAGGCAAAATCCTTGATTCGTCATCACTGATTTTCCCGTCGCGTGCGATCTGGATCAGGCGTGAGGTGAGCGGATTGATTTCGTTCAGGCTGGCGATGGTTTCGAGAATGATGACTGGGAGATCCGATACCTCCACTTCCGGAACGTAACGCTGGCCGATTTCGCATTTGTGCGAGCAGTAATAATTGCAGAGATCCGGGCGGTGATAGGCGTCCGCCATCTGGACAATATCGTAAGGTGCAGGCTCCTGCATTTCATATTCAAACTTTTCGATTTTAGAATCAGAAACAGCCGTCATTTTTTCACTGGCTTCCGCTCTGGTCAGCCCGGCTTCTTCGCGGCAGATCTGGTAAATTGTCTTATTTTCCCATGAGAAGATCCTCCCTCGTATCTTTCAAAATATATGCATAACAAAGCTTATTATACTTGATTTGGCGCGGGCTAACAAGAAGGATCATGAAAGACAGAATTTTGAAATCTGGTAAAAATAGCTAAAAACGAAATTGTAAAATTGTGTTTTTTGTCAATGGAATTTTACATCACATAGATATATAATACACTTACAACTTAGATATAAACATAAGTCAAAGACGAAAGTGGAATGAAAAGAAAAACAAGGAGGAATCAACATGAAATTAACAAGAGATGGAATCAAAGACTGTGCAGCATGGGAGCAGGCAGGAATTGCGCTTCCGGGATATGATGTGGAGGCAGTGTCCGAAAAGGCAAAGGAAGAGCCGGGCTGGGTGCATTTTGGAATCGGCAATATTTTCCGCGTTTTCATCGGCGGCATCGCAGACGGACTTTTAGAGGAAGGTGTTCTGGATCGCGGCATCACCTGCGTGGAAACATTTGATTATGATGTCGTGGACAAAATCTACAAACCATATGACAATCTGGGACTGAACGTTATTCTTCATGGCGATGGAACACGTGAGTACAAGGTGCTCGGTGCACTCGCAGAGGCAGTAAAGGCACAGTCCTCGGATCCGGTACAGTGGAACCGTCTGAAGGAAATTTTTGCAGGCAAGTCTCTGCAGATGGTTTCATTCACCATTACGGAAAAAGGCTACGCTCTGCAGAAGGCAGACGGAACCTGGTTCCCGTTCGTTGAAGCAGATATCAAAAATGGACCGGACAAAGCGACCGGCGCAATGGCAGTTCTCGTTGCGATGCTGTTGACCCGTTATAAAGCAGGAAAATATCCGATTGCACTCGTTTCTATGGACAATTGCTCCCAGAATGGTGCAAAATTGCGCGAATCTGTTCTGACTATGGCAGAAGAGTGGAAGAAAGCCGGTTTTGTGGATGACGATTTCATGGCATATGTAAGCGATGAGAAAACCGTTGCATTCCCGTGGACCATGATTGATAAAATCACCCCGCGTCCGAGTGAGCAGATCGCAGCAGATCTGGAAGCACTTGGTGTAGAAGAGATGCAGCCGGTCATCACCGGAAAGAAAACATACATTGCACCGTTTGTCAATGCAGAGAAACCGCAGTACCTTGTCATCGAGGACAGCTTCCCAAATGGAAGACCGGCCCTGGAAAAAGGCTTCGGCGTTTACATGGCAGACCGCAATACGGTAAATCTGTCCGAGAGAATGAAGGTAACGGTATGCCTGAATCCGGTACACTCCGCAACCGGCCCGCTCGGTGTCGTACTTGGCTATGACTTGTTTGCACACATGCTGAACACCAACGAGGATATGATGAAAATGGCGCGTATGATCGCTTACAATGAGGGACTTCCGGTTGTGGCAGACCCGGGAATCCTTTCCCCGCAGGCCTTTGTGGATGAGCTGTTCAACGACCGTTTCCCGAATGAGTATTTAGGCGACACCAACCTCCGTCTTGCGGTTGATGTTTCCCAGATGGTCGGCATCCGCTTCGGCGAAACGATTAAAGCATATGTGAAGAAATTCGGCGATGCATCCCGCCTGACGGCTATTCCGCTCGGTATTGCCGGCTGGCTGCGCTATATGCTCGGTGTGGATGACAACGGACAGAAATTCGAGCTTGCGCCGGATCCGATGAATGAGGAAATTCAGGAGCAGTTCAAAGATATCGTGGTAGGAAAACCGGAAACCTTTACAAATCAGCTTCGTCCGATCCTTTCCAATGAGCGTCTGTTCTTTACCGATCTTTACAAAGACGGCGTAGGAGAAAAGATTGAGGATATGTTCCGCGAAATGATCGCAGGACCTGGAGCTGTAAAAGCAACGATTCATAAATATGTACAGAAATAAGAAAAAAGAATCCCCATCTGCTGCTTGAAAATCGGCAGCGAGCGGGCAGGAGGTAAGAGTAAGATGACGGAAGTGGTATTTGCGGCAGAGCCGGCAAGGTTTCTTATTGCGGCAGCGGCGGTGGTTGCCATGACGATGGCAGCCGGAATTATGGTAGCTATGCCGGGTGTCGCACAGCTGTCCCCGGTTTATCTTGCGGCGATGGTCTGTGCCATCAACGGTGGTGCGACTGCGTTCAGCCATGTAAATGATTCCGGTTTCTGGCTGGTCAGTTCGCTGGTCGAAATGGATGAGAAAACGACATTAAAATCGTGGACGATCATGGAAACCATCGTTGGCCTGACTGGTCTGGTCTGTGCCGTTGTGATTAGTCTGTTTGCGTAGTAGAGCAAAATGTTGCAAAAGCAGCGGAAATATTATATCATCAGGGTGTAAAAATAGTAGTAGTGACACTTGGCGGAAATGGAGCATATCTTTACAGCCGCAGGAAGAACTGGCAGCATTTGCCCGTTTTGGAAACGCCGTTGCAAGCCTTTGTGTGGAGAAAAAAGGTGCTATTTTAGCCATGCCAAATCTGGCGCAGGTGGAAAAAAGACTGGGGGATAAGAAATGGAATTAAGAGAGCAGTTAAATGGAATCCAGCATGTTGGTATTCCAACCAACGATATTGAGACGACGATTGCATTTTATGAAAAACTTGGATTTGAAATGGCATTCCGTACCGTAAATGAGGCGGCGGATGAGAAAGTGGCATTTTTAAAGCTTGGAACACTTGTGATCGAAACGTACGAAAACAAAGCTGCAGCGCTGAGATCCGGCGCAATCGACCATGTGGCGATTGACGTAAAGGATATCGAAAAGGTTCACGAAATGATTACCGGGGCCGGTCTGAATACGACGCAGGATGAAGTACATTTCCTTCCGTTCTGGAAAAATGGTGTCCGTTTCTTCACGATCGAAGGGCCGAATAAAGAAAAAGTAGAATTCAGCCAGTATTTGTAATGATTCCAAGCCATGCGAAATGGAAGAAAAATTGCGAATCATGCTCGCATGAATATCCGTTCGACCAGCAAAGTCTCTGCCGGGAAGCAAAATTTTTGCCCGGCAGAGGCTTTTTTACTTACTCTGAAACAAATACTACCGGATAGTCAAAAAAGCGCAAATTATCCCTATAGAGTAAAGGAGATGCAAAATTTATCTGCAGTTACAAAAACGGGGCAGGAAATTATTACGCTTTTATTTCCGCTATCGAATCCTTCAATAACTTTAATCTGGCAGGCTACTTTCCAAACAGAGTTGTCCCCATCCCACCCGCCTGTTCGGGTATTCGCTCTCGGATGCGATGGGTTTTGCGCCTGCGATGAGATAAGCTTTCAGCTTTTCACCATATAAAAACGGGTCATTTCCGCGCAGAATACCCCATTCCATCATAAGAGCGGCGCTTCCCGATACAAAAGGCGTGGCAAACGAGGTGCCGGTGAAGGAAGCATAGCCGCCGCCGGAACGGGGAGCTGGGATGTCGACACCCGGGGCGGCGAGATCAGGTTTAATTTCGTGGAGAATACGGGTATAGCCGCGGCCGGAGAAGCTGGCATAGGAGGAGAGGCGGGGATCATAGGCACCGACCGTGATAGCGGAGCGGGCAGTGGAAGGGATGGTGAGTGTGGTATCGGCAGTGGGAGAGAAGAAGCGGGTCTGTGGACCGATGGCATTTCCGCCGGGAAGCCAGAGGTCAAAGGAACCGGAGATCAGGCGGCCGGGGGTGAGACGCAAGGTCCAGATGCCGTTTTCGACGGACAGATGGTTTCCTGCGCCCTGAAAGGTCAGGTAAATTTCCTGCGCCTGGCTGTAGGGGGATGGCATGCCATAAAACAGGAGAAGTTCTGTCGGACCAAGCGTCAGACGTGCCGTGCCGAGGACAGGAGAGAGCGTGCCGGAGCGGATGCCGCCGGGGGAAATCAGTTCGATCGAGATTTCATCCCCATAAACCTTCCAGATCTGGAGACTGAACGAGGATTCATAAGTACCGACCTGAAATTCAACGGAGACAGCGCGGTCAGTCGTTGCCGAGACCGCAGACGTCGCAGTCGGATCGGACGTCGCGCGGACGGTTTGCGTTTGGCCGGCCGACCTGCGATCCGGCCTCAGGTTACCGGCATAATGGCGTCCGGTATCCCCTTCATTCCCTGCCCCGATACAGATCACATGTTGCCCTAAATTTGACACTGCATTGAGATACGTTTCCAGCAGCGATTGCCCGCTGTGCGAACCATAATTATTCCCGAAACTCAAGTTAATGACGAGCGGCCGTTCCACCAGCAGCGCATACCGTACACAGAAATCCACCGCCTGCAGCAATTGCGATGTCCGCGGCAGATCCGCAGGATCAGGATTTCCAAGCTTTACGACAACGAGCGTTGCTTCCGGTGCCACGCCCCGCATGGATCCATCCGCAGAGGATCGCCCGTTTCCGGCGGCAATTCCGAGAACTGCCGTCCCGTGCCCCGTCACATCGCGGGACGGTACGAGGGCAAACCGCTCCGTGGGCGAAGAAGCCGCAAGTGCCTCATTGATCTGCCGCCGTGTATATACCGATCCCAGAGCATACCCAGTCGGAGGATTTCCCGGAATCGTCTGATCCCATAGAAGTGCAATCCGGCTTGTCCCGTCTGCCGCACAGAAATCCGGGTGTGCATAGTCCACGCCGGAATCGATGCACGCGAGCAGCACTCCGTCCCCATACAGCCCGGAAATTCCCTCCTGTACCGGTGAAATACAGGACACGCTCCGGGCAAACGCATCCGCGAAAAACAAAGGCTTCGGCTTCTCCAGATACGTAATCTGCGGCAGTCCTGTCACGTAATCCATCAGGGACTCCGGAACCAGAAGAATGGCATACGAAAACAGCAGCAGCGTCACACGAACTCCCTGCCCCTCCAGAAAAGCCAGGTCTCCCTGATACTGTACAATTACTTCCCATGTTTTGCTGTAAGAGTTATAACCTGCCGAAAGCTCCGGCACACGCCGCCGTTCGACTTCCGTTGCGGCCAGCGCAAGGTTCAACAGGTTTTCCCTTTTTTGATCAATCATTACAAAAACTCCGTCCAAAATGTTGTTAAAATCTATTCCGCTTTTCCGGGAAATATGATATAATCGCCATCGTACAATAGGGGTACAGATCTGCTTTTTGGAGTGCATCGAAAAATGGTTTTACGATGCCGCCTGGCGGGTCTTTACTATTTTACGCGAAATGCTTTTGCATTGAAGGGAGAGAACATGAAAATTATCATTGTGGGCTGCGGAAAAGTCGGAACCGCACTGACCGCCCAGCTGAGCCGTGAGGACAACCTTGTGACGGTCATTGACACAGACAGTATTGTCGTCCGCAACGTCTCCAACACCTACGACGTTATGGGAATTGTAGGAAACGGAGCAAGCTATCAGGTGCTTCAGGAGGCGGATATTGAGCATGCGGATCTGATGATTGCCGTAACCAAAAGTGATGAAATGAACCTGCTTTGCTGTGTTATCGCAAAACAGGCGGCAGACTGTCACACCATCGCAAGAGTCCGAAACCCGATGTATCGGGAAGAAAGAGAATTTATCCGCAAAAAGCTGGGTCTGTCCATGATCATCAACCCGGAGCACGCGGCCGCCATGGAAATGGCAAGACTGCTGCGGTTTCCGTCTGCGATCGAGATCGACAGTTTTTCCCGCGGAAGAATCGAAATGCTGCGCTTTAAAGTGCCGGAAACATCGAAAATTGTCCATATGTCGCTGCGTGAGCTGGCCGGAGCGCTTCAGTACAGTCTGCTGGTCTGTGCTGTTGAGCGAAACGGCGAGGTTTACATACCGGATGGAAATTTTGTGATCCAGGCAAAAGACAGCCTTTCCATCATTACCACACCGCAGAACGCAGAGAGCCTGTTTAAGAAAATTGGTGTTCATACAAACAAGGTACACAATACGATGATCGTCGGCGGCGGTGAAATTACGTATTATCTCGCAAAATCACTGGCAAATATGAACGTCGATGTCAAGATTATCGAGAAAAATAAGGATCGCTGCGAGGTTTTAAGCGAAGCACTGCCGGATGCAACCGTTATTTACGGTGACGGAAGTGACCAGGAGCTCTTAAAAGAGGAGCGCATCCAGGATATGGATTCCTTTGTGGCCTGCACCGATATGGATGAGGAAAACATCATTCTGTCGCTGTATGCGAAAGAGAAGGTATCCTCAAAGGTTGTAACGAAAATCAACCATCTGGAATTTAATGATGTTATCCACAGCCTGAACCTGGACAGCCTGATCTACCCGAAACACATCACCGCAGAGTACATTCTGCAGTATGTCCGGGCAATGAAAAACTCCATCGGAAGCAACGTTGAGACGCTGTACAAGCTGATGGAAGACCGCGTGGAGGCGCTTGAGTTTATCGTGAATCAGAACTGCCGTATGATCGGCATCCGTCTGCAGGATATGAAAACACGGCCGAACCTTCTGGTAGCAGCGATTAACAGACAGGGAAAGGTCATCATTCCGGGCGGACAGGATTCCTTTAAGGCAGGAGATTCCGTCATTATCGTAACAACGGAAACCGGTCTTCAGGATATCCATGAGATTCTGGCAGAGTAACGGGGGAAGCGGATTATGAACTATAAAATGATTCGTTTTGTCATCAGCTGGGTGCTGAAAGTGGAAGGTATGCTGATGCTGCTTCCGGCGCTGGTCGGAGCCATGTATCAGGAAAAGACAGGCTTTGCGTATCTTATCTGGGGACTGCTCTGCATTGCGGCCGGTCTGATCCTCTGCTTCAGAAAACCGTCCAATATGGAAATCTATTCCCGCGACGGATTTGTCTGCGTTTCGTTAAGCTGGGTTGTCCTTGGTGTTTTCGGAGCGGTGCCGTTTGTAATTACGGGGGAAATTCCGTTTTATATCAATGCGCTGTTTGAGATCGTTTCCGGTTTCACAACGACAGGAGCCAGCATTTTGAGCGATGTGGAAGCACTTTCACACGCCAGCCTGTTCTGGAGAAGCTTTTCCCACTGGATTGGCGGTATGGGCGTTCTTGTGTTCATTCTTGCATTGCTTCCGATGAAGGGCGGTTCCGTCATGAACCTGATGAAGGCAGAGAGCCCGGGACCGACTGTTTCCAAATTTGTTCCGAGAGTGCGCGGAACCGCTAAAATTCTGTATCAGATTTATCTTGGCATGACACTTTTTACCATTGCTGCCCTGCTGCTTTCCGGCATGAAGACATTTGATTCTGTCACACTCGCCATGGGAGCTGCCGGAACAGGAGGCTTTGCCGTGTTGAACAGCGGTTGTGCAGTGTACACACCACTGCAGCAGTGGATTCTGACAATCGCCATGATTGCGTTCGGTGTGAATTTTAACTTTTATTATCTGATGCTTTGCAAAAAGGGAAAGGCCGCCATTTCGTCCCAGGAGGTAAGAGCGTATTTCCTGATTATCCTTCTGGCAGGAGGCGTGATTTCCTGGAATACCTACCCGATGTACCATTCCATCGGTGAGACGGTACGAACCGCCTTTTTCCAGGTCGGATCGATTATCACGACAACGGGTTATTCCACAACGGACTTTGACCTCTGGCCGGAGCTGTCAAAATGTATTCTGGTGATGCTGATGTTCATCGGAGCCTGCGCCGGTTCAACGGGAGGCGGAATCAAGGTTTCGCGAATCCTGATCCTCTTAAAAACCGTGAAAAAAGAGCTTGGTTCGATCGTGCATCCGCGCAGTATCAAACGCATCCGTTTCGACGATCACCCGGTAGAGCATGAGGTTCTGCGGGCGATCAACGTATTTTTGATTGTTTATCTGGTGATCTACAGCTTTTCCATGCTGATCATCAGTGTGGATGGATTTTCCTTCGAGACAAACTTCACGGCAGTTGCCGCAACATTGAACAACATCGGACCTGGTCTTGACCTGGTAGGACCGACCAGTAACTTCTTTGGATACGGTCCGGTTTCCAAGCTGATTCTGATTTTTGATATGCTGGCAGGCCGTCTGGAACTGTTTCCGATGCTGATCCTTTTCTATCCGTCTACCTGGAAGAAGAGAGGATAAAGCGGTTCACCGGGAAAAAGAGGGACTTTGCGTCGGCGGGAAACTGCCGGAGCAGAAGGAAAAGAAAAAATGGTTACGATTCACAGGGTTTTCCAAAAAAA
This sequence comes from Blautia sp. AM42-2, assembly GCF_003480245.1. Lineage (NCBI taxonomy): Bacteria > Bacillati > Bacillota > Clostridia > Lachnospirales > Lachnospiraceae > Blautia > Blautia sp. AM42-2. The sequence goes on from NZ_QUIM01000003.1 coordinate 66,627, forward strand.
CAGAAAGACGGAATAAAGTCAGGGTGCATTTCCTGACCACAGGCAGAAAGGAAGGAACTTATGAGTAACTGGGAAAAGAATGTAAGAAAAGTTGTGCCGTATGTACCGGGCGAGCAGCCGCATGAGGCTGACATGATTAAGTTGAATACGAATGAGAATCCGTATCCGCCGTCACCAAAAGCCGCAGAGGCGATCAGACGGGTAGCAGAAGAGGATACCCTCCGTCTCTATCCGGATCCGACCGCGGCAGAACTGGTGCAGGCGATTGCGGATGTCTACCACGTAAGCACAAAGCAGGTTTTTGTCGGCGTTGGTTCGGATGATGTTCTGGCGATGGCGTTTATGACGTATTTTAACTCTGACAAACCGATTCTTTTCCCGGACATTACGTATTCCTTTTACGATGTCTGGGCGGAGGAATTCCGCATTCCGTACGAGCAGATCCCGCTCGATGAAAATTTCTGCATTGTGCCGGAGCAGTATTTTGCAGAAAACCATCCAAATGGCGGAATCGTATTCCCGAACCCGAATGCACCGACGGGTGTGGAGCTTTCGCTTTCTGCGATCGAATCGATATTACAGCACAACCCGGATGTGGTTGTGATTGTGGATGAGGCATATGTGGATTTCGGAGCAGCCACTGCGCAGCCGCTGCTGGAAAAATATGAAAACCTGCTGGTTGTGCAGACAACATCAAAATCCCGTTCGCTTGCCGGCATGCGCATCGGCTATGCAATCGGAAATGAGAAGATGATTTCGTATCTGAACGATGTGAAATATTCATTCAATTCCTACACCATGAATCAGACCACAATCGCCGCCGGAGCCGCAGCGATCCGCGATGTGGAATATTTCCGCAAGACGGTGAAAAAAGTGATGGAAACGCGAGAATGGTCGAAGGAGGAACTGAAAAAGCTTGGATTTTCTTTCGAGGATTCGAAATCGAACTTTATTTTCGCAACACACAAAAGCGTACCGGCCGGGAAGATTTTTCAGGCACTCCGGGAACGCCATATCTATGTGCGGTATTTTGAAAAACCCCGTATTGACAATTATCTGCGTATTACGATTGGTACGAGGGAAGAAATGCAGACGCTGTTTGAATTTTTGAAAGATTACTTAAAAGAGGGATGAAACAGCAAAAAATATAAAACAGAAGAAAAGTATCTGCAAAGGAGCAGAAGAAAATTTTAAAGGGGGACTGCCGTCGGACTCGGATATGAGATCCAGCGGCAGTTTTGGAAGGTATTTGGGTATGAACAAAGAGAAGAAAGAAGTAGTAAAGGTAAATCAGATTACAGAGGGTGTTATCTGGCAGCAGATTCTGATCTTTTTCCTGCCGATTCTGTTCGGAACGTTTTTCCAGCAGCTTTACAACACGGCAGATGCCATGATTGTCGGACACTTTCTCGGAAAACAGGCACTTGCGGCGGTCGGCGGAACGACAGGTACGCTGATCAATCTGCTGGTCGGATTTTTCGTCGGCCTTTCGAGTGGTGCGACAGTTGTTATTTCACAGCATTACGGAGCCAATAAAGAGGACAAGGTTCAGTGGGCAGTGCACACGTCCATTGCCTTTTCCATTCTCGGAGGTATTGTGCTGACGGTAGTCGGCATTGGATGCTCGAGATGGATGCTCGATCTGATGAGCACGCCGGATGACGTTGTAAACTATGCGTTGATTTATATGCGTGTCTATTTCCTTGGAACCATCGGAAACCTGATTTACAATATGGGTTCCGGTATCCTGCGTGCGGTCGGCGACTCGAAACGTCCGCTGCTGTATCTGATCATCTGCTGTATGACCAATATCGTGCTTGACTTTTTATTTGTTGTCGGTTTGCAGATGGGTGTTATGGGCGCGGCGCTTGCGACCATTCTGTCGCAGATCATCAGTGCGGTTCTTGTTATGGGCTCTCTGATGCGGACCAGAGACATTTACCGGCTTCATCTGCGGAAAATCAGCATCGACTGGATTATGCTGAAACGAATTATCCGCATTGGTTTTCCGGCAGGCGTACAGTCGATTCTGTACTCGGTATCGAACGTGATCATTCAGTCTGCTGTCAACTCGCTGGGAACCAACAATGTGGCTGCGTGGGCGGCTTACGGAAAGGTGGACGGTCTTTTCTGGATGATGATCAATGCGCTCGGTATTGCGGCGACAACCTTTGTCGGTCAGAACTACGGTGCGAAAAAGATGGATCGTGTACACCGCGGTGTGCGCACCAGCATGATCATGGCATTCCTGATGACGGGTCTGATGGTTGTGTTTATGTGGTTTATCGGTGATACACTGATTTCTCTGTTTACCACAGATACGGCTGTGCGTGAAATCTGTCACGGACTGATCCATTTCCTGGTTCCGACCTTTTTTACCTACATTTCCATCGAAATCCTTTCCGGTGCACTCCGTGGTGTCGGAGATGCATGGATTCCGATGTTTATCACCGGAATAGGAATCTGTGGAGTACGTATCGTGTGGATGACGGCGGTTCTGCCGCATTTCCACTCCTTAAAAGGAGCTGCCTTCTGCTATCCGCTGTCGTGGGTAATCACAACGATTGCATACTTTATTTATTACCTGTTCTTCAGTCAGCTGAGTAAGCGGAAAGAATTGAGGAGTATCTAACAGAATGTTCAAACTGTATTAACAAAACTGTGCTATCATGAAAATATCAGTGTCAAAAGGTCAAAAAACCGATGCAGGCAAAGCTTGCAGGAGGATTTTTGAACTCGGGACACGGCAAAAAATGAGTAAGTAGCCATTTTTCAAAGAAAAATGAGCGGATTACAAAGGAAAGACAGGTGGAACGTAAGATGGTAAGTGAAAAAGTAACGATTGTCAATCCGTCAGGTCTGCATCTTTTAAACGCGGTAAATTTGTCAAACAGTGTAAGCCGGTACAAATCTTCCATGTCGTTTACCTATGAAAACAACGGGATGCTGGGAACGGTTAACTTAAAGAGTATTTTGAGTATCGTCGCCGCAGGAATCAGGCAGGGAGACATCATTGAGATCTGCAGCAGCGGGGAGGATGAAGAGGAAGCACTTCAGGCTGCCGTTGCTGCAATTAAAAGCGGGCTCGGAGAGACGCCGGAGTGAGGAGATAGGAACATAGAATAGAAATAAAGAAAAGGACCTCGCTTTTTGAAAAAACGGAATGGGAAACCGGACCGTATTTCAAAAAGCGAGGTTTTTGTGTGGCGGCAGATAAAAGATTCCTGCCTTCGGGGGGGGATTTCGAAAGCAGGGATGAAAAGATAAGCTGCGAAGCGGATTGCGAATATCCGTTTGACAACAGGAGGTATAAGGCCGGAAAAAAGTGTCTACACTCTGGATAAAGCAAAAATGCAGAGAAAAGGAGTGCAGAAAAAATGGCAAGGCAGAAGAAAATTGATCTGGAACATATGACGGAGAAGGAGAAAATGAAATACGAAATCGCAGGTGAGCTGGGGCTTTTAGAACGCGTGCTGAATGACGGCTGGCGATCACTCACGGCAAAAGAAACGGGCCGGATCGGTGGCCTTGTGACACGGAGGAAGCGGCAGATGGCGGCGGAAGGAAAGAACGAAAACGAAGAAAAATAAGCGGTACCGCAATTTTTGCAATATCCTCAACAGTTTTGATCATAGATTTTTCCTGTGAAAGCGTTATAATAAAAACAAGGAATGGGTGGTGCCGCGCCAAAGTCCGTGTCAGCACGAGACCCGGCGACTGCCGCGATACCCTGAGAAACTCGCAGAGCGTGTTTCGGATCGTTTGGAGAAGTGAGGGAAAAGTTTATGGAAGCAAAAAAAGAGAAAAAGTATATGTCGGATATCCATCTCGAGGATTATACCGAACAGTACGAAACGGGATTTGCCACAGTGGACACGATGATATTTGAAGGGGGAAGAAGAGAGGAGCTGCTGAACGGCGGCTGGCATTATGCAGTCGATCAGTACGATACCTGTCTGCGCCAGAAATGGTACAAAGAGAGATACCGCGACGAAAAAGGCTTCACTGTGCCAATCGACTATTCCTTTGACGAGTGGCCGGTGATGCAGCTTCCGTGCAGCTGGAATACCATCGATCCGATGTATCTCCTGTATGAGGGAAGAATGGTCTTTACGAGAAAATTTTCCTATATCGCAGAACGAGAGGAAACAGTCTTTCTGAAGGTGGGCGCAGCCAATTATCTGTGCCGCGTTTTCTTAAACGGAAAATACGTCGGTATGCATCGCGGCGGATCGACACCGGCGTTCTGGAATATCACAGAATACCTGAAAGCGGAGAACCGCATCGTGCTTGCTGTTGACGGAACGAGACGGCCGGAGCAGGTGCCGACCGAGAATACCGACTGGTTCAACTACTGCGGCGTATACCGCGATATCGCACTGATCCGTGTTCCGAAATGCCATATCAAAACTTTTAAAATTGCGCTTGTGCCGGACGGAACATTTGGACATGTTATAGCGAAAGTGACACTGTCGGAAAAAATCACAGCCAAGGCAGAGCTTGTCATCGAGGAGCTTGGCGTGAGCCGGAAAATCCAGCTGGAAAACGGAGCCGGAGAAGTTGTTTTTGATGCAAAACCGGAGCTTTGGACACCGGAAAAACCGAAGCTGTATGATGTAAAAGTAACCTGTGGAACCGATACCGTCAGCGACCGGGTCGGCTTTCGTGAAATTCGCGTGAACGGCAGAGACATTCTGCTGAACGGAGAGCCCGTTTTCCTGCGTGGTATCAGTTGCCACGAAGACAGCGTGGAAAACGGAAAAGGCCTGACAAGAGAGGAACGGATCGAAAATATCCGCATTGCGAAAGAACTGGGATGCAACTTCATGCGCCTTGCACATTACCCGCATAACGAAGAAATGGCAAAACTCGCCGACGAGCTTGGGCTTCTTTTGTGGGAGGAAATTCCGGTTTACTGGGCAATTCGTTTTGAACGTGAAAAAACATATGAGGATGCCCAGAATCAGCTCCGCGAACTCATCAACCGTGACTGGAACCGCGCGAGCGTGATCATCTGGTCTGTCGGAAATGAGAATGCCGATACGGATGAACGGCTGAAATTCATGAGCGTACTGGCAGAATGCGCGCATCGGGAGGATGAGACGCGAATGGTGTCTGCGGCCTGCCTGGTTAATGCTGCGAAAAATAAGATTGAGGACCGTCTGATGGAATACCTTGACATCATCGGCATCAACGAGTACTGCGGCTGGTACACCCCGGATTTTGCGATGCTGCCGGCACTGATGGAAAACAGCCAGCCGGACAAGCCGGTTATCGTAACGGAGTTCGGCGCAGACGCGCTGCCGCATCACCATGGAACCATCTCGGACAAAGGAACCGAGGAATGCCAGGCGGATGTGTACGAAAAACAGATTGCAACGCTGCGGAACATTGACTACATCAAGGGCATGACCCCATGGATTCTCTACGACTTCCGCTGCCCGCGCAGAACAAGCCTGATCCAGAAATATTATAACCGGAAGGGGCTGCTCTCTGAGGACAAAAAGTACCGCAAACCGGCATTTTATGTGCTGCAGAAATTTTATGAAGAGCTGAAAAGAAAAGAACAGTAGGGGCAAGAGCTTTTCAAAAAGATCAGCCGACTTGCACGGTTGATGATATCAAACAGAACAGAGAAAAAAAGACAAGAATAGACAAAAACAGATGGTATGAAATCAGCTTTGAAGTCCGATTTCATACCATCTGTTTTTTTACTGCAACAATCCGCCGTAGGCGGAGAATCCGGCAAGTGCTGTGTTATGCTTTTTTCTGTGCAGCCATCCACTCCAGAATCGGAGTCTCTTTTCCGTCCGTCATAACCGGTTTGCCGTCATAATCGAGGACACACTCATCGTTCAGCATCGGGATCTAGGACCAGTGGCCGATGTATTCGAATGGGGTGCCGTCTGCATTTTTCTGGGTTCCGGTGTGATCGAGTACCTTGTCCCAGTAGGTAAAGTGTGCATTCGGGTTGACCTTTGCCAGACGCTCATAGGTCGGAACGACAAAGTCATCCGGAACGACAACGGGGTCGGTTTTTGCGTGTGTAAACCAGATCGGCAGATCTTTGAGCTTCAGGATGTCTTCATCGGAAATCATCGACACCTGGAACATGACGATCACCCCGGCAGGCCGCCACAGCGGAGAATTCACGATCGACATGCCGTCAAGATCGTATATGGCGGTGAGATTGGTAAAAGTGAAATAAAAATGTGGGAGAGGAATCTTGAAATTCGATTCTGCATATGATATACTTGCCGTAGGCAAAGCGAAGCTAAAAGGTTTCAACAACGAAAACCCCGGAGATGGCAGTCTCCGGGGTTTTCTATTCCGTAAAGCGGCTTAAACTTTTAGGCTGGTTGTCCTTTTAATCGTTTTCGTCCAACCATTTGCAGATGAGGTGGCAAATCACACCTGCCATAACGGAAACAATAAGCGAAGTAATAGGCTCCAACAACGTCACCTCCTTTCCAAGTTGCCTTGGTGTAGGTGAGACAACAAAATAAGTATAACATGATATGTGTAGAAACGGTTTGAAAAAAACAGAACGTATATTTTGATGAAGTTGCACAAATATGAAAAAAATTCATTTTGATCTTGACAACCCGCCTCACATATGATATCATACCACCTGTATCACGCCGAAGACAGCAGGTGCCGCAAGGCGTAAGTTTCAAACGCCTGCCGAGGAGAAGTTACACAAGGTTCATGTTATGGAATTTTGAGATCTCTTCGCCAATCTTCGCGAAGAGCTTTTTTTATACTTCCAAAGCGTAGGTACGAAATACTACAAGGAGGTGCAATCATGGCAATCAATGCAAAAATCGATCTGAAGAAGCCGGTCCTGGAAGAGATCAGCGCACAGGTAGAAGGCGCACAGTGCGTGCTGCTGGTAAACTACAGCGGATTAACCGTTGCTCAGGATACTCAGCTGCGTAAAGAGTTAAGAGAAGCAGGCGTTCATTACAAAGTATACAAAAATACAATGATGAAACGTGCATTCGCTGGTACTGCTTTTGAGTCTCTTACCAAAGACCTGGATGGTACAAACGCTATCGCAATCAGCAAGGACGATGCAACAGCTCCGGCAAGAATCATCGCTAAATTTGCAAAAACCACTCCGAAGCTGGAGATGGTTTCTGGTGTTGTAGAAGGAAACTACTACGACAAAGCTGGAATGGAAGCACTGGCAAACGTTCCGTCAAGAGAAGAACTTCTTGGCAAACTGCTTGGAAGCATCCAGTCCCCGATCGCAAACCTGGCTCGCGTCCTCAACCAGATCGCAGAGTCCAAAGGCGGCGCAGCAGAGGCCTAAGCCTCAAGCGGGCAGCGTGAAATACGCAGCCTGAGAACATTATTCAGAAAATATCCAAGGAGGAAAATAAAATGGCAAAGTTAACAACCGCAGAGTTTATTGACGCTATCAAAGAGTTATCTGTATTAGAGTTAAACGATCTTGTAAAAGCATGTGAGGAAGAGTTCGGCGTATCCGCAGCAGCAGGCGTTGTAGTTGCAGCAGCAGCAGGCGATGTAGCAGCAGCTGAGGAGAAAGACGAGTTCGACGTAGAGCTGACAGAGGTTGGCCCGAACAAAGTTAAAGTTATCAAAGTTGTACGTGAAGCTACAGGACTTGGCCTGAAAGAAGCTAAAGAAGTAGTTGACGGTGCTCCGAAAGTCCTCAAAGAGGGTGCTTCCAAAGCAGAAGCTGAAGAGCTCAAAACTAAACTTGAGGCTGAAGGCGCTAAAGTTACTCTTAAATAATTTAAGCGTAAATCAGAATCTATGGACGCACGGCGGGATTTCCTGCCGTGCGTTTTTTTGAAGTGAGTCCATACTTTGTGGCAATAAAGTTAAAAATTGCCGGAAGGTATGGTGATGCCATGTGATATCAAAATGTAATTGCGACCGTGGAGATAAAATTGAGAATGTGATCTATTCATACAAGATATTTACGGAGGAGTATAAGGGCTAAATATCCTCATGACAGAAAGACTCTGAGAGTACAGAAAGAGAAAACGGGAGGAACGAAAAATGCAGGTACATTCCGTTCTGGAATCTTTACAGCAGGGAATCCTGATCTGCGATCAGCACAGCAGGATTGTGTTCTTCAATCAAGTCTACAGCGATTTCATCGGCGTTCCGCTTGAAACCGCGAAAGGTCATAAAATCACGGATTACCGCAAATCTGCCATTGCTCCGGAAGTCATTTGGAGCGGCATCCCGGTCGAGGGAATGGTGCGGAGAGAGGGAACGCAGGAATACTTTGCAAGTGTTTATCCGATCTGGGAAGAGCATCAGATCCGCGGAAGCATCTCAATTGTGACGAGTCTCGTACAGTTTGAAAAACGGGAATCAGAGGCTCACATGACGCTGGAAGAGCGGGTGCGCCGCTTTGAACGGCAGGAGATCCAAAATACGTTGTTGCTGTACGGACGGGATATGGAGGGGAAGCAAAAAGCGGCAAAGGAACTCGGAATTTCGCTGGCAACGTTATACAATAAAATCAAAGAATAAGACAGAAGGAGAATGAAATGCCGGAATTTCTGCAGCTTTGGGGCTTTGTGGTATTTTCTGTCTTTGCTGTAACAGAACTCACATAAAAGAGGGATCATGATTTCTAAAATTTTAGAAATTACGATCCCTTTTGTAGTATCTGCCCGGATATCGCATTACAATGATCTCAGATCAAAGAAAGCGAGGCCATAGAACATGAAAAAAATCAGAATCGGAAGCGGCGCAGGCTATGCGGGAGACCGCATTGAGCCGGCAGTGGAGCTGATGGAAAAAGGAAATCTGGACTACATTATTTTCGAGTGTCTGGCGGAACGCACCGTTGCGATCGGGCAGCAGGACAAAGAGAAAGATCCGTCGAAGGGTTACAACCAGCTGCTCGACTACCGAATGGAAAAAATTCTCCCGCTGATGGCGAAAAACAAAGTAAAAGTTATTACCAATATGGGAGCTGCCAACCCGGTATCTGCTGCAGAACGGACGTGTGAAATTGCCAGAAAACTGGGTGTCGGTGGATTGAAGATTGCCTGTGTGACCGGCGATGATATTACAGACGAACTGGATAAGTATGAAAATGAAAAAGTGCTGGAGGATGGCACGCTGTTAAAAGAGAAAAAAGATGTTCTGATTTCTGCGAATGTCTATATGGGTGCGGAGGGCATCACAAAAGCGTTGGAAGAGGGTGCCAATCTTGTCATTACCGGTCGCGTTTCCGATCCTGCACTGACGATCGGACCGCTGGTACATGAGTTCGGATGGAACATTGACGACAACCCGGATCAGATGGGACAGGCGGTTCTGGCAGGCCATCTGCTGGAGTGTGCCGGACAGGTGACAGGCGGCTATTTTGCGGATCCGGGCTACAAGGATGTGCCGGATCTGTGGAAACTTGGATTTCCGCTCATTGAGATTGACGAGACAGGCGCATTTACCGTGACAAAGGTCGAGGGAAGTGGCGGACTGGTGAGTGTGGATACCTGTAAAGAGCAGATGATCTACGAAATCCACAACCCAAAGGCTTACCTGACCCCGGATGCAACAGCGGACTTTTCAAAGGTGACGTTCCGGCAGATCGGGGAAAACCAGGTTCGCGCCGAGCATGCGACAACGCATGGAAGACCGGAAACTTTGAAAGTGAGCGTCGGCTACAAGGACTGCTTCATCGGTGAGGGTGAAATTTCCTACGGCGGAAGCAACTGTATGGCACGGGCGGAGCTGGCGGCGGAGATTCTGGAGAAGCGGATTGAACTGACAGGCATCGAGCTGGAAGAGTACCGTACTGATTTTATCGGATGCAATTCCCTGTATCGTGATGCAATTTCCAAGAAGATCGGAAGTGGAACTCTGTGTGAAGTGCGTCTCCGCGCCGCAGGCAGAACGAAAGACCGGAAAAATGCCGTTCTGCTGGCAAACGAGGTGGAGGCTCTCTATACCAACGGTCCCGCAGGAGGCGGCGGAGCAGTGAAACGGGTGTCCGAGATTGTCTCGGTCTGCTCAATTTTTGTGCCGCGCGATGCAGTAGAAGCAAAAGTCACATTCCGGGAGGTATAAGGCGATGAAATTAAAAGAGATTGCACATGCAAGAACAGGCGATAAAGGCGAGATCTCCAATATTTCGGTGATCCCATATGATGAGAACAATTATGAAATGCTGAAAGAAAAAGTAACAGAAGCACGCGTAGCAGAATACTTCCGCGAAATCTGCCACGGAAAAGTAACCCGCTACGAACTGGACGGAATCCATGCGCTGAACTTTGTCCTCGACAAGACACTCGGCGGCGGTGTCACAAGATCGCTGGCGCTGGACAAACATGGAAAGACACTCGGCATGGCACTGCTGGAAATGGAGGTCTAGGGCAATGGCAGAAGATTTTATGGCGGCTGCGGTAAAACGCGTGGAGGAACAGTTTGCGAAAAGCGGCGTTTCCGAAAGCTGTGCAGCGTTTGAAAGAAAAGACAGCCAGATCGAGATGCGCGATGGTGTGAAGCTGCATACAATCTATTATTTTCCAAGGGAAGGCGGATCAGGAGAAAACAAGAAATATCCCGTCATCCTGACTCGTACCTGCTATCCGGGCAACGACCGTATTCACCGTGCCTACGGTGAGGGACTGGCGTGCAGAGGTTATGTGTATGTCTACCAGTATTGCCGCGGCAGAGAGCAGTCGGAAGGAAAATGGGAGCCAAACATCAATGAGCGGAACGATGGCATTGACACCATGGATTACCTTGTGGAGCAGCCATGGTGCGAAATCTTAGGCTACTGGGGCCATTCCTACACAAGCATGACCGGCTGGGCGTTCGCTGATGCCGCGGAGGGGAAAGTTGCCGCAATGTTTCTGGAGGACTATGGAACGGATCGTTTTGTATCAGCCTACGAGAAGGGCTGCTTCCGCCACGATATCCTGACCGCATGGTCGATGGAAAATGCGGAAAAACCAGTGAATGCTGACTATCGCGAAAGCTGCCGTTATCTGCCGCAGATTGAAGTGGACAAGGCGCTGTGGGGACAGCGTGTTCCGTCCTACCGCGAATACATCACAAGCCCGAGCCCGGATGCGGCACTCTGGCAGACGGGCTGGTGGAAACAGTTGCGGGAAATTCCATCAAAAACGAAGGTTCCGATTTATCTTTTAAGCGGCTGGTACGATCATCACCACGGCAGCAGTATGAAAACGTGGGAGCGACTGAATGAGGAGACGAAACAGCACAGCTGGCTGGAAATCGGTGCATGGAACCACTTTTTCCAGATTTGTCTTGAAGATAAAGAGGTGCTGCACCCGCAGAATGAAGAAATTCCAAAGATGCTGGAATGGTTTGAGCTGACGCTGAAACAAAAAGAAATCCCAACACAGCGGATCCGTGCCTATGAAATCGGAGCGGACCGGTGGATTGACATCGTGTCCGACGGACTGGGAGAAGAAGGAACTGCGGGAAGCATGACGCTGTATCTGGATGAGAAAACACTGCGGGAAGACGCGCCGGAACGGGGAAAAACGAGAAACTACACGTTTGACCCGGCCACTCCGGTCGAGAGTATCGGCGGAGAAGCCCTTCTGCATACGATGCCGCAGATCGGCAGCCATCTTCAGCCGGAACCGGACTATCGTGAGGATGTCCTGAGTTTTGTATCAGAACCGCTGGAAGAAACTTTTACGCTGAACGGAAAAGCTTCCGTCCGTCTGTTTGTGGAAAGTGACTGCGAGGATACGGCATTTACCGCTAAAATCATGGAGGTAACGCCGGAAGGAAAAGCGTACAACATTCGTTCCTCGATTGCAACATTGGAGCAGGGAAAAACGGAGGCCGGAGCCTATGAACCGGGCAGCGTGGCAGAGGTACAGATTACTATGTGGAATATTGTATACACGATTCCAAAGGGTTCCCGCATTCGTGTAGATGTTTCCTCCTCCGACTTCCCGCAGTATCATGTTCACAGCAATCAGAAAGGGCTGTGGTCGGAAAAAACGGAGAATAAAATTGCACATCAGACCATTCATATGGGCGGAAAAGCTGCTTCCTGCGTGATTTTGCCGCTGATGAAAAAACAGTGAGCCGTAACGGTAAAGCGGACATCGGGAAAAATCAAAAAGAAAAAGTAGCATAATCCATTCTTTTGTGATATAGTGAAAACACTATAGGTTTTGCGGTAAACCTAAAGAACGGCCCGCATTATAAAAACAAAATGAACAGGAGAAAAGCAATGGAGAAAAAGTGGTGGCACAAAACGGTTGGATACCAGATTTATCCGAAGAGTTTTCAGGATACCAACGGGGACGGCATCGGAGATCTGAAAGGCGTGATCCGTCATCTTGACAAAATAGAAAAGCTGGGAGCCAATGTCATCTGGCTCTGCCCGGTGTTTGCATCCCCGATGGTGGATAACGGATACGATATTTCCGATTACATGGATATCGACCCGTCGTTTGGAACGATGGAGGACATGAAGGAGCTGATCGCGGAGGCAAAAAAACGCGGCATCCGCATCCTGATGGATCTTGTCGTGAATCATTCCTCTGACCGGCATGCGTGGTTTCAGGCGGCACTCCAAGATCCGTTTGGAAAGTACGGAAAGTATTATGTGTTCCGGGAAGGAAAAGACGGCAAAGAGCCGAACAACTGGCGGTCGATTTTTGGCGGCAGCGCATGGGAGAAAGTACCGGGATATGATAACCTGTATTACCTCCACATCTTCACAAAAGAGCAGCCGGATCTCAATTGGGAGAATCCGGAATTGCGGGAAGAAATTTATGAGATGATTTTAAAATGGATGGATCTGGGACTTGGCGGATTCCGTCTTGATGCGATCAGCCATCTGAAAAAGAATTATCAGTACACCAACCTTCCGCCGGATGGACCGGACGAGTACAATATGGCGTTCGAGTATTTTAACAACGTAGACGGTCTTGCTGATATCTTGTGTGAAATGAAGGAGCGCACCTTTGCGCCGACCGATGCGCTGACGATCGGAGAGTACGATCACATGGGACCGGAGGATGTGGAGGATGTGATCGGGGAAAACGGCAGTTTCTCGTCCGTTTTCGATTTTTGTCACACCCTCGACAATGTGCGTAACCCGAAATGGGGCAATACCGTGGCGTTGTTTGACGATTATCGCGATCAGCTTTTTGCGGCGCAGAAAATCGTGGATGGCCGCGGCATGCTCTGCAACTTCCTCGAAAACCATGACAAAACGCGCATCATCGACCGGTTCCTGATGCCGGAGGACCAGAACCGCTACAGCGAAAAGATGCTTCCGGTCACCAATTTCTTCCTGCCGGGTATTGTGTTCCTGTATCAGGGACAGGAAATCGGCATGCGCGACGATCCGAAACAGTCCATTCAGGGATTCGTCGATAAACCGACCTTTGCTATTTACGACCGCCTGATTGCCGAAGGAAAAACGGATGCGGAAGCGCTCGAGCAGATCAACCGCGAGAGCCGCGAGCACAGCAGAACTCCGATGCAGTGGGATGCATCTGCTGAGGCGGGATTCACAACAGGTACACCGTGGTTCCCGGTGAATAAAAACTATACGGAACTGAACTATGAGGCCGAGGAAAAAGATCCTGATTCCCTGCTGTGGTTCTACCGCAAAATGGTGGCAGTAAGACGACGTGAAGATCTGGAAGAAACCTTCCTCTACGGAACGCTGATTCCGGAATACGAGACGGTGAGCGGCGTTCTGGCGTATCGCAGGAAGGATGAGAAGAATAATATTCTGATCCTTACTACTTCTCTTGCGGATGGCATTACATTGCCATTTACAGATACAATCGAAGAAGTACTTCTGAATAACTATGACACCTGCGAGGCAGGCGAGGAAACGATCCGTCTGCAGCCGTATCAGTGTCTGGTTCTGAAGGTGAAGGAATAATTGCAAAAACTAAAACAAAAACCGAAAAATCGGTCCCACAAAAGGAGAAGATCTTTTTGTGGGATCTTTTTTGTGGTACAATACAATAGAAAAAAATCTATTATGAGGTGTGGAATGGAAAGAGACAACAGAGACGAAGACATAATGATGAGAGGAACAAAACAGGAAATGCCGGGATTCCGTTTTCGGCTACTCCGGCCGGAGAAGAAACGGGAACTGTGGAATCCGGATTTTGAACTTTTATTTCTGCTTCGTTGGAGGGGAAGAGTCAGCTACGAGGACGGGGAAGTTCACAATCTCCCGATGGGATCTATCTTTGCGATCAACCGGTTTCAGATCTGTGACCTGGATCTGGACGAAGACGGACTTGCCCTGTCGCTCTGCGTTTCAGCGGAGACGATTGCTTCATTTCACATTAAGCTGCTGAAATGTGAAGTCAAATGTCAGTCGTTTTTTTATATGGAAGATCAGCAGGAAAAATTTGACTTGATCCGGCGGGATATGGCACGGATCTTTCTTGAGATGTACAAGAATAATGAGGAACAACCGATCTATATGAAAAGCCGTGTGACGGCGCTTCTGGAGGATCTGCTTTCTTACTTTACATCCGGGGAAAAGGTGGAACAGGGCCGGGGCGGACGGGAACGCATTCAGCAGGCATCAGACTATATTCTGCAGCATTGCCGGGAAGAGATTACGCTGGAGGATATGGCGGATCATCTTTATCTGAGCCGTGCCTATATTTCACGGAGTTTTCCGCAGTATTTCGGTGTATCATTTCGGGAGTACGTGACGCAGGTGCGCCTGGCGCATGCCGTACAGGAAATGCACAGCGGCGCAACGCTGACGGAGATTGCCTATCACAATGGATTTGTCAATGAGACGGCGATGATCCGCGCATTCCGCAAATACCGCGGTATGACACCGAGCGAATACCGGAAGCAGATGGAATATACAGTAAAACAGCGTGAAAAGAAAGGAAAAGAGCGGGAAGAGGCGGCGGGAGACCATGATATTTTCCAGAGTCTCCTGCAGTATGCAGCGGTCACGGAGCAGGAGATTGAGACGACAAATGAGAGTGCCGTTTCCGTGACGGTGGCAGTAAACGGACGGAAACCAAGAGTGGCAGGCCACTGGAAGCGCGTGATCAATGCTGGCTATGCGGCAAGTGTGCTGAACCGCGAGGTGCAGGATGAGCTGGAACAGCTGGTGCAGGAGCTCGGCTATGAGCTGATCCGCGTAAAAGGAATTCTTGATGATGATATGTGCGTATTTCGGCGGAATATGTGGGGCGAGATTCAGTTCTGCTGGAACTATATTGATGAGGTGATCGATTTCATCCTTTCCACGGGAGCGAAGCCGTTGCTGGAATTCGGTCATATGCCGTTGCTGCTGGCAAAAACAGACCCGGGAAGAACGATGCGTCCGGCGCTAAGCAGCTCTCCGCGAGATCTGGCTGAGTGGCGCATGCTGATTAAAAACCTGATGGAACATCTAAGGGAACGGTATGGAATCAACCAGATGCGGCGCTGGATTTTCAACCCGTGGATCAGCGGAGACGTGATCACGATTGATGGAGGAGATGAGTTCTTTGGGACGTGGAAAGCATCGTACGAGGAGATGAAACGTGTGAGCCCGGATCTTGTAACATGTCTTTCCTTTGGCCTTGGACCGGAGGAACATCTCAAAGCCTTTATCGAAACTATGAAGGAAAAGGAATGTGTGCCGGAAATTTTTGCATTCCGCTCGTTTGGCACGGTGATCTATGGAGAGGAAGAGGAGAAAATGAATCTGATCCAGAACAACGAGAGCATCAATATGATTGTGAGCCGCGACCCGGATTTTCTGCGGAACCGCGGGGAGAAGGTAAAAGGTCTGCTGCAGAAGGCTGGGCTTGGTGCACTGCCGGTTCTGGTGGATGAGTGCAGCAGCAACATCTGGCAGAGGGATCTGTGCAACGATACCTGTTATAAAGCGGCATGGCTGTTTAAAAATCTTCTGGAAAATGAAGAGGCGCTGCAGGGAATTGCGTATTTCTCGGTCAATGACCGTTTAGATGAAGTATTTCCGGCGCGGGAAACGTATCATGGAGGTTTTGGGCTGTTCACGATGAACGGCATTCCAAAGGCGGTCTGCACTGCGCTGCGGCTGCTCGGCAGAATGGGATCTCGTCTGGTGAAGCGTGGGGACGGCTATTTTATCAGCACGGAGCCGGAGAAAAACCAAAGCCAGATTTACCTGTACAACTATGTTCACTACGATATGCTGTACCGCTACCGCCATGCCGTGAATATTTCCCGCACGGACCGTTACCGCGTATTCAATATGGGGGAAATCCGGACCTTTTCAGTGAAGCTGACCGGACTGGAACCGGGAAAATATTGCCTGCGGCTGTATAAAGTGACGAAAGAGCACGGCAGCAGCTACGATGCGTGGGTGCGGATGGGAGCTCCGGAGCGGATGAACCGGATGGAGCGCGCGATGCTGTGCCACAGTGCGGACCCGGAATACCGTGTCTGGGAGCAGGAAACCGACCCGGAAGGCAGCCTCACGGTGCAGGAACGCCTGGAGCCGCACGAGACGGCGCTGATTGAGGTGGAGCAGATTCTGTAAAATCTTCAAAAAATTGCACTCGCGGTGGGAGAATACAGAGAAAGAGTGGAAAAAAAGCAACAATATAAGAAGATCTTGCGGTAATTCGAGTAGAAAAGGACGAAAATATTGTTTATACTGAAAACAACATAAATGCTAAATTCTACAGAAAAGAGGTATTTCAAAATGGGGAAAATATTTGATTACGATGGCGTGCCGGTGCTGCATACCACATCCGGCGATTTAAAAGGTTATTTTTATGACGGTGTTTACATTTACAAAGGAATTCCGTATGCATACGCAGACCGTTTCCAGATGCCGGTTCCGTCCAAATGGAATGGCGTAAAAGACGCAACAAACTATGGTTTTGTATGCCCGCTCCAGAATCAGGATACACCGAACGGCGAGCTTATGGTTCCGCACCGCTACTGGCCGCAGGATGAGCACTGCCAGTCCTTAAATATCTGGACAAACAAACTCGATCCGGAAGCCAAAAAACCGGTTCTCGTATGGTTCCACGGCGGTGGATACGCAGCGGGATCTTCCATTGAGCAGGTTGCGTATGACGGCGTCAGCATCGCAAAGAAAGGTGATTCGATTCTTGTTTCTGTCAACCACAGACTGAATATTTTAGGATATCTGGATCTGTCTCCGTTTGGGGAAAAATACAAAAACTCCGCAAACGCAGGCCACGCCGATATGGTAGCAGCCCTGCAGTGGGTACATGACAATATCGCCCTGTTCGGCGGCGATCCGGAGAATGTAACCATTTTCGGCCAGTCCGGCGGCGGAATGAAGGTGATTGACCTGATGCAGATTCCATCAGCAGACGGCCTGTTCCAGAAAGGCCTTGTCATGAGCGGTGTGATGGAAGGGGATCCGCTCGGCGCAGGAGAAAAAGACGGAACAGAGATTGTCACGGCAATGATGAAAGAGCTTGGCTTTGATGATGTGGCGCAGCTGGAAACCGTACCGTATCCGCAGCTTGCCGCAGCATATGCAAAGGTATCCCCGGCTATCGCACAGAATGGCGGCTACATCGGCGGCGGCCCGAAAAAGGGCGATTACTTCTGCGGAAATCCATTCGACGCAGGCTTCCGTGAGCATGCACATCAGATTCCGATGATGATCGGAACCGTATACGGCGAGTTCGCAACGTTTGCACCAGCAGCTTATGATAAGAACAAACTGACAGCGGAAGAGATTCTGGAAATCCTCAAAAAGGTTTATGGAGACAATGCCGAAAAGGTTCTGGACGCTTTCAAAGAAGCATATCCGGAGAAGAACGGTGTAGATGTTCTTGCGATCGACCGCGCAATGCGTGAGCCTACCGTAAAACTTGCCAAACTGTTCGCAAAAGGCGGCGGCAAAGCATATCTCTACAACTTCGCCCTGGAATTCCCGTTCCAGAACGGCAAACCGGCATGGCACTGCTCCGACATCCCGTATTTCTTCGGCAATAGCGATCTCGTAGAAATCTGCGGAATCCCGGATGTCAGTGATAAACTGGAAAGCGAAATCTTTGGCGCCCTGCTCGCCTTTGCAAAGAACGGAACCCCGGATCACGAGGGACTCCCGCACTGGCCGGAAACAGAAGCAGAGGATGCGGATACCATGGTGTTTGATAAAAAGACCGAAGTAAAACACAACTATGACGATAAAGTCTTTGCGGAAATCAACAAAGTTCTGAAGCCATGGAGCTTTATGGACATGATGACCGACAATATTCAGCATTAAAAGGAACAGTTCAATGCGGCATAAGCGGAATCTGGATCGGATTGCGAATATCCGCTTTGACAAATAAAAAAAGTCGCCTGTTTGATTTGACAAATAAAATCAAACAGGCGGCTTTTTTCTGAAAATTCAGTGTTTTCAATCACATCTAAAGTACTATTCTAACAGGGTCCCGGCGGAAAAACCAGTAAAAAACAGATTGTACTAAAAAAATACAATCTGTTTTGTTGACACACTTGAAAAAACATGATAATCTAGAAAATGCACTATTATGGCAAGATATGCCTAAAACCTTTTGTTCAGGCATGAGCGGTAATAAATATATTATAACACAAGGGGTGACAACGTCAATGGAGAAAAACAGAATACGTCCGATACCTACCGGAAAAAGTATGCGAATGAGTTACCAGAGACAAAAAGAAGTATTGGAAATGCCCAACTTGATTGAAGTCCAGAAGGATTCCTATGACTGGTTCCTGAGAAGCGGACTCAAGGAAGTCTTTGATGACATTTCACCAATCTCCGACTACGGCGGACGGCTGAGCCTTGAATTCGTAGACTTTACACTGTGTGAAGATGACGTAAAATACTCAATCGAAGAGTGTAAACAGCGTGACGCTACTTATGCGGCACCGTTAAAGGTAAAAGTAAGATTATATAATAAGGAAAAAGACGAGATCACAGAGCACGAAATTTTCATGGGTGATCTGCCGTTGATGACAGCAACAGGAACATTCGTTATCAATGGTGCAGAGCGAGTAATCGTCAGCCAGCTGGTACGTTCCCCTGGTATTTATTACGGCATCGCACATGATAAGCTCGGAAAGAGACTGTTCTCCTGTACCGTAATCCCGAACCGTGGAGCATGGCTGGAGTACGAGACCGATTCCAACGACGTCTTCTATGTCCGCGTAGACCGTACCAGAAAAGTTCCGATCACAGTCCTCATCCGTGCACTTGGAGTAAGCTCCAATGCAGAGATCGTAGAGCTGTTCGGTGAAGAGCCGAAGATTCTTGCAAGCTTCACCAAAGATACTTCCACCAACTATCAGGAAGGTCTTCTCGAGCTGTACAAGAAAATTCGTCCGGGCGAGCCTCTCGCAGTAGAAAATGCAGAGAGCCTCATCATGAGCATGTTCTTTGACCCGCGTCGCTATGACCTGGCAAAGGTAGGCCGTTATAAATTCAACAAGAAACTTGCGCTGCGCAGCCGTATCCGCAACCAGATCCTCGCTGAGGATGTTGTAGATCCGTCCACCGGTGAAATCCTTGCAGAAAAAGGCACCACCGTTACTCTGGAACTCGCAGACAAGATTCAGAACGCAGCAGTACCGTATGTATGGATCCAGACCGAGGAGAGAAACGTAAAAGTTCTTTCCAACTTAATGGTAGATCTGAAAGCATGGGTAGATGTTGACGAGGAAGAGCTTGGCATCAACGAGAAAGTATACTATCCGGTTCTGGAAAAGATCCTGGAGGAGAATACCGATATCGAAGAGATCAAACAGGCGATCAAACGTGACATCCACGACCTGATTCCGAAACATATCACAAAGGAAGATATTTTCGCTTCCATCAACTACAACATGCATCTGGAATACGGCGCAGGAAATGCCGATGATATCGACCACCTGGGCAACCGTAGAATCCGTGCCGTAGGTGAGCTGCTTCAGAACCAGTACCGCATCGGTCTGTCCCGTATGGAGCGTGTGGTACGTGAGCGTATGACAACACAGGACATCGACGGAATTTCTCCGCAGTCCCTGATCAATATCAAACCGGTTACAGCTGCAATCAAAGAGTTCTTCGGATCTTCCCAGCTGTCCCAGTTCATGGATCAGAACAACCCGCTTGGAGAGCTGACGCACAAGAGACGTCTTTCCGCCCTTGGACCTGGCGGTCTGTCCCGTGACCGTGCCGGATTCGAGGTTCGAGACGTTCACTACTCCCATTACGGAAGAATGTGCCCGATCGAGACTCCTGAGGGACCGAACATCGGTCTTATCAACTCTCTGGCATCGTATGCGCGCATCAACGAGTATGGCTTCGTTGAGGCTCCATACAGAAGAATTGACAAATCAGATCCGAAAAATCCGCGTGTTACAGACGAAGTAGTCTACATGACCGCAGATGAAGAGGATAATTACCATGTAGCACAGGCAAATGAGCCGCTGGATGCAGAAGGACACTTCATCAACAAGAACGTTTCCGGACGTTATCTGGATGAGACCCAGTCCTACGAGCCGCACATGTTTGATTACATGGACGTGTCTCCGAAGATGGTATTCTCCGTTGCTACGGCGCTGATCCCGTTCCTTCAGAACGACGATGCGAACCGTGCGCTGATGGGATCCAACATGCAGCGTCAGGCCGTACCGCTGATGATCACCGATGCTCCTGTAGTAGGAACCGGTATCGAAGCAAAAGCAGCCGTAGACTCCGGTGTCTGCGTCGTTGCAAAAAAAGCAGGAACCATTTCCTACTCCTGCTCCAACGAGATCCGCATGAACAATGATGACGGAACAAAAGATGTTTACCATCTGACCAAATTCATGCGAAGCAACCAGAGCAACTGCTACAACCAGAAACCGATCGTATTTAAAGGTGACCATGTAGAGGCCGGCGAAGTAATCGCAGACGGTCCGTCTACTTACCAGGGCGAGCTTGCACTTGGTAAAAACCCGCTGATCGGATTTATGACCTGGGAAGGATATAACTACGAGGACGCCGTTCTTCTTAGCGAGCGTCTGGTACAGGATGATGTTTACACTTCCATCCACATCGAGGAGTACGAGGCAGAGGCCCGTGACACCAAGCTTGGACCGGAAGAGATCACAAAAGACGTTCCGGGTGTCGGCGATGAAGCCTTAAAAGACCTGGACGAGCGTGGAATCATCCGCATCGGTGCAGAGGTACGTGCCGGTGATATTCTGGTCGGAAAAGTAACTCCGAAGGGAGAGACTGAGCTGACCGCAGAGGAGCGTCTGCTCCGTGCCATCTTTGGCGAGAAAGCAAGAGAAGTACGTGATACTTCCCTGAAAGTACCGCACGGTGAGTATGGTATCATCGTGGACGCCAAAGTATTTACCCGTGAAAACGGCGACGAACTTTCTCCTGGAGTAAACCAGGCAGTCCGCATCTACATCGCACAGAAGAGAAAAATCTCTGTCGGCGATAAGATGGCTGGTCGTCACGGAAACAAGGGTGTCGTTTCCCGTGTGCTTCCTGTAGAGGATATGCCGTTCCTGCCGAACGGACGTCCGCTGGACATCGTGCTGAACCCTCTGGGTGTGCCGTCCCGTATGAACATCGGACAGGTGCTGGAGATCCACTTAAGCCTTGCAGCAGCAGCGCTTGGATTTAACGTATCCACCCCGATTTTCGACGGCGCAAACGAGAAAGATATTCAGGATACCCTGGAACTGGCAAACGATTATGTAAACATGGAATGGGATGCATTCTCCGAGAAATATAAAGATATTCTGCTTCCGGAAGTATATCAGTATCTGGAAGAGCATCTGGATCACAGAGAACTGTGGAAGGGTGTTGATATCGCAAGAGACGGTAAGGTACAGCTCCGCGACGGACGTACCGGTGAGCCGTTCGATGGAAGAACGACAATCGGACACATGCATTACCTGAAACTGCATCACCTGGTAGACGATAAGATCCATGCACGTTCTACCGGCCCATACTCCCTCGTTACACAGCAGCCTCTGGGTGGTAAAGCTCAGTTCGGTGGACAGCGTTTCGGAGAGATGGAGGTTTGGGCTCTTGAGGCGTACGGTGCATCCTACACGCTGCAGGAGATCCTGACTGTGAAGTCTGACGATGTGGTTGGCCGTGTGAAGACATACGAAGCCATCATCAAGGGCGACAATATTCCGGAGCCTGGTATTCCGGAATCCTTCAAAGTATTGTTGAAAGAGCTGCAGTCCCTGGCACTCGATGTCCGCGTACTGCGTGATGACAATACCGAAGTTAAAATTATGGAATCAGTTGATTACGGTGATACCAATCTGAACCACATCATCGAGGGAGACCGTTACTCTGACAGAGAGGACGAGAGATTTGGTGACTATGGATTCTCCAAGAAAGAGTTTGACGGAGAAGAAATGGTAGATGTGGAAGAGGATGAAGAAGAAGACTCTTATCTTGATCTGGATGAAAGTTCAGATGATGACATGTAACTTGTAGATCTTCGCTTTGCGAGGAAAGGGGTAATCAAATGCCAGAAACAGCAAAAAAAGAAAATTACCAGATGAGCTTTGATGCCATCAAAATAGGACTTGCCTCCCCGGAGAAAATCCGGGAGTGGTCCCATGGCGAGGTAAAAAAACCGGAGACCATCAACTACAGAACGCTGAAACCGGAAAAAGACGGTCTGTTCTGTGAAAGAATCTTCGGACCAAGCAAAGACTGGGAGTGCCATTGCGGTAAATATAAGAAAATTCGCTACAAAGGCGTAATCTGCGACCGATGCGGCGTAGAAGTAACAAAATCCAGTGTGCGCCGTGAGCGTATGGGACACATTGAGCTGGCAGCTCCGGTATCCCACATCTGGTATTTCAAAGGAATTCCGTCCCGTATGGGACTGATCCTGGATCTGTCTCCGAGAACTCTGGAAAAGGTTCTGTATTTCGCAAACTACATCGTTCTTGATGCAGGCGATACCAAATTACAGTACAAACAGGTTCTGACCGAGAAAGAATACCAGGATGCCAGAGAGGAGTTCGGAAACAGCTTCCGTGCAGGTATGGGTGCGGAATCCATCAAAGAGCTTCTGATGGCAATCGATCTGGAAAAAGAGTCTGCTGAATTAAAGGCAGGTCTTAAAGATTCTACCGGACAGAAGAGAGCCCGCATCATCAAGAGACTTGAGGTTGTTGAGGCATTCCGTGAGTCCGGAAACCGTCCGGAGTGGATGATTCTTGATGCGGTTCCGGTTATTCCGCCGGATCTGCGTCCTATGGTACAGCTTGACGGAGGACGTTTTGCAACATCCGACCTGAATGACCTGTACCGCCGTATCATCAACCGTAACAACCGTCTGAAGAGACTGCTGGAGCTCGGTGCGCCGGATATCATCGTGCGCAACGAGAAACGTATGCTCCAGGAGGCAGTTGATGCCCTGATCGACAACGGCCGCCGCGGCCGTCCGGTAACCGGTCCTGGAAACCGTCCTCTGAAATCTCTGTCCGACATGCTGAAAGGTAAATCCGGCCGTTTCCGTCAGAACCTTCTTGGTAAACGTGTTGACTACTCCGGCCGTTCTGTTATCGTCGTAGGACCGGAACTGAAGATTTACCAGTGCGGTCTGCCGAAAGAAATGGCAATCGAGCTGTTTAAACCGTTCGTTATGAAAGAGCTGGTTTCCAACGGCACTGCACATAACATCAAAAATGCAAAGAAAATGGTCGAGAAACTCGAGCCGCAGGTATGGGACGTTCTCGAGGACGTCATCAAAGAGCATCCGGTTATGCTGAACCGTGCCCCTACGCTGCATCGTCTGGGTATCCAGGCGTTCGAGCCGATTCTGGTAGAAGGTAAAGCGATTAAGCTGCACCCGCTGGTTTGTACCGCATTCAACGCCGACTTCGACGGTGACCAGATGGCTGTCCATCTGCCGCTGTCTGTAGAAGCGCAGGCAGAGTGCCGTTTCATGCTTCTTTCGCCGAACAACCTGCTGAAACCGTCCGATGGTGGTCCGGTAGCCGTTCCTTCCCAGGATATGGTTCTTGGTATCTACTATCTGACACAGGAGCGTCCGGGCGAGAAGGGCGAAGGAAGCTTCTTCCGCGATATGAACGAAGCCATCCTGGCATACGAGAACGGATACATTACCCTGCAGACCAAGATTACCATCCGCTGCGAAAAAGAGATGGAAGATGGTACTGTAATGCAGCAGAACGTAAGCTCCACACTCGGAAGATTCCTCTTCAATGAGATTCTGCCGCAGGATCTGGGATACGTAGACCGTACGGTTCCGGGTAACGAGCTTGCGCTTGAGGTTGATTTCCTCGTTGCAAAGAAACAGCTGAAACAGATTCTGGAAAAAGTTATCAATACACACGGAGCTACCAAAACCGCAGAGGTTCTGGACTATATCAAGGCAACCGGATATAAATACTCCACCCGTGCAGCCATGACCGTATCCATTTCCGATATGACCGTGCCGCCGCAGAAGCCGGAGATGCTCGCCGAAGCACAGGCAACGGTAGACAAGATTACAAGAAACTTCAAACGTGGTCTGATTACAGACGAAGAGCGTTACAAAGAGGTTGTAGATACCTGGAAGAAGACCGACGATGCGCTGACAAAAGCACTGCTCGACGGACTGGATAAATACAATAACATCTTCATGATGGCTGACTCCGGAGCCCGTGGTTCCGATAAGCAGATCAAACAGCTGGCCGGTATGCGAGGACTGATGGCCGATACAACCGGACACACCATCGAGCTGCCGATCAAGTCAAACTTCCGTGAAGGTCTTCAGGTACTGGAATACTTCATGTCCGCACATGGAGCACGAAAAGGTATGTCCGATACCGCGCTTCGTACCGCCGACTCTGGTTACCTGACCCGTCGTCTGGTAGACGTTTCTCAGGACCTGATCATCCGTGAAATCGACTGTGCCGAGGGCAAGGACGAAATTCCGGGTATGTGGGTCAGCGAGTTCACAGACGGAAAAGAGCAGATCGAGAGTCTGCAGGATCGTATCACAGGCCGTTTCTCCTGCGAGACGATCAAAGACAAAGACGGCAACGTCATTGTAAAAGCAAACCATATGATCACCCCGAAACGTGCTGCCCGTGTCATCAAAGACGGCATCAACGAGAACGGTGAGCATTATACAAAAGTAAAAATCCGTACCATTCTTACCTGCCGTTCCGGTAACGGAATCTGCGCAAAATGCTATGGTGCCAACATGGCAACCGGCGAGGCAGTACAGGTTGGTGAGTCTGTCGGAATTATCGCAGCACAGTCGATCGGTGAGCCTGGTACACAGCTGACCATGCGTACCTTCCATACCGGTGGTGTTGCCGGTGGAGATATCACACAGGGTCTTCCTCGTGTCGAGGAGCTTTTCGAGGCAAGAAAGCCGAAAGGACTTGCTATCATCACCGAGATCCCTGGTGTTGCACAGATCAAAGACACCAAGAAAAAACGCGAAATCGTGGTTACCAATCCGGACGATGGCGTATCCAAGACATACCTGATCCCTTACGGATCCCGTATCAAGATCGCTGACGGAACGGTTCTGGAAGCCGGAGACGAGCTGACCGAAGGTTCTGTAAACCCGCACGATATCCTGAAGATCAAAGGCGTACGTGCCGTTCAGGATTACATGCTCCGCGAGGTACAGCGAGTTTACCGTCTGCAGGGTGTAGAAATCAACGATAAGCACATCGAGGTTATCGTTCGCCAGATGCTGAAGAAGATCCGCATCGAGGAAAACGGAGATACCGAATTCCTTCCGGGCGACATGGTAGACTTCCTGGAGTATGATGAGACCAACAAAGCGCTGATCGCAGAAGGCAAAGAGCCGGCAGAAGGAAAACAGGTTCTGCTTGGTATTACCAAAGCATCCCTGGCATCCGATTCCTTCCTGTCTGCAGCATCCTTCCAGGAGACCACCAAGGTTCTGACCGATGCCGCTATCAAAGGTAAAGTTGACCACCTGGTAGGTCTGAAAGAGAACGTTATCATCGGTAAACCGATCCCGGCCGGTACCGGTATGAAGTGCTACAGCAACATTCATCTGAATACCGACAGCATGATCGAGGAAGAAGAGGACGAGGATCTGATTCTGACCGAAGATCTTGAGGACGAAATTCCGGCAGCAGAAGCTCCGGTTGAAGAACCGTCAGCTGAAGAGGAAGAGCCGATGCTCGACTTCGACTTTGAGGAAATGATTCCGTCAAAGGATGATACCGAGGAGTAAACCCTTCAACAAATAATAGCAAGGATTCTCCCACCTCTATAGGTGGTGAGATGAATTGCAAATAAGAAAGTTAACAGCAGTGGCGGGCGGAGAGAAATCGGTATCCCCCACTGACATGAGGCAAACCACAGTCAGCATTCTGCTGACATGTCAGACTCTGTGAAATTACCGACTGTGGATTGAAACAAGGTTAAAAAATAAATATGTCATTTGTGAAAAGCAGAGAATTTTCGGTTCGCCGGGGTCTCTGCTTTCCTTGTGTTTTCGGGAGCATTTTGTTACAATGGAGACAGAAAAGAGGGAAGCCTATGTGGATAAAAAAATTACCTGGCATCGTGGCAAATGCGGCGGTACTGATTCTGGATATATTTGTGATTCTGATGATTGCAGCGCTGTTTCTCCACCAGCAAACGGCGGGAGAGCGTGTGAAAGAGACGATTACGCGTTTTTCCACGACATCGGAGGAGTATTATTCCGAGGGAGAGGCATACAGCCAGAAGAGCGACCGGGTGCATACGTATGCGGTGAAAGAACAGTCTAAATAAGAGGAAAAGATGAGGTAAACTATGCTCCAGAAGTGGAAAAGAAAAGGAAAAAGATTCCGCCATGTGGAAAAAGACGGAGAAGAGACGACGGAGCTTTCTGTGAAAATACGGGCGGCAAAATTTCGTGATCTGCCGATGAGTCTGCGGATTCTGATCGTGAATCTCAGTCTGTTTCTGATTCTGTGCGCCGTATTTTTTATGGCAGGCGCGTATCTGTATGCGCCGCAGGCGGCAGGACGGAATTACGTGGAAGCATGCCTGGCAGGAGACTGGAACAGCGCGTACGATGTATGCCAGTTCCCGGACAGCACGTTTCTGTCGCGGAAGAACTACGTCAATGCAATGACCTGGAAAGCAAAACAGGACGGCACTGACGGGCAGGAAACACCGGAGATCAAGAGCTTTTTCATGCGCAGAAAACAGAATCTTGAGACCGGGGAAAACAGGATTTATACTGTGCGGTACACGTTAAAAGGCATGAGCGACTCGCAGGAAGAAACATTGGAGATCGCCGCCGGGGATACCGTAAAATGGAACTTCAAAGAGTGGTACGTTGTGCCGAAAGACAGCTGCGTGACGGATGTCGAAATCACCGTCCCGGCGGATGCCTCGTTCTATCTGGACGGCGTGCAGGTCGGGAAAAAGTATTTAAAAGAGACGGCAGATAACGTCAGCATCTACAAAATCCCGTATCTCTTCCTCGGCGGCCACACCATTGAACTGACCGAAAAACAGAAAGACCCATACCGCGAGATCGTCCTCGTGCAGGACAACAGCAGCATGGAATTCCTGCCGGATTTAAAACTCAACGATTCCACCGGCAAAACCATCGCCGACCGCGCAGAAGAGTCCCTGGACAAGGTATTCACAGCCGCAGCCGCCGGAAAATCCTTCAGCACCATCAAAAATGAATTTTCCGCCGACACCGCCGTACAGAAAACCGCCAAAGAACAGTACCAGCAGCTCTGCGATGCCTACCTGAACAGCGACACCAACACCGGAATCACCAGCATCACCGTGAGCAGCGTCTCCACAACCGTAACCAACGAATCCAACCAGATGAAGATCGAAACCAACGTGACCGCTGCGATCGAGCGACGAACCCGTTTCCTCCATTTCTTCCGCAAAACCAAAATAGAGACCGTCACCTGGAAACTCGAGTCCGTTGTGACGCTGGAAAACGAAAAATGGGTGATGGGCAGCGATTTCCTGACTAAAATAGGACATGAGGCATAAGGTGTTTGCTTCCATTGTTCTGGCAACGTTAAAACTTTGCAGTTACTCTTAAGCAGAGAGGATAATCAGGCTGGACAGGTGAAAGACTTGTGATTTGGTGGCAAAGCACCAGAAAGAAACCAGGTTTTTTAAAAGAGAGTGACAAAGAGTGATTTTGTATCCGCTTTTACCATGGGTGCAGAGTCACTCTTTTTTTGTGACAAGATGTTAAGAAACGATAAACATTAATTTACCAGAAGTGGAAAAATGTAAGAATTTGTGCCTTGCATCTTAGGTCAGATCACGTTATGATAGTAAGTAGAAAAATGTCGAAAAACGTTTGTGTTACGATGGAAGAAAGTTCCGCAAAGGGGCGGGACGATGGAGTATAAACAGATCATATGGAAAGAAAATCATTGAAACAGAGAAGAAAGCAGATGCGCCGCAGACAGATGATGCAGAAAGTATCACGGATTTCCCTGTGTGTGGTAATCGGCCTTCTTTTTCTTGCGCTTATCTGGAAATTTGCGGGAGCGCAGCTTGCGAAAAAAGGAATTGTACTGAGTAATGACACAGCCGCAAAGACGGTGAGCGAGACGGCGCCAGAGGCGGAGGACGGATCGGGAAATGCGGGAATTAAGAAGCTTGCGGAGACCATGCCGCCGAATGAGACGCCGGGATGGCAGTACAGCTCGTCGGGCTGGTGGTACGCAACGGATGCCACAACGTACTACGTCAACGGCTGGGCAGATATCGACGGAAACCAGTACCATTTTGATTCCAATGGTTACATGGCGACCGGCTGGAAAGCGATCGGCGGAAAAGGCTGTTACTTTGATGACCAGGGTGTTTACCAGCCAGACCGCAACGGCTCGATGATGGTAGCCCTGACCTTTGATGACGGCCCAGGCGTCTATACCAGCACGCTTCTCGATACGCTGGAGCAGTACGGGGCACAGGCGACGTTCTTTATGCTCGGCAGCAATGTGGAAAAATACGGTGCAGATGTGATCCCGCGCATGGCGGCGATCGGCTGTGAGCTTGGAAACCACTCCTATGCGCATCCGAATATGAAAGAACTGAGCACCGACGACGGCCTTGCCCAGTTCCAGATGACGGATGATCTGATCGCCCAGTACAACAACGGACAGGGTGCAACTGTCATCCGTTTCCCGTATGGAAACAGCACCGATGAACTGCTCGCATCTATCGGCCGCCCGAGCATCATGTGGGATGTCGATACCCTGGACTGGCAGACAAAAAATGTACAGGCAAACATCAGCGCCGTTCTCGACAGTGTAAGCCCGGGAGACATTATCCTGATGCATGATATCCACGAGACGACCGTAGAATCGTGTGCAACGATCGTGCCGGAGCTGATCAACCGCGGGTATGAGCTTGTCACGATTCATACTCTTGCAGCGGCAAACGGCGTGGATCTTGCAGCGGGAGAGACGTATTACGGCTTCCATGGCGGAACGACAAACGAATAGAAAACAGAATAGAAAAACGACAAAGAACCGCCGGTTTACTCTCAAATCAAGAGTGAACCGGCGGTTCTTATGTCATTTTATGAAAATTTATTTCATTGCCGCTCTCTTACGAAGTCTGGAATCCAGCTCTTTCTTACGGATACGTAAGGAAACCGGAGTAACCTCAAGAAGCTCGTCCTTGTCGATGAAGTCCAGAGCCTGCTCCAGGGAAAGGATTCTCGGCGGAGTCAGACGCAGTGCCTCGTCGGAGGAAGAAGTACGGGTGTTGGTCAGGTGTTTCGTCTTGCAGACGTTCAGCTCGATATCCTCGGCCTTACCGTTCTGTCCGATAACCATACCGGCGTAAACCTTCTCGCCAGGTCCGATGAACAGAGTACCGCGCTCCTGTGCGGAGTACAGACCGTAGGTAACGGACTCGCCTGCCTCGAAAGCGATCAGGGAACCCTGTTTGCGGTATTCGATGTCGCCCTTGTACGGTGCGTAATCTTCAAACTCGGTGTTCAGGATACCAGTTCCTTTGGTGGAAGTCATGAAGATTCCACGGAAACCAATCAGGCCTCGTGCCGGGATTTCGAACTCCAGACGGGTGGAACCATCGCTTGCGCGGCTCATGCCGTGAAGCTCGCCTTTACGCTCGCTGAGGAGCTGGATGACAGTACCGGAGAACTCGTCCGGAACGTCAACGTATGCGATTTCCATTGGCTCGAGTTTGCGTCCGCGCTCGTCCTCTTTGTAGATAACCTCTGCCTTACTTACTGCGAACTCATATCCCTCACGGCGCATGTTTTCGATCAGGACGGACAGATGCAGCTCACCACGGCCGGAAACCTTGAAGCAGTCTGCGGAATCAGTCTCCTCGACACGCAGGGAAACGTCGGTGTTCAGCTCACGCATCAGACGGTCGCGCAGGTGGCGGGAGGTAACGTATTTACCTTCTTTACCTGCCAGCGGGCTGTCGTTTACGATGAAGTTCATGGAAATGGTCGGCTCGGAGATTTTCTGGAACGGGATGGAAACCGGGTTGTCCAGATCGCCGCAGAGAGTATCTCCGATGTGGATATCCGGGATACCGGAAACAGCAACGATAGAACCGATGCCTGCCTCAGTAACCTCTACTTTTTTCAGTCCGTCAAATTCATACAGTTTGCTGACCTTTACTTTTTTCTTCTTGGTCAGATCGTGGTGGTTGACCAGCATAACGTCCTGGTTCACGCGGATCGTTCCGTTTTCAACTTTGCCGACACCGATACGTCCAACGTATTCGTTGTAGTCGATGGTACTGATCAGAAGCTGTGTGCCAGCTTCCGGATCGCCGGTCGGAGCCGGGATGTATTTCAGGATGGTCTCGAACAGAGGAGTCATATCCTTCGGGGTATCGTTCAGATCGAGTACCGCATGACCCATCTTTGCGGATGCGTACAGAAACGGACAGTCAAGCTGTTCGTCAGATGCATCGAGGTCCATCAGAAGCTCGAGCACTTCGTCGATAACTTCATCCGGGCGTGCCTCCGGGCGGTCGATTTTGTTGATGCAGACGATAACGGACAGATCCAGCTCAAGTGCTTTTTTCAGCACGAATTTGGTCTGCGGCATAGCGCCCTCGAATGCGTCTACAACCAGAATAACGCCGTCTACCATTTTCAGAACTCGCTCAACCTCGCCGCCGAAGTCCGCATGGCCTGGGGTGTCGATGATGTTGATTTTCGTTCCTTTGTAGTAAACTGCTGTATTTTTGGAAAGAATGGTGATTCCACGCTCACGCTCGATATCGTTCGAGTCCATGACACGTTCCTGAACCTCCTGATTGGCACGGAAAACGCCGCTCTGTTTCAGAAGCTCGTCTACCAGTGTAGTTTTACCATGATCGACATGGGCGATGATGGCAACGTTTCTTACATCTTCTCTCGTTGTTTTCATTTCTTCATTCCTCTTCCTATGAGTTGACCCTGCCGGGTTCAATTTTTCAAAATTTCAAGCCGGCCGGGAATGTTTATCACAGCACAAAGGCAGGTGCCTTGCCGTTTTGTCTCTGCTGGATGCCTGCCTATCTGAACTATTATAGCACAGAACAGAGAAAAAAAACAGGGAAGATGTGACATTTTTTGTATTGCAATGGTAGAAAATACGAAGCATGTGGTGCGGTTTTTACAGAAACATATACAAAAAATTGGGCAGAATGCTGATTTGAATAGAAATAAAAAAATCTGGAAAAAAGTGGTTCTGAAAAAGAAATGTGGTTCATACATTAGGATTATAGATCAGCAAAGTACCGATCAGAAATCAATATTCAGAAAGAAAAGACAAAGGAAGGGGATTTTCATTATGGCAGACAAGATGATTGAAAACAATCAGGTGGTTATCATGGGAGAGATTGTCTCCCCGTTTACATTCAGCCATCAGGTATTCGGAGAGGGCTTTTACCTCGTCGATGTGATGGTCAAGCGGTTGAGTGAATCGCAGGACATCATTCCGGTGATGGTCTCCGAGCGGCTGGTGGACGTATCACAGGATTACCAGGGTGAGTGGATCTGCATCAGCGGTCAGTTTCGGTCCTACAACCGCCACGAGGAGAAGAAGAACCGTCTGGTACTCTCCGTATTTGCGCGGGAATTAAGCTTCGTGGAGGAAGAGGACGATTCCGTCAAATCCAACCAGATTTACCTCGATGGATACATATGTAAACCGCCGGTCTACCGGAAAACACCTCTGGGAAGAGAGATCGCCGACCTTCTGATCGCGGTCAACCGTCCGTATGGAAAATCAGATTATATCCCGTGCATCTGCTGGGGACGGAATGCGCGGTATGCCTCTGCGTTTGCCGTGGGCGGCCACGTTCTCATCTGGGGACGGATCCAGAGCCGGGAATATATGAAGCGGCTGAGCGAGACGGAAATGGAAAAGCGGACCGCGTATGAGGTTTCGGTGAGCAAGCTGGAATATAGTGAGAGTTAAAGCGCGATCCGCTGTTGACAAGAAAATTTAATGATGCTATAGTAAAAGCAGAACTGAAGTGGATAGAGGTCGCATTACTTCAAGAGTACCTTTTCGGATGCCTCAGCAGCAAAAGAAGAAGAGGAAAAGGGAAGAATGCCGAAGGACATCCGGCGCTGAACCGGTATGCTCCTGGGCGCAGGTTGAAAAAATCTGCGACTGTCATCGAGAGATGGAGAGCTATCTGATCATAGATACTGCGTATGTGTGAATTTGGAGGCGATCTTATCTGGGATGAGGCGCCTCTTTTTTTAACGGAAAGTGAAATTTTCCGTGGGAGATAAGCTCCGGCGACTGATTTCTTATGGTTTTATCTGACACAACATACAGGAGGAAAAGAGAATGTCTATTTTTAAAGGTGCAGCTGTTGCAATTATCACACCGATGACCGAAACACAGGAAGTGAATTACGAAAAACTCGGAGAACTGATTGAGGAGCAGATCGCCGGCGGA
Organism: Blautia sp. AM42-2; assembly: GCF_003480245.1. Classification (NCBI taxonomy): domain Bacteria; kingdom Bacillati; phylum Bacillota; class Clostridia; order Lachnospirales; family Lachnospiraceae; genus Blautia; species Blautia sp. AM42-2. The sequence goes on from NZ_QUIM01000003.1 coordinate 99,483, forward strand.
ACCGACGCCATCGTTATCTGCGGAACCACCGGTGAGGCTTCGACCCTGTCCCATGAGGAGCATCTGGATGCCATCAAATATACCGTGGAAAAAGTAAATCACAGAATCCCGGTAATTGCAGGAACCGGCTCCAACAGCACGGAGACAGCAATTTATCTGTCTCAGGAAGCAGAAAAATACGGCGTGGACGGACTTCTTCTCGTTTCTCCGTATTACAATAAAGCAACACAGAAGGGCCTGATTGCACACTTTACCGCAATCGCAGACAGCGTCAAAGTGCCGGTCATCCTTTACAACATTCAGGGCAGAACCGGCGTAAACATTGCACCGGAAACGATCGTCTATCTGTTCAACAACGTTGAGAATATCGTTGCAGTCAAAGAGGCTTCCGGAAACATTTCCCAGGTCGCAAAAATTATGCAGCTGACCGATGGAAAGATCGATCTGTACTCCGGAAACGACGATCAGGTTGTGCCGATCCTTTCCCTTGGCGGAAGCGGTGTAATCTCCGTTCTTTCCAACGTAGCACCGCGTGAGACCCACGACATGGTACAGAAATTCCTCGACGGCGATGTGGCCGGATCCAGAGAAATCCAGCTGAGAGCACTGCCGCTCATCGATGCGCTGTTCTGCGAAGTAAACCCGATTCCGGTAAAAGCAGCGCTGAACCTGATGGGCAAAGAGGTTGGACCGCTTCGTCTGCCGCTGACCGAGATGGAGCCGCAGAACCAGGAGCGCCTGGCAAAGGCTATGAAAGATTTTGGAATCAAACTGGCTTAAGTTAAGAATACACGAAGTAAAGAAGGAAAAAGACAATGGTTAAAATTATTATGCATGGCTGCAACGGCCATATGGGACAGGTCATCACCGGCCTGGTAAAAGAAGATGCAAATGCAGAAATCATAGCCGGAATCGATATGAACGACAACGGCCAGAACGATTATCCGGTATTCAAAAGCCTGGCAGAATGCGATGTTCCGGCAGACGTAGTCGTTGACTTTTCTTCCTACAAGGCAGCCGACGCACTGCTCGATGCCTGCAAGGAGAAAAAACTTCCACTCGTCCTCTGCACCACAGGCCTCACCGAGGATCAGCTCAAAAAAGTGCAGGAGACCAGCAAAGAAATCCCGGTTCTCCGCTCTGCAAATATGTCCCTTGGTGTGAATACGCTGATGAAACTGGTACAGGCAGCTGCAAAAGTGCTTGCCGAAGCAGGCTTTGATATGGAGATCGTGGAGAAACACCACAAACTGAAATGCGACGCTCCAAGCGGAACCGCCATCGCCCTGGCAGACAGCCTGAACGCGGCAATGGACAACCAGTACCACTACGTATACGACAGAAGCCAGCGCCACGAGCAGCGTGACCCGAAAGAAATCGGAATCTCTGCTGTACGCGGCGGCACCATCGTCGGAGATCACGACGTCATCTTCGCGGGACCGGATGAAGTTGTTACTCTGTCCCACAGGGCATATTCCAAGGGAGTTTTTGGAAAAGGTGCTGTAGAGGCCGCAAAATTCCTGGCTGGAAAGCCAGCCGGTATGTATGATATGCAGGATGTGATTGCCGCGAAGTAAGGCAGAAGCAGGAAATAGAAAAGATAAAAAAGAAGGCAGGCTGTGTGCAGTTGCACAGCCTGCCTTCTTTCGAGCTGCTTTTCTGTTTTAGCCAATGAGTTTTTTCACTTATGCAGCGTAATAGGAATACGTTCCTCTGTCAAAAAATCTATTTCAGCTCCCGTTCCGCTTTTTCCCAGAGCTCTTCGTCAAGATCAGTCAGCGCCAGTGCATCCGCAAGTTCCCGCACCCGTTTTACCGTGAGATAAAAGTAATTGATACCGCAGGTCAGCGTCCGCTTTAAGGAGCGGGCAAGTACACTGCCGTGGGTTTCCAGTTCGGCACGGTCGAACTCGGCGAGATAGCCCTCGAGATCATAGGGGATCTGAAAACATTCGATCTGCCATGTGCTGTTTTCCAACGTCAGAATTGCGAAGTGCGCATGGCCGCCGACATCATCAAGCGCAAGCCCAAGGGATCCTGGATTCAGATACGTTTTTCCTGCGTATTCTTTCTGTTCCTGCTTGTGGCTGTGGCCGCCAAGCAGGATGGAGGCATCGAGATTTTCCAGATGAGAAAGCAGGAGCTCCGGATGCAGCCCGAAATTCCCTCGGATTTCACCAGGTGCGCCGTGGCAGAGCCGAAGTGCCGGGAAAAGGGATTCACGGCAGGTGTCCGGTGTAACTTCTTCCTGCGGCACAAAAACGGGAACCAGTTTCCCGGCTTCATCCAGCTTTCCAATCAGAACACCGTCTGTCGGCAGCTGCTCAAAAAATTTTAGATCCTGATCGGTAAGATTCCGAAACGTGTAATCCAGAAGCCCGCTCGTCGAAGAACCCGCCTTCCAGTTCTGCGGCTGCCAGAGATTCTCAAGCAGATATTCCTCCCGGTTGCCGCGCACCAGATAGCACGGAAACTCCTCCTGCATTTCGCGGAGCACCCCCATCATCCTCTGCGGAAACGGCCCATCCGTCACAAAATCCCCCAGCCCGATGATACCGTCAATTTGCTGCCTGCGAAGAAACTCCATCACCTCCGAGAGTGCATAATAATTCCCATGAAGATCACTGATTACTGCTAATTTCATGTGTTTTCCTTTCTATGTCAAAATCATAAAATGCGAGATACTGTCTTGATTTTATCAAATGGTGAGAAGGAACGCAATTTATAAAAATATAAGCCAGGCAATTGATGAAATGATGGAAGACAGCAAAACGGAAGGCATTGAAAAAGGCAAACTTGAGGTGTTATCAAATTTATTAAAAAAAGAAACGATCAGCATTCAGGATGCCGCCGACTGTATGGCAGTGTCTGTGGCGGAATTTAAGAAGCTGGTCACTAAGTATCCCATCTGATTCCGAAAAACCTGCTGACAGAAAAAGCATGTTATGATAAGATCAAAGGCAGAGAGTTTCGAATATATTTACTGTCGGAGGGAATGTATGATTAATCGGGAAGACATGCTGGAGCTGACGAGGAGGATGACGCCGGCGCGGACTTCGTTTGTGCGGATGGCGGGTTGCTATACGGATTCGGATGGGGAGTATGACGGCAGTTTCAACATTCATTTTCTGAAACTGTCCGGTTCGGAAAAGGCCAGGAATCTGGCGATTGCCAAGAAAATTCCGTTTGCGGAATCGAATGAGAAGCTGCGGGAATACCGTTTTCCGGAAACATCCCAGGGGCCGGGCAGTATCTGGCAGATGCTGATGGCGCTGCGGGAATGCGGACTGAAGAACGATGCGCTGTTGGAAACGTTCTATGATATCCTGATCGAAGGATTGCAGATTCACGGGGCTTATGCCATTTACATGTTTTATGACCGGTATGATATTCCTGCAAAGGCTTCCGATAAAGAGCGCCTGGGGGAATCCGAGGAGATGTTCCCCTATCTGATCTGCGCTGTCTGCCCGCTGGTTGGAGAATACGAGCCGGGAAATCCTATCTGTGGATTCCTGTTCCCTGCCTTTGTGGACCGGAGCGGAGATCTGGAACGGGTTGATATTTATGCAGAGCGTGCAGCGTGGGGCGATCAGATGGCCAGCATTCTTGGCGCGAAGGGCAGAAAATTCAGATGCGGTCTGTAAAAGAAAAAATCAAAAGTGACGGATCAAACCAGGTGCTGATGTGCCTGGCAGTAAAAAAACTTCCCGGCGAACCTGCATATATCGTTCGCCAAGGGAAGTTTTTTAGATCCGGGAGCAGCAGAAGTGCATATTTACTGTGCCATCCCCGCTCCATTCTGTGTAGTTGCTCCGTTTTCCTGCGGATTCTGCGTCTCATTGTCGCCGCCGCTTACCACATCGTCCACCGCGCGGCCGACATCCTCAACGCCCTTACCGACACCACGGGTCACATCTTCAGCGGCGTCGCCGACATCATCTCCAAGGGTATTTCTATCCCCGGTATTTGTACCGTTCGTACCGTTGGCATTCCCATCGGTGCCCTCCGTCACATCATTTACATTGTCGTTTGACGGCATCTCTGTCGTATTGACATCGTTTCTGTTATCCGTCTGTCCCATGTCGCTCTCCGTGTTGGTATTGCCATTTCCGGTGTCGTTCGTGGTGTTGTTTCCACAGGCCGTCATCCCGGCCAGTAATACCGCCAATGCCAGCGTCATACACACTCTTCTGATTTTTCTCATCTTCAAAATCTCCTTTCCCTAACAGTGTCTGGACAGTTGCTAGTATTTGAAAAATGCCGGAAAATATACGGAAAAAAGAGGCTTTTGGAAATCTTGACAAAGGAAGAAAAAAACACTAAAACAAAAAGTACGAAAATGGACTAAAAACGAAAACAGGAGAGGAACATGACAAAACGAGAACGCGTGGATGGAATTTATGAGGCAATTCAGAAAGTAAACCAGGTTTACGGGAAATGGGCTTCTGCTCATGGGATGACGCTGTATGAGATGCAGATTTATTACCGAATCATGGAACGGAGTCTTCAGAAGGAGCAGGCGTATATTACGCAGAAAGAGCTCTGCGACGAGCTGGATGCGCCGAAAACGTCGATCAACAGCATCATCAAACGGCAGCTGAAAACAGGATATATCGAAATGGAAGTCAATCCGGCAAAACGGCGGGAAAAAATCATCAGTCTGACTGAAACGGGAAAACAGTATGCGAGAGAGCTGATTCTTCCGCTGTTTCAGTCCGAGGAGGAAGCTGCGGCGCAGTTTACGGAGCAGGAGATGACAGAAGTAATCCGGATGCAGGAAAAATTTGCCGACGCACTGGCAAAGAGTATGGAGGAAAAGGTATCCATAGTTCACAATCTGTCCGCTTCGTGATATGATAACAGCAGAATTCGAAAAGGAGAGAAAGAGAATGAAAGAAGAACTGAAGAAATCCCTTCGCACCTACGGCGCCCTGCTGCTGCTCGGTGTGACCGGCGTTCCGCTCGGTGCGGCAGTCGGTCTGATTGAGGCGCTGTTCTGCCGTCTGCTTTTGAAAGTCACGGCTATTCGCGTGGCACATCTTTTCTGGTGTCTGCCGTTTCTCGCTATGGCAGGTCTTGTGATCGTGGCAGTCAATCAGAAATTCGGCGGCAGGGGAAAAAGGGGCATGAGTCTGATTTTTGATGTAGCGTATGAGGAGGAAACAGAGCTTCCGCTGCGCATGATTCCGCTGGCAATGCTCTCAACGGCGTTGACGCATCTGTTCGGTGGAAGTGCCGGCAGGGAGGGCGTTGCCGTTCAGATCGGTGCTGTGTTTTCCTATTTTGCCGGCAAAAAATTACCGTTTAAAAACGCGCCCGGTATCTTTCTGGTAACCGGTATGGCCGCCGGCTTTGCGGGCATGTTCGGAACGCCGATTGCAGCTGTGATCTTTGCAGTAGAGGTGCTCGCTGCGGGTGAAATGCGGTACGAGGCACTGCTTCCGGCGTTTACCGCATCTTTCTCTGCGAGCGCTGTAGCTTCCCTGCTTGGAATCCGCAAAGAAAATCTGGCTATCCACATCAGCGAAAGCCTGACACCGTTCCTGCTGGTGCGTCTGATTACACTTGGTATTATTTTTGGAATCACAGGCGGCCTCTTCGCCTGGTGCTTAAAGCACACGAAAAAATATCTCGGCGAAAAAATCAAAAATCCGCTGGTACGTGTTTTCTCCATCGGTGTTATCCTTAGCATTCTGTTCCTGCTTCTGTACCGCGGACGGTATTGCGGCTTTGGAACGAATCTGGTGGAAGCGGTATTTCATGGGGAAAAGGTATATGCATATGACTGGGCGCTGAAATTTATCCTGACAATTCTGACGCTGTCCGCCGGGTTTCAGGGCGGCGAGGTAACACCGCTGTTTACCATCGGAGCAACCCTGGGAGCAGTCCTTGGCAATCTGTTCGGTATTCCGGTGGAGCTTTCCGCGGCGCTTGGCTATGCGGCGGTTTTCGGTGGCGGAACCAATACCTTACTGGCGGCTATTTTCATCGGCGGCGAGATTTTTGGCTACGATTATCTGCCATATTTCTTTATTGTCTGCACCGCGGCCTACGTATTCAACCGCAACAGCTCGATCTATTCCCGCCAGAAACTGACGAAATACAGCTGCTGATAACAGAAACGTCACAAAGTTATCACACACCGTTACGTGTTACAGTTCACTGGTGCCCAGCGAACTGTAACATTCGCAACCCTCATTTAAAGTTTTGCTTCGCAAAAGGAGGGTTGCTCACACCTGAAACATGTTCTTACGCAGCGAAACAGCAAGTGTTTTACTGCTGAGTGAACAGTAACGGTTACGTTACGATACGGGTTGACGCGTTTCCGGGAATGAGGTTATACTAGAGGTATCATATACGAAAAAGGAGTAACGAATTATGAAAGGTATCGTACTTGCCGGAGGTTCCGGCACACGTCTTTATCCGTTAACTATGGTAACATCGAAACAGCTTCTCCCGATCTATGACAAGCCGATGATCTATTATCCGCTGTCTGTTCTTATGAATGCAGGCATCCGCGACATCCTGATCATCTCCACACCGCAGGACACCCCTCGTTTTGAGGCACTGCTCGGAGACGGCCATCAGTTCGGTGTACAGCTTACCTACAAAGTGCAGCCGAGCCCGGACGGACTGGCACAGGCTTTCATCATCGGCGAGGAGTTCATCGGGGATGATTCCGTTGCCATGGTGCTCGGCGACAACATCTTCTTCGGACACGGTCTGAACAAACGCCTGAAAGCAGCAGTAGAAAACGCTGAGACCGGAAAAGGCGCAACCGTATTCGGCTATTATGTAGATGATCCGGAGCGTTTCGGAATCGTAGAATTTGACTCCGAGGGAAAAGCCATCTCCATCGAAGAGAAACCGGAGAAACCGAAATCAAACTATTGTGTTACAGGTCTGTACTTCTATGACAACAAAGTCGTAGAGTATGCAAAGAACCTGAAACCGTCACCGCGCGGAGAGCTTGAGATCACCGACCTGAACCGGATCTATCTGGAAGACGGCAGCCTGAACGTTGAGCTTCTCGGACAGGGCTTCACCTGGCTGGATACCGGTACACATGAGAGCCTGGTAGAGGCAACCAACTTCGTAAAAACCATCGAGACCCATCAGCACCGCAAGATTGCGTGCCTCGAGGAGATCGGTTACCTGAACGGCTGGATCGGCAAAGACCAGCTTCTGACCGACATCGAGCCGCTGAAGAAAAATCAGTACGGTCAGTATCTGATGGATGTGATGAACGGAAAATATATCGACAAATAAAAGCGAACAGCGTTGAAGAAAACTGCCCCGGAAGAAAAATCCGGGGCAGTTTTTGAAAAAAGTGCTTGACCATGACATAACGTCATCCTTTATACTCATGGTACAAACAGAAAATCAGACTGAAAAACAAGAGACAGACAAAACATAACGATAACAAAATCAGAAAAAAGGAGAACCATTATGAGAGTATTTGTAACAGGTGTAAAAGGCCAGCTCGGCCATGACGTCATGAATGAACTTGCAAAACGCGGTCATGAAGGAATCGGCGTTGATATTGAAGAAATGGATATCACCGATGCAGAAAGCGTAAGAAAAGTCATTACCGAAGCAAACCCGGATGTCGTAATCCACTGTGCAGCATGGACCGCTGTAGACCTTGCTGAGGATGATGACAAAAAAGAAAAAGTACATCAGGTCAATGCAGTCGGAACCGAGAACATCGCAAAAGTCTGCCATGACCTTGACTGCAAAATGATCTACATCTCCACCGACTACGTATTCGACGGCCAGGGTACCCGCCCGTGGGAGCCGGATGATGAGCGTCATCCGCTGAACGTATACGGCCAGACGAAATACGAGGGAGAGCTCGCGGTAGAGAAATGGGTGAAAAAATTCTACATCGTCCGCATCGCATGGGTATTCGGCGTGAACGGAAAGAACTTCATCAAGACCATGCTGAACCTTGGAAAGACACACGATCATCTGACTGTTGTAGATGATCAGGTAGGAAGCCCGACCTACACCTACGACCTGTCCCGCCTGCTTGTCGACATGGCAGAGAAAGAGAACTACGGCCGCTACCATGCAACAAACGAGGGACTCTGCTCCTGGTATGAGTTCGCCTGCGAGATTTTCAAACAGGCCGCTGAGATCGATCCGGCTTACGGAAAAGTAAGTGTATCACCGGTAAGCTCTGACCAGTACCCGGCAAAAGCAAAACGTCCGTCCAACAGCCGCATGAGCAAAGAGAAACTGACCGAGAACGGATTCGAAAAACTGCCGACCTGGCAGGATGCGCTGCACAGATATCTGCGCGAGATCGAATTCTGATAGCAAACCCCGAAAATAACGCAAAAAAGCAGTTCTGAATTTTTTATCCTCTTCCGGCAAGAAGACACGTTCTGCGGTGGGAGATGAATTTATAGCAAGACCAGAAAATAACGCAAAAAATTCAGCACTGCAGAACGTGAATTACTGCGTCACGGATTTTCGTCGTACCCCGGTACGCCTTCAAATCCGTTCCTTGTAATTTGCGCCCTGCAGCACTGCCTTTTTTGCGTTATTTTCTGGTCTTGCTATAGTTTCTGAGATTGCTATAAACATTTCCAATATGCGGAGTTCCCAGGTAAAACGGGGGCTCCTTTTTCTTATGCCAAACCCATGCATTCAACAGGGAGAATGCCCTTTTTTCTTTTGTGAATATTGACAGAAAATGCCGTTAAAATTCTCACATTGGATCCGGGTATTTCTGTTGACATTTGAACATGAAATTGCCATTATGAAAGCAGAATCTTTACGTATCCGGCAGGGGGCAGGAACGTGAAGATGACAAAAGAAGGCATGGGGGATGAAGCAATGAAAAAGAGTCTGTTTTACCGGGCAAAAAAGATGCCGCCATCTGCGCAGATCATGCTGCTGTTTGCCGTCGAGGGTGTATTTCTGCAATATATCACATCGATTAACGGTTTCGGTCTGAATCTGTATGCGACAAACATGGGTGCAACCGACAGTCAGATCGGCATTATCCAGATGGTGCCGAACATTGTAGCGTGTGCAGCACTGCTGCCGCTTGGAATTCTGGCGGATCGTCTGAAGTCGACAAAGACGATACCGATGCTTACGCTTCTTGTGATGTGTGCCGGCTATGCATTTCTTGGAAGTGTACCGGCACTCGGCGAGAGATGTATGGAGCTGTTTTTTGTATCACTGGCATTTACTGCGGGGGCGCTTGCTATTTACAATGCGCAGTGGCAGGCAATGTTCGGTGCTGCGGTTTCACTGCGGCAGCGAAACGATGTCTATGCCTTTCGGAATCAGTTCATGTTTGTGATTGGCATTCTTGCACCGGTGATCTGCGGGATTCTGATGGGAAGATGCCACACGGCCGATGGAAAGCTTCTGGTACTCCGAAGCTTCTTTTATCTGTGTGCTGTCTGTGTTTTGTTGCAGGCCGCTGCAATCAAAAAAATTCCGGTGGAACAGCAGGAGGAGGGCAAAGCTCCGGTAGAAGCGGGGAAGGCATCCTCACGTTTTTCTGTTTCTGATCTGCTGGAGGCGATCACAAGCGTGGGGAAAAATAAAGCATTGCGCTGGTTTTTCGTGCCGGTGGTCTTTTTCTATATCACCTGGCAGCTTGACTGGAGCATGTGGTATTTAGGACAGGTCAAATATTGCAAAATGTCGGAGATGACACTTTCCATCTGCAACGGTGTTTTCAATATCGGCCAGCTTGCGGCAGTTGGAATGATCGCGAAGGTTGTCCGGAAAAAATCGCCGGATTTTGCACTGATTTTCGCCGGGATCGGTCTTTGCTTCTGCCCGGTTATTATGATTTTGGTTCCACATTTACCGTTGGCGTACCGCGGGGTTACTTTTATTGTTCTGATGACGGTTCTGAACGCTCCACAGTGTGCCGTTGCACTCTGCACGGTACAGATTCTTTTAAATGCCGCACCGGAAAAGAACCGTTCGCTTTTGATCGGCCTCTTTACGATGATGACGACGCTGACCAACAGTGTTCTGCCGTTGCTTGGTGTCCGTCTGTATACGGCATTTGGGGCAGATCTTACGGCACTGTACCGGTTCAACCTGATAGATCTTGGGGTTCGCATTTTATCCACACTCGGGCTGATATGGCGTTATCAGAAGGCGAAAAAAAATGGCTTTCTGACAAAGATTTCGGATTGAGACGGGCCGTAAAAGCCGAAAATAACATTTACAACAGGAACGATATCGTGTATGATAAATGTGGCTTTCTTTGCACGTATGGAAAAGAGAAGCGCAAAAAGGAGTTTAAACAATGAAATGGAATAAATTTACATTAAAAACAAGATCGGAAGTGGAAGACATTGTGATCTCCACTCTGGCTGATGTGGGAATCGAAGGCGTGGAAATTCAGGACAAACAGCCTTTGACCGAGAGCGACAAACAGCAGATGTTCGTGGATATCATGCCGGATATTCCGGATGACGACGGCATTGCCTATCTGAATTTTTACCTCGATGTGGATGAGGACAAGGAGAAGGTTCTTGCAGATGTCCGCGCGGCACTTGCAGAAATGCAGGAGTTCCTGGACCTTGGAGAGTGCACCATCACAGAGTCTGAGACAGAGGACAAGGACTGGATCAACAACTGGAAACAGTATTTCAAACAGTTCTATGTAGACGACATTCTGATCATCCCGTCCTGGGAGGAAGTAAAGCCGGAAGACCGGGATAAAATGATCATCCATATCGATCCGGGCACAGCCTTTGGAACGGGTATGCATGAGACAACACAGCTTTGCATCCGTCAGTTAAAGAAATATGTGACAAAGGATACCGAGCTGCTTGATGTCGGAACCGGAAGCGGTATTCTTTCGATTATTGCACTGAAGCTTGGTGCGCGTCATGCGGTCGGAACAGACCTCGATCCGTGTGCGGTTCCTGCGGTTGAGGAAAACAAAGAAGTCAATGGAATTCCGGTAGAAGCGTTTGATATGATGATCGGAAATATCATTGATGACAAAGAAGTACAGGACAAAGTCGGATACGAAAAATACGATATCGTTACCGCAAATATTCTTGCAGATGTTCTTGTTCCGCTGACGCCGGTAATCGTACACCAGATGAAGCCGGGCGCTGTTTATATCACATCCGGCATTCTCGATGTGAAAGAGGAAGTTGTCAAAGAGGCAGTCGTTGCAGCGGGACTTGAAGTAGTTGAAGTTACACATCAGGGCGAATGGGTTTCTGTTACAGCAAGAAAACCGATGTAAATTAAGAAAAGCGAAACACCAGAAGAGAAAGAGAACAGATTCATGTACCGTTTTTTTGTAGAAGAAAGTCAGATTTATGACGGCACTGTCCACATCACGGGCAGTGACGTTAATCACATCAAAAATGTGCTCCGCATGCGGCCGGGCGAAAAAATACTGGTCAGTACCGGAGGCGAAAAGGAATATCATTGTGCCGTTTCGGATTTCCCGGAAGGGGAGGTTCTTGCCGCAGTAGAAGAAGTCACAGCAGCAGACAGAGAACTCCCGTCCCGAATTGTGCTGTTTCAGGGTCTGCCAAAAGGTGACAAAATGGAACTGATCATCCAAAAAGCAGTGGAACTTGGTGCGACGGAAATTGTTCCGGTGGAGATGAAACGCTGCGTTGTGAAGCTGGACCGGAAAAAGGCGGAAAAGAAAGCAGAGCGTTGGCAGACGATCGCGCTTGGTGCGGCAAAGCAGTCCAAACGGATGCAGATTCCGACGGTACACATGCCTGTTACATTTCAGCAGGCGCTTGCAATGATAGCAGGATCAGACGTTCGCCTGATGCCGTATGAGAACGCAGAGGGGATGGAAGGAACGAGAAAAATTCTGGAATCCATTGAACCGGGTGAATCTATTGCGATCCTGATCGGACCGGAGGGCGGCATTGACGAAGCGGAAGTGGAAATGGCCATGAAGGCAAAGGTAGAGCCGATTACGCTCGGAAAGCGCATTCTGCGCACGGAAACGGCCGGAATGACCGTGCTTTCCATTCTGGTGTATCTTTTAGAAGGAAGGGAACGAACAAGATAATGGAAGCATATCTGGATAATTCCGCAACCACCTGTGTTTATCAGGAAACCGCAGATCTCGTCTGTGATCTGATGGTAAATCATTATGGAAATCCGTCTGCGATGCATCAAAAAGGGGTAGAAGCAGAACAATATATCAGAACCGCCCAGGAAACGCTGGCAAAGATTTTGAAAGTCAAAGAAAAAGAAATTTTCTTTACCTCCGGTGGCACAGAGTCCGACAACTGGGCGCTCGTCGGAACAGCAATGGCAAATAAGAGAACGGGAAACCACATCATCACAAGCGCGGTCGAGCACCCGGCCGTGTCGGCACCGCTGGCATTTCTGGAGGAGCAGGGATTCCGTATTACGCGCCTGCCGGTAAATAAAGAAGGTCTTGTGGATGTGAACGAACTCGAAGAAGCGATCACGCCGGAGACGATTCTCGTTTCGATTATGTATGTCAACAATGAGATCGGTGCTGTTGAGCCAATCGGGGAGATCGGACGCAGAATCAAGGCGAAAAATCCGAAAACGTATTTTCATGTCGATGCGATCCAGGCGTTCGGCAAATACCGGATTTATCCGAAACGGATGGGCATCGACATGCTCTCCGTGAGCGGCCACAAGATCCACGGACCGAAGGGAAGCGGCTTTTTATATATTGATGAGAAAGTAAAAATCCGTCCGCTGATCTTAGGCGGCGGCCAGCAGAACGGCATGCGTTCCGGAACCGACAATGTGCCGGGCATCGCAGGCCTTGCGAAATCCGCTGAGATCGTTTACAAGCATTTTGACGAGCAGACCGCGCAGATGCGTGCCTGCAAACACCATCTGATCGAAGGCTTACGGGAGCTGGACGATGTGGTCATCCACGGCATGCCGGAAGAAGAAGGTGCACCGCAGATCGTCAACGCATCGTTCTTAAACGTGCGGAGTGAAGTGCTCCTGCACACACTGGAGGACCGCCAGATCTACGTCTCCGCCGGAAGCGCCTGCTCATCGCACAAGAGAGCCGGAAGCCCGACACTGACTGCTATCGGCGCATCGAAAGCCGAGATGGAGTCTGCCGTGCGGTTCAGCTTCAGCGAATTTACGACACTGGAACAGATTGACTACACCCTGGATACACTGCGTGAAGTGTTACCGATGCTGCGCAGATTTACCAGGAAGTAAGAGTTATCATTATAGAAAGAGGAAAAAACATGATTACAATACAGCCGGAAATTGAAATCCTGAGCACGGAATCCTACGAGGACATGCTGCGCCGGATCGAGAAAATCGGAAGAGTCTGCTACAAGAGCGAGGAGCGCATTGGAGAAGGCACTGCAGAGAAATTCATCGCAGGCATCATCAAACGCGGCCACGAATCTGTCATTGAGCACGGTTCCATCACCGTAAAAGTAACGTGCGACCGCGGCGTGACCCATGAGATCGTCCGCCACCGTATCGCAAGCTACAGCCAGGAGAGCACCCGCTACTGCAACTATTCGAAAGATAAATTCGGAAACCAGATCACATGCATCGACCTGGCAACCGGATTTTCCTATGATCTGAACGACGAAAACGACCGTAAAAAATATGAGGTATGGCAGAAGGCAATGGAAGCTGCAGAGCAGTATTACTTCCAGATGCTCGAACTCGGTGCAAAGCCGGAGGAGGCAAGAAGCATTCTTCCGAACTCCCTGAAAACCGAGATCGTCATGACCATGAACTTAAGAGAGTGGCGCCACTTTATCAAGCTGAGAAGCGCCAACGCCGCACATCCGCAGATGCGTCAGGTATCTGACCTGATCCTGAAGAAATTTTCTGAGGAATATCCTCTGTTCTTCCGCGATCTGGCTGAGAAAAAAGGAGAATAAAAAACGATGATGTACAAAGCATTTCTGGTAAAATATGCCGAGATCGGTATTAAAGGAAAGAACCGTCATCTGTTCGAGAAAGCGCTCTGCGTACAAATGGAGCACGCGCTTGCCCCGGTAGACGGAAATTTCCAGGTCACCCGTGAGATGGGACGAATCTATGTCAACACCGAAGGAGACTTTGATTATGAGGGCGCTGTTGACGCGCTGACAAGAGTCTTCGGTATCGCCGAGATCTGCCCGGTTGTCATTTTAGAGGACACCGGCTTTGAAGATCTGGCAGAGGCTGTGGTTTCCTACGTGAAAGAGCTGTATCCGACCGAGGAGAAAACCTTTAAAGTATGCGCACGCCGTGCCAATAAAAACTATCCGATGCACACGATGGAAGTCAACTGCGAGCTGGGCGGCCGCATCCTCGATGTCTGCCCAAATCTCAAAGTAGACGTTCACGAGCCGGATATCTATCTGAACGTCGAGCTGCGTCAGAAGATTTATCTGTACTGCGAGAGCATCGCAGGCCCTGGCGGTATGCCGGTCGGCACAAACGGACAGGCCATGCTGCTGCTTTCCGGCGGTATCGACAGCCCGGTTGCCGGATACATGATCGCAAAACGCGGTGTTAAGATTGATGCCGTTTACTTCCACGCTCCGCCGTACACCAGCGAGAGAGCCAAACAGAAGGTTGTGGATCTTGCAAAACTCGTTGCACGCTACAGCGGCCCGATCCGTCTGCATGTGGTCAACTTCACCGAGATCCAGCTTGCAATCTACGAAAAATGCCCGCACGACGAGCTGACCATCATCATGCGCCGTTATATGATGAAGATCGCAGAAGCGTTTGCACGTCAGGACAAATGCCTTGGCCTGATCACCGGAGAGAGTATCGGACAGGTGGCAAGCCAGACGATGCATTCCCTTGCCGTTACCAACGAAGTCTGCACCATGCCGGTCTTCCGTCCGCTGATCGGTTTCGACAAACAGGAGATCGTCGATATTTCCGAAAAAATCGGTACGTACGAGACATCCGTTCTGCCGTATGAGGACTGCTGCACGATCTTCGTTGCAAAGCATCCGGTGACAAAACCGAACCTGAATGTCATCAAATGCTCCGAGCGCCATCTGGACGACGTGATCGATGAGATGATGGAACGCGCAGTTTCTACCGCAGAGACGATCGAGGTCTGCTAAGGAAAACTTGCTTTAAAGAACAAAAAAGGCCGGATCTTGTTTTGGGGGTTCTGAAAAACAAGATCCGGTCCTGATGATAAACAAAGACAAAAAAAGAGCCGCGGCGAGTGCGCGGCCCTTATGTTCTATCGTAATTATACAATGTACGGAGCAAGAACATCAAGTACGGTCTGAAGAGCATCTCCATCAGCATGGACGTTCAGGTCGATCGGTTTGGAAAGGTCGAGACTGAAGATTCCCATGATGGATTTTGCGTCGATTACGTATCTTCCGGATACCAGATCGAAATCAAAATCGAATTTGGAAATGTCGTTGACGAAAGATTTTACTTTGTCGATAGAATTAAGAGAAATCTGTACTGTTTTCATGTTTGTAATCCTCCCTGTTATTTGGTTAACATTATTTATTACCCTCATTTAACAGCTTTATCTTACCGTTTGGAGGGGAAAAAGTCAATGCGAAAACATACAAAGATAAAGTGGAATCTTCGTGATTTTTAATAATAAAGATGAAGAAGAAAGGAGTATGGCATGAAAAAAACGGTAGCTTTGCATAATCTTGGGTGTAAAGTGAACGCATATGAGCTGGAAGCCATCCAGCAGCTCCTCGAAGACAGAGGGTACGAGATCGTGCCTTTTGCACCGGGAGCGGATGTTTACATTATCAATACGTGTACCGTGACGAACATTGCGGACCGGAAATCGCGGCAGATGCTGCACAAAGCGAAAAAGATGAATCCCGATGCGGTTGTCGTGGCCTGCGGCTGTTATGTGCAGGCGGCTGGGGAAAAACTCGAAGAGGATACGGCGATTGATCTGATCATCGGAAATAATAAGAAGAAAGATCTTGTGGATATTCTGGAAAACTTTCTGGCAGAACGTGAGGATGGTGGAAAACCATCCGACGCGGAGTGTAAGAGCTTCCTCGTGGATATGACACACAACCGTGAGTACGAGACACTCTCGATCAGCAAAACGGCGGAGCACACCCGAGCATTCCTGAAAGTACAGGATGGATGCAATCAGTTCTGTACTTATTGTATTATCCCGTACGCGCGCGGCAGAGTCAGAAGCCGCCGCCAGAGTGATGTGGTAGAAGAAGTAAAACGTCTGGTGGAGGCTGGATACCAGGAAGTCGTGCTGACCGGTATCCACCTTTCCTCCTACGGACTCGATTTCCCGGAGGGCGAAAAAGAGACGCTGCTCGACCTGATCCGCGCTGTTGATGCAGTGGACGGCATCAGAAGAATCCGTCTCGGATCCCTGGAGCCGGGCATCATCACCGAAGAGTTTGCAGAGGCGATCGCCGCAATGCCGAAGGTGTGCCCGCATTTCCATCTTTCGCTGCAGAGCGGAAGCAATGGAACACTGAAGCGGATGAACCGGAAATATACCGCAGAAGAATACAAACACAAATGCGATCTGCTGCGTAAGGTATATGGAAATCCGGCGCTGACGACCGATGTGATTGTCGGTTTCCCGCAGGAGAGTGAGGAGGAGTTTGAAGAGTCGCGCGCCTTTGTCGAGGACATTCATTTCTTCGAGACTCACATCTTCAAGTATTCGAGAAGAGAAGGCACCCGCGCCGCAGCGATGGCAGGCCAGATTCCGGAGCAGGAGAAGACGAAGCGCAGCCACGTTCTGCTGGAACTGGACGAGAGACGGAGACAGGAATATATGGAAGGCTTCCTCGGAAAAGAGCTGGAAGTGCTCATGGAAGAAGAAGTCGAGATCGACGGCGTCCGTTACTGGACGGGACACACGAGAGAATATCTGCGCGTTGCTGTTCTTTCAGAAGAAAATCTCATGAATCAGATGGTGCTTGTCACCCCGGCGAGAATCCATGGAAAAGACTGTCTGATGTAGGAAATGATACTGATCCGGAAGATCTGATAGAAAAAAGAGCCGGAACGAAAAAGTTCGTTGCACTTTTTGAGGGTTCGTGGTAGAATACCCCGTGAGCCTGCAAAAAGGCGGGCAGACGAAGAAGAAAAACAGCGGCTGGCAGAACGAACGAAGAAGTGAGGGATGTCGGCTGCTTTCGCGTCTAAAAAGTATAATCTGTAATTCGTAGTAATTCGTAATGAAATGTTCGGCCGCAGATGCGGCAAAGGGTAAAAATCGTGATCAAAGAAGAGATTGTCAGAGAACTTTATGCAATTGCAGGGGAAGATGCGGTACAGACCGCAGAACCGATGAAAAATCATACGACCTTCCGTGTGGGCGGTCCGGCAGATTATTTCGTCGCTCCTCATACAGAAGAAGAAATTAGAAAAATCGTGGCTCTCTGCGAAGAAAAAGAGATCCCGTGGTTCGTCACCGGAAACGGCAGCAATCTCGTTGTAAGTGACGAGGGCTACCACGGTGTGATTCTTTCGGTTTACAAAAACTTTCAGGGAATCGAAGTGGAAGGAAACAGAATCCGGGCGAAAGCTGGAAGCATGCTCGTATCCATCAGCCGGGCGGCAAGAGAAGCCGGTCTTTCCGGTATGGAGTTTGCCTCCGGAATCCCTGGAACTTTAGGCGGCGGCGTCCGTATGAACGCGGGAGCCTACGGCGGAGAGATGAAGGATATTGTACAGAATGTCACTGTACTCACAAGAGAAGGTGAGATCCGGGAACTGGAAAAAGAAGAGCTCGGCTTCGGCTACCGTGCCAGCGTCATCAAAGACAGAGGCTACGTCGTACTTGGAGCAGAACTTATGCTTGTTCCGGGAGATAAAGAAGAAATTCTTGCCCGCATGCAGGAATTGAAAAACAAGCGGGTAGAGAAACAGCCGCTCGAGTATCCGAGCGCCGGCAGCGCATTCAAGCGGCCGGAAGGCTATTTTGCAGGCAAGCTTGTGATGGATGCCGGATTTTCCGGCTACGCAGTCGGCGGTGCAAAAGTATCGGAAAAACACTGCGGCTTTCTGATCAATGCAGGCGGTGCAACCGCATCGGATGTGATGGAACTGATCCGTCAGATCCAGGCAAAAGTAAAAGAACAGTTTGGCGTACAGCTTGAGCCGGAAATCCAGTTCCTCGGGGAATTCTGATTTTCGTTATCCACCAAAGGAGAAAAAACATGCGTTTTGTAATTGTGACCGGCATGTCCGGTGCGGGAAAAAGTACAGCGTTGAAAATGCTGGAGGACGCGGAATATTTCTGCGTCGATAACCTTCCGATCCCGCTGGTTGAAAAATTTGCACAGCTTACCGCCGACGGTACTTCCGGAGAAATCCAGAAAGTGGCAGTCGGAATCGATATCCGAAGCGGCCAGGCGCTCCCGGACCTGCAGAGTGTTCTGGAGTGGATGAGCATCAACGGAATCTGCTATGAGATCCTGTTTCTGGACGCGTCCGATGACGTGCTGGTCAAACGATACAAAGAGACGAGAAGAACGCACCCGCTGGCAGGTCTTGGACGGGTGGATGAGGGAATTAGAAAAGAGCGCAAAGCACTTGAGTTCCTGAAAAAAGATGCGGACTACATTCTCGATACGAGCCAGCTTCTCACAAGAGAGCTGAAAGCGGAGCTCGATAAGATTTTCGTGCAGGATCAGAAATTCAAAAATCTGATGATCACTGTGCTCTCATTTGGATTCAAATACGGAATCCCGGCGGATTCGGACCTTGTTTTCGATGTGCGGTTCCTGCCGAATCCCTACTACGTAGAAGGCATGCGCCCGCTCTCCGGCAACGATGCTCCGGTGCGGGATTATGTGATGGGATTTGAGACAGCGCAGGTGTTTGCGGAAAAATTAGAGGATATGATCCGTTTTCTGATTCCGAATTATATTTCCGAGGGCAAGCATCAGCTCATTATCAGCATCGGCTGCACCGGTGGAAAACACCGTTCCGTAACCCTTGCCAACGAGCTGTACCGGCGTCTTTCCAACGCGAAGGACTATGGAATCCGGATTGAGCACCGGGATCTGGAAAAAGACGCCATCCGAAAAGGAATTTAGAGGTGGAAGGATGTCATTCTCAAGCGAGGTAAAAGAGGAATTATCGAGACATCTTCCGACGGCACGCCACTGCCAGATTGCGGAAACAGCGGCGATCCTGTCACTCTGCGGACAGATTTCCGAGAAGGACGGGACGATACGGATTCAGACAGAGAATGCGTATGTGGCAAGAAAGTACTTTACTTTATTGAAAAAAACATTTAATATAGAGGCAGAGCTTGCAGTTAAGCTGAATCAGAAGGAAAATACGTATCTGATCCGCGTAAATGACAGGGAAGAAACCCGTCAGATTCTGCAGGCAGTGAAGTTACACGAGACAGACCGGCAGTTAACAATGCCGATTCCGGCTGTTGTGGTACAGCGTCAGTGCTGCAAACGGGCATTTCTGCGGGGCGCATTTTTAGCGTCCGGTTCCATCAGCGATCCCAACCGGTTTTACCATCTCGAAATTGTCTGCCCCGATGCGCCGAGAGCAGAACAGGTGCAGGAACTTCTGAAAAGCTTTGGAATTGATGCACGGATCGTTCTCCGGAAAAACCACCATGTGGTTTATATGAAAGAAGGCGCACAGATTGTGGAGATGCTTGGCATCATGGAAGCCAACATCGCCCTTATGAATCTGGAAAACGTGCGGATCTTAAAAGAAATGCGCGGCAGTATCAACCGAAAGGTGAACTGTGAAACTGCCAACATCAACAAAACGGTCAGCGCGGCGATCCGCCAGATCGAAGATATCCGGTATATCGAAGAAACCACAGGCTTTTCTTCTCTGCCGGAACCGCTGGAGCAGATGGCAAGGCTCCGCTTACAATACCCGGAAGCATCGCTTCTGGAACTGGGCAAGATGTTAACGCCGGTTGTTGGTAAATCCGGAGTTAATCATAGATTAAGGAAACTAAAAGAGATTGCAGAAGATTTGCGAAGGAAACAAGGAGGAGAAGTATTATGATTAAGAAACCAATCACAATTCGTCTTTCAAGCGGCCTGGAGGCGAGACCAGTTGCCATGCTGGTACAGGTAGCGAGCCAGTACGAAAGTGAAATCTACGTCGAGAGCGGCAGAAAAAAAGTAAATGCGAAGAGCATTATGGGTATGATGACACTTGGTCTGGACAATGGCGAGGAAGTTACCGTGACCGCAAACGGAAAAGACGAGAGCGAAGCCATGGACGGCGTTGAAAAATATTTAAGCAGTCCTTTTGCTGAATAATCTTACTGCACTTATAGCATAAACATAGAGCAAAACGGCATGTCAGAAAATTTTGACATGCCGTTTTGCTATGCTTTTTTATGTGAAATCAGACGAAAATCAGACCACGTTCTTCGCGCGGAACCAGTAGGTATAGAGATAGGAAAAACCGAGCGATTCATACAGTGTGATCGCAGGTGTGTTTCCCTCGACAACCTGAAGATACGCTTTCGTTGCGCCGAGCCGGATTCCCTCGGAGAGGATTGTACGGCAGATCGAGGAAGCGTAGTGGCGGTGGCGGTACGCAGGATGCACATGGATGGCATAGACACCGACGTAATCGCGGTCGCGGATGCCAAGGCCGGTGGCAATGATCGTTCCGGTTTCATCCTGGATGGAGGTACAGATGGTTTCTTTTGGAATGGCGCGGTACATCGAAGGAACGACCATGCGGTGCATCACGTTCGTCGTGCTCTTTAAAGCAAAGAGGCTGTCAATCCATTTCGGCGGGATAAAGCTGCTGACGGTCACGGCAACGGCAGGAGCCTTTTTGGCAAAGTTCGCCAGATCCATTGTCATGACGTGCGTCGTGTGCTGGACTACATAGCCGCGGTCGGCGAGCATTGCATCAAAGCCGGGATTGACAAGCGGACTGATCTTGAAAATTGCCGGTGTACCCCAGCGACGGTAGATCTCCTCACAGTACTGCACTTTTTCTTCCACCGGAATCGTGGACGGCCCGATCTGCTCGACGCTGTTGGTCCGGTGTGTATAAAAATAAGAAAAACGAAGAATCCATCCGTCGTACAGCTCGATCTGGTGAGACGGCCATGCGTTCAGGGAAAGATCTTCGATGGTTTTGATCAGTGTATTCATATGAAAGTATTCCCCCTTTGGTTATGTATATAGTATAGAAGAAACAGGACGGATCTTCAAGAAAAAATCGAAAAATTCGGCACGCGGAACCGGGCGGCCGGGGCACGATGCGTAACGTTTTCTTGCATAATCGAAGAAAAGGGGTTATAATAGGGGGCAAAGACTGAGAATACAAGGAGAATTGAATATGTCAAAATTACTGAAGGTAATTGTGAATACGCTGCTTCTGCTTGCAATCCTGTCAGCAGGCGCACTGGTGATTCCGCCGTTTGCCGGCATCACGACACTTGTCTCAGACGGGATGGGAAATACCAACATTTCCCGCGGCGCTGTCACGTACGCAAAGAAGACAGATACGTCATCGGTTGCGGCGGGAGACAAAATCCTGGTTGATGACAATTCCGGAAAGTATATCTATACGATACAGTCCCTCGACACCGCTGCCGGAACCGCATCCGTAAAAAATGTGATCAGTGGAGACACGACGGAAATTACCGTGAGAGCAACCGTGAGCAAAGTGATCGTCACGATTCCGGTGATCGGCTTTCTGTCGATGGCGGCGCAGAGCAGAGAGGGAATCATGATCATCGGACTTGCCATTCTGTTTCTGGTCATTCTGTTCATCCTTTCCGAGGTATGGAAACGTGATGAAGAAGAGGATGAGGAAGAAGAGGAAGAAGACGAAGACGAGGACGATGAGAAAGCGTCCGAAGAGCTTCGCAGCAGAAAGAAAGCTGCCCTGGAAGAAAAAAAGAAACGGGAAGAACAGGAAATGACCGAACAGTTGAGAGCAGCCGACCAGAAAACGGCAGAAGAAGAGAAACAGGACGAATTTGAAATTCCGGATCTGGAAGAAGAAGGAACGGAGCAGGTGTCCTTTCATACCGTCGATCTGCAGAACCTTGTAAGAGGAGAAGAAACCGAAGAAATTCCGGAAGCCGTGGAAGAAACGGAAATTGTCGAAGAAGCTGCCGCAGAAGAAACAGCGGAAGAAGTGACAGAAGAAACCGAAGAAACGGAATCTGCAGAGCCGGAAACTGTGGAAGAAATCGAAGAGTTTGAAGAAACCATCGAAGAGCCGGAAGAAGAGCCGGAACCGTCCGAGCCGATCGAACTTGCCATGCCGGTTTACACGGCGGAAGAACTCCTCCAGAAGGCCCACGCAGCCGGAGATGACCCGAAAGTCATTGAAGATCCTGCAACCGGCATCACAATCTTAGATTATTCCGACATTCTGTAACTATTCAGAGCCATGCGAACGAAAAGAACGCGAATCATGCTTGCATGAATGAACGTTCTTTTCTTTTTGTTCATATGGCAAGAAGCCACATCGAGATGCATCGCAGCGGAATCGAGATGGGGCTCTGAATAGTTGGAAAACGTCAAAAAAGAGAGAGATATAGGAAAAGTGCACAACACGGCACCCCTGTATTTCTCTTTTTGCATAAAAACGGATAAATCGAAAAAAATAAAAAAAAACCTTGATTTTTCGCGTGCTTTCTTGTATACTAACAACTGTTGTGACATTGATAGCGTTGAAGCGCGAGGTTGCCGCTGAGAAACAGCGGGTTTTCCGTGGAGCGAATGTCAAGTTAAAGAAACTGGCGACAAGTCACTGTACCCACAATTAAGTCCACCTGTAAGAGTGGAAACGACCGTGTGCAAACATCAGGACACACACGGGTAAGTGTACAGTCACCGCTTGTCGTACTCGTAAAAGTGCGAAAAGGAGGCGACTTTTTTTATGGCAAGTCAAGTAATGAGAATTACACTGAAAGCGTATGATCATCAGTTAGTAGATGCATCTGCACAGAAAATTATCGAAACTGTAAAGAAGAACGGAGCAACGGTGAGCGGACCAGTACCGCTTCCAACGAAGAAAGAGGTAGTAACAATCCTTCGTGCAGTTCACAAGTACAAAGATTCCCGTGAGCAGTTCGAGCAGAGAACCCACAAGAGACTGATTGATATCATCGCACCTACCCAGAAAACAGTGGATGCATTAGCAAGACTGGAAATGCCGGCTGGCGTTTACATCGACATCAAGATGAAAAACAAATAAGATCAGCTGTAAAAAGTCCGGGATCAGCCCCCGGCCATCAATTAAGTAAGCAATAGATGATATAGAAGCAACACTCATTCGAAGGAATCAACATCCCTAAGGGTCATAGTGTTCCACTTATATCAACTGTTCGCTAGAATGAACTTCTTTATAATAGGAAGTTCCGCTGTAGATAAAACAGGAGGTAAAAGGAATGAAGAAAGCAATTTTAGCTACAAAAGTCGGAATGACTCAGATCTTCGACGAAAACGGTGTTTTAGTACCGGTAACTGTATTGCAGGCAGGTCCGTGTGTTGTAACACAGGTGAAAACCGCAGACAACGACGGGTACAGTGCAATTCAGGTAGGCTTCGGCGAGAAGAAAGAAAACCGTGTGAACAAACCAATGAAAGGCCAGTTCGCAAAAGCAGGTGTTTCCTGCAAGAGATATCTGAAAGAGTTCAGATTTGAAGATGCCGAAACCTATACATTAGGACAGGAAATCAAGGCCGATATCTTTGGCGCAGGCGACAAAATCGACGCTACTGCAACAAGCAAAGGTAAAGGATTCCAGGGTGCCATCAAGAGACATGGTCAGTCCAGAGGACCTATGGCTCATGGTTCCAAATATCATCGTCACGCAGGTTCCAATGGTGCTTGCTCCGATCCGAGTAAGGTATTCAAAGGAAAAAGAATGCCAGGACAGATGGGTGGAAAGAAAATCACCGTACAGAACCTGGAAATCGTAAAAGTTGACGTAGAGAACAATTTACTGTTAGTCAAAGGTGCTGTACCAGGACCGAAGAAATCCATGGTTACCATCAAAGAGACAGTAAAATGCGGTAAATAAGTTCGTTGAAAGGAGGAACACACGTAATGGCTAACGTATCTGTATTAAATATGGAAGGCAAAGAAGTTGGCAGCATGGAGCTTAATGATGCAGTGTTCGGTGTAGAAATCAACGAGCATCTGGTACATCAGGCTGTAGTGCTTCAGCTTGCAAATAATCGTCAGGGAACTCAGAAAGCTAAAACCCGTTCCGAAGTAAGCGGTGGCGGAAGAAAACCGTGGAGACAGAAAGGAACAGGTCACGCAAGACAGGGTTCAACAAGAGCTCCTCAGTGGACAGGCGGCGGAGTTGTATTCGCTCCAGTACCAAGAGATTACTCTTTCAAAATGAACAAGAAAGAGAAAAGAGCTGCATTAAAATCCGTTCTGACAAGCAAAGTTCAGGAGAACAAATTCATCGTTCTTGATGAGCTGAAACTTGCAGAGGTTAAAACAAAAGAGATGAAGAAAGTGCTTGATAACCTCAAAGTAAACAACGCACTGGTAATCATCGGAGATGACAGCGAAAACGTAGCACTTTCCGCAAGAAATATTGCCGGCGTTCAGACTGCATCTGTTAATACCATCAATGTATTCGACATGCTGAAATACAACACCATCATCGCAACCAAGAGCAGTGTTGCATCTATCGAGGAGGTGTACGCATAATGGCAGATATCAGATATTACGACGTAATCCTGAAACCAATCGTAACTGAGAAGAGCATGAACGCTATGGGCGAGAAGAAATACACATTTATGGTTCACCCGGAAGCAAACAAATCTCAGATTAAAGAAGCAGTTGAGAAAATGTTCGAAGGAACAAAAGTAAAAAGCGTAAACACCATGAACATGGACGGAAAGAACAAACGTCGTGGAATGGTAGTTGGAAAAACTGCAAAGAGCAAGAAAGCAATCGTTGCTCTGACCGAGGACAGCAAAGACATCGAAATCTTCGAAGGACTTTAATTAGCAGCTGTTCGAAATATGCACACATAAGTGCGATACGAAATGAAAGGAGAACAAAGTAATGGGAATCAAAAGCTTTAACCCATATACACCTTCCAGAAGACACATGACCTCCTCTGATTTCAACGAAATCACGAAGAGCACACCGGAGAAATCTCTGGTAGTGTCCCTGAAGAAAAACGCTGGTCGTAACAACCAGGGTAAAATCACTGTAAGACACCGCGGAGGCGGAAGCAGAAGAAAATACAGAATCATCGACTTCAAGAGAAGAAAAGATGATGTTCCGGCAATCGTTAAATCGATCGAGTACGATCCGAACAGAACAGCAAACATCGCTCTGATCTGCTATGCAGACGGCGAGAAAGCATACATCCTGGCTCCGGAAGGACTGAAAGTTGGCATGAAGGTTATGAGCGGCGCTGCTGCCGAGGTAAGACCTGGAAACTGCCTGCCGCTGTCCGAGATTCCGGTTGGTACCATGGTTCACAACGTAGAGCTTCATGCAGGCAAAGGCGGACAGCTTGTTCGTGCAGCTGGTAATGGTGCTCAGCTGATGGCTAAAGAAGGCAAATACGCAACCCTTCGTCTTCCGTCTGGAGAGATGAGAATGGTTCCGATCAACTGCCGTGCATCCATCGGTGTTGTTGGAAATGGCGAGCACAGCCTGATCAACATTGGTAAAGCAGGACGGAAACGTAACATGGGTATCCGCCCGACTGTACGTGGTTCTGTCATGAACCCGAATGACCATCCACATGGTGGTGGAGAAGGAAAGACCGGTATCGGACGTCCGGGCCCGTCTACTCCTTGGGGAAAACCGGCTCTTGGCCTGAAGACCAGAGCAAAGAACAAGCAGTCTAACAAGTACATCGTAAGAAGACGCGATGGAAAAGCTTTATCGAAATAAGGAGGTAAACGATGTCTCGTTCATTAAAAAAAGGACCATTTGCAGATGAAAGCCTGTTAAAGAAAGTTGACGCTGCAAACGCTTCAGGAGATAAAACAGTCATTAAAACCTGGTCACGTCGTTCTACAATCTTCCCGTCATTCGTTGGACACACAATCGCTGTTCATGACGGAAGAAAACATGTGCCGGTATACGTTACAGAGGACATGGTTGGACACAAACTCGGTGAGTTCGTAGCAACCAGAACCTACAGAGGTCACGGCAAGGACGAGAAGAAATCCGGCGTCCGCTAAGTAGAATGATTTGAGAGAGGAGGTTTTTTAGCAATGGCTAAAGGACATAGAAGTCAGATTAAAAGAGCAAGAAATGCTAACAAAGATACCAGACCGTCTGCAAAGTTATCCTACGCTAGAATGTCTGCGCAGAAAGCTGGATTTGTTTTAGATGCAATCCGCGGTAAAGACGTAACAACCGCACTTGGTATTGTAACTTATAACCCGAGATATGCCTCCAGCGTAGTGAAAAAACTGCTGGAGTCCGCAATCGCAAACGCTGAGAACAACAACGGTCTTTCCAGAGAAAACCTGTATGTAGCTGAGTGCTTCGCTAACAAGGCTCCGACCATGAAGAGAATTCATCCGAGAGCACAGGGCAGAGCTTACAGAATCCTGAAGAGAAACAGCCACATCACGATTGTGTTAGACGAGAAATAAGGAGGACATGTCATGGGACAGAAAGTTAATCCACACGGCCTGAGAGTCGGTGTTATTAAAGACTGGGATTCCAAATGGTATGCCGAGGGTGATTTCGCAGATAACCTCGTAGAGGACTACAACATCCGCACATACCTGAAGAAGAAACTGTACAGCGCAGGTGTTTCCAAGATCGAAATCGAAAGAGCATCTGACAGAGTAAAAGTTATCATCTACACCGCAAAACCGGGCGTTGTTATCGGTAAAGGCGGAGCAGAGATCGAGAAAGTAAAAGCTGAAGTTCAGAAACTGACTGACAAAAAGCTTATCGTAGATATCAAAGAAGTAAAAAGACCGGACCGCGATGCACAGCTCGTTGCTGAGAACATTGCATTACAGCTGGAAAACCGTATTTCCTTCCGTCGTGCTATGAAGTCTACCATGCAGCGTACGATGAGAGCTGGCGCTAAGGGAATCAAAACATCTGTATCCGGACGTCTTGGTGGAGCTGATATGGCTCGTACCGAGTTCTACAGCGAGGGAACTATTCCGCTGCAGACCCTGCGTGCCGATATCGATTATGGATTCGCTGAAGCAGATACCACTTACGGTAAAGTTGGCGTAAAAGCATGGATCTACAATGGCGAAGTACTTCCAACCAGAACTAAAAAGGAAGGGAGCGAGAATTAATTATGTTAATGCCGAAGAGAGTAAAACGTCGTAAACAGTTCCGTGGTTCCATGAAGGGTAAAGCCCTCAGAGGAAACAAAATTAACTACGGTGAATTTGGTCTCGTAGCCCTTGAGCCATGCTGGATCAAATCCAACCAGATCGAGGCAGCCCGTATCGCCATGACACGTTACATCAAACGTGGTGGTAAAGTTTGGATCAAAATTTTCCCGGACAAACCAGTAACCGCACAGCCGGCTGAAACCCGAATGGGTTCCGGAAAAGGTTCTCTGGAGTACTGGGTAGCAGTAGTAAAACCAGGCCGTGTAATGTTCGAAATCGCAGGTGTTCCGGAAGAAACAGCCCGCGAGGCATTACGTCTTGCCATGCATAAGTTACCATGTAAATGCAAAGTTGTTTCTCGTGCAGACTTAGAAGGCGGTGATAACAGTGAAAACTAACGAATTTGTAAAAGATTTAAATACAAAGAGCGCAGCTGAGCTGAATGACGAATTAGTAGCTGCTAAAAAGGAACTCTTCAATTTAAGATTCCAGAATGCAACCAACCAGCTTGACAATACAAGCCGAATCAAAGAGGTTCGCAAAAATATTGCAAGAATCCAGACTGTTATTGCCCAGAAGGCAAACGCAGCTGAGTAATTAGGAGGAAAATATCGTGGAAGAAAGAAATCTTAGAAAAACTCGCGTGGGCAAAGTTGTCAGCGATAAGATGGATAAGACTATCGTGGTTGCCATCGAAGACCATGTAAAACATCCTCTGTACAAGAAAATTGTAAAAAGCACATATAAGCTGAAAGCACACGATGCAAACAACGAGTGCCATGTAGGTGATACCGTACGAGTTATGGAAACAAGACCTTTATCCAAAGATAAGAGATGGAGACTTGTGGAGATCGTTGAGAAAGCGAAATAAATAAGAGATCAGAATGCTAAAGGAGGAATACCAGCATGATTCAGCAGGAAACTAGACTGAAAGTCGCTGACAACACCGGTGCAAAA
The DNA here is from genome assembly GCF_003480245.1 of Blautia sp. AM42-2. NCBI lineage: Bacteria > Bacillati > Bacillota > Clostridia > Lachnospirales > Lachnospiraceae > Blautia > Blautia sp. AM42-2. Next base: position 127,687 of record NZ_QUIM01000003.1, read on the forward strand.
GAAATCTTATGCATTCGTGTTATGGGCGGTTCTACAAGAAGATATGCCAACATTGGTGATGTAATCGTTGCTTCGGTCAAAGATGCAACACCAGGCGGCGTTGTTAAAAAAGGTGACGTAGTAAAAGCTGTTGTTGTAAGAAGCGTAAAAGGCGCTCGTCGTAAAGACGGTTCTTACATCAAATTTGATGAGAACGCAGCAGTTATTATCAAAGATGACAAAACTCCAAAAGGAACCCGTATTTTTGGACCAGTAGCCAGAGAGCTTCGTGAGAAACAGTTCATGAAGATTGTTTCCTTAGCTCCGGAAGTATTATAGGAGGACAGCTATGTCAATGAAGATTAAAAAAGGCGATACCGTAAAGGTAATCGCCGGCAAAGATAAAGACAAAACCGGCAAAGTAGTCAGCGTTGACGTAAAAAACAACCGTGTTGTTGTTGAAGGCGTAAACATGATTACAAAGCATGAGAAACCGTCTATGAGCAATCAGCAGGGCGGAATCGTTAACAAAGAAGCTCCTATCGATGCATCCAACGTAATGCTGGTTGTAAAAGGAGTTCCGACCCGCGTTGGAATCAAAGTTGAGATGGTTGAGAAAAACGGCAAAACAAAAGCTGTTAGAACCCGCGTTGCAAAAGCAAAAGAGCTGAACGGCGCAGTAATTGATTAAGGAAGAGAGGAGGCAAAACCGTGAGTAGACTGAAAGATCTTTACAACGAGCAGATCGTTGATGCAATGACCAAAAAATTTGGATACAAAAACGTGATGGAAGTGCCGAAGCTCTCCAAAATCGTAATCAACATGGGTGTTGGTGAAGCTAAGGAGAACGCTAAACTTCTGGACGCTGCAATCAGTGATATGGAAGCTATCACCGGACAGAAAGCAGTTACCACCAAAGCGAAAAATTCCGTAGCAAACTTTAAAATCCGTGAGGGTATGCCGATCGGATGCAAAGTTACCCTTCGTGGCGAGAAAATGTACGAGTTCGCAGACCGCCTGATCAACCTGGCACTGCCTCGTGTACGTGACTTCCGCGGCGTAAATCCGAACGCTTTCGATGGCAGAGGAAACTATGCTCTTGGTATCAAAGAGCAGCTGATTTTCCCAGAGATCGAGTATGATAAAGTTGATAAAGTCAGAGGTATGGACATTATCTTCGTTACCACTGCTAACACAGATGAAGAAGCTCGTGAATTACTGACATTATTCAACATGCCATTCGCAAAGTAATAGGAGGAATTGATTCATGGCTAAAACAGCAATGAAAATCAAACAGCAGCGCAAAGCTAAATTCTCTACAAGAGAATACAATCGTTGCAGAATTTGTGGCCGTCCACACGCATATTTAAGAAAATACGGAATCTGCAGAATCTGCTTCCGTGAATTAGCATACAAAGGCCAGATTCCTGGCGTTAAGAAAGCTAGTTGGTAAAATTTTAGAAGGAGGCAAATTCAAATGAGTATGAGTGATCCGATTGCAGATATGCTTACAAGAATCCGTAACGCTAACACTGCAAAACATGATACAGTAGATGTTCCGGCATCCAAAATGAAAATCGCAATCGCTGATATCCTGGTAAACGAGGGATACATTGCAAAATATGAACTCAGCGATGAGGGTGCATTCCAGAATATGCACATCACCCTGAAATACGGCGCTGACAAAAACGAGAAGATCATCACCGGTCTGAAGAGAATCTCCAAACCGGGTCTGAGAATCTATGTTGGCAAAGATGAGCTGCCGAGAGTACTTGGCGGACTTGGAATCGCTATTCTTTCCACAAACCAGGGTGTTATCACCGATAAAGAAGCTCGCAAGCTGCAGGTTGGCGGCGAGGTTCTGGCATTCGTTTGGTAATCTGAAACGAAACAAAGCAACTGAAAACAGAGAGAGCGTAAGGCTCTCTCCGAAAATCTAAGTTAATAGGAGGAAATTGGTATGTCACGTATTGGAAGACTGCCAGTGGCAATTCCTGCAGGTGTAACAGTAGACATCCAGGAAAACAACCACGTTGTAGTAAAAGGACCAAAAGGAACATTAGAGAGAACTCTCCCGGCTGAAATGAGCATCAAAGTGGAAGACGGACATGTAGTAGTTACAAGACCGAGCGATCTGAAGAAAATGAAAGCTCTTCATGGTCTGACCAGAACTCTGATCCACAACATGGTAGTTGGTGTTAGCGAAGGCTATACCAAAACACTGGAAGTAAACGGTGTAGGTTACAGAGCTGCAAAACAGGGCAACAAATTAGTTCTGTCTCTTGGATATTCCCATCCGGTAGAGATGATCGATCCGGAAGGACTCTCCTCCGCTGTAGACGGCAACAAGATCATTGTTTCCGGTATCAGCAAAGAGAAAGTTGGCCAGTATGCTGCTGAAATCAGAGATAAGAGAAGACCTGAGCCATACAAGGGCAAGGGAATCAAGTATGCTGATGAAGTGATCAGACGTAAAGTTGGTAAGACTGGTAAGAAATAATTAAGGAGAGTGTGAACATGATTAGTAAAGTATCAAGAGCGCAGATGCGCCAGAAAAAGCATAGAAGATTACGTAATCATATCGTAGGTACTGCACAGCGTCCGCGTCTGTGTGTATTCCGCAGCAATAACCATATGTATGCTCAGATTATCGACGATACGATTGGAAATACTTTAGTTTCTGCTTCTACTCTTCAGAAAGAAGTGAAAGCAGAGCTTGAGAAAACCAACAATGTAGATGCAGCAGCATATCTTGGAACCGTTCTTGGAAAGAAAGCTGTAGAAGCAGGTATTACTGAAGTTGTATTTGACCGTGGCGGATTCATCTACCAGGGAAAAATCCAGGCATTCGCAGACGCAGCTAGAGAAGCTGGGCTGGTATTCTAAGAAAGGAAGGAAAAGAACACATGAAGCATACAATTATTGATGCAAGCCAGTTCGAACTGGAAGAAAAAGTCGTATCAATTAAGCGTGTTACAAAAGTTGTTAAAGGTGGTCGTAACTTCCGTTTCACAGCTTTAGTAGTTGTCGGCGACGGCAATGGACACGTAGGCGCAGGCCTTGGAAAAGCAGCCGAGATTCCGGAAGCTATCCGCAAAGGTAAAGAAGACGCTATGAAGAAACTGGTAAGCGTAGCAATCAATGAGAACGGAAGTATCACTCATGACTACGTAGGTAAATTCGGAAGCGCAGAGGTTCTGTTAAAGAAAGCTCCTGAAGGTACTGGTGTCATCGCTGGTGGCCCAGCCCGTGCCGTAATCGAGTTAGCTGGTATTAAGAACATCCGTACAAAATCCCTTGGATCCAGAAATAAGCAGAACGTAGTTCTGGCTACCATCGCTGGTCTGTCTGAGCTGAAGACTCCAGAAGAAGTAGCAAGACTTCGCGGCAAATCTACAAACGAGATCTTTGCTTAAGGAGGATGTGAAAAATGGCAGATAAATTAAAAGTAACACTGGTGAAATCCCCGATCGGATGTGTTCCGAAACACAGAAGAACCGTGGAAGCACTGGGTCTGAAAAAAGTTAACAAGACGGTAGAACTGCCGGATAACGCAGCAGTTCGCGGCATGGTTAATCAGGTTTCTTACCTGGTTAAAGTAGAAGAAGCATAAGGAGGTACCGTAATGGACTTATCTAATTTACAGCCGGCTGAAGGTTCCAGACAGAACGATAACTTCCGCAGAGGCCGTGGACATGGTTCAGGAAATGGTAAAACAGCAGGTAAAGGCCACAAAGGACAGAAAGCACGTTCCGGAGCACCGAGACCGGGATTTGAAGGTGGTCAGATGCCTTTATACAGACGTCTTCCGAAGAGAGGTTTCAAAAACAGAAACTCTAAGGAAATCGTTGGAATCAATGTAGATGCTCTGAATCGTTATGAGGACGGAGCTGTTGTAACCGTAGAAACTATGATTGAGACTGGTCTTGTTTCCAATCCGAGAGATGGCGTAAAAATCCTTGGAAACGGTGAAGTCACCAAAAAACTCACTGTAAAAGCAAATGCTTTCAGCGAGAGCGCAAAGGCAAAAATTGAAGCGGCAGGTGGAACAGTCGAGGTGATCTAATGTTTAAGACCTTTATCAATGCATTTAAGGTCAAAGATGTTCGTCGCAAAATATTTTATGTGCTTATGATGCTTGTTGTCATCCGGTTAGGCTCTCAGATGCCTGTACCGGGTGTCAATACAAGCTTTTTTGCGAATTATTTTGCAAATAATACGAATGAGGCATTCAGTTTCCTGAATGCATTCACGGGCGGCGGTTTCGACCGTTTCTCCATCTTTGCTCTGAGTATTACACCGTACATTACTTCTTCCATCATTATTCAGCTGCTCACCATTGCAATTCCACAACTTGAGGAAATGCAGCGTGACGGCGAAGAGGGAAGAAAGAAAATGACTGCGATTACTCGTTATGTGACAGTAGGTCTTGCATTGTTTGAGTCTGTTGCCATGGCAGTAGGCTTTGGACGCCAGGGACTCCTCACCACTTTTAACGCAGTTAATGTGATTGTTGTAGTGGCAGCTCTGACAGCTGGTTCTGCCTTCCTTATGTGGGTGGGAGAACAGATCAACGACAAGGGCGTTGGAAATGGTATTTCTATGGTCCTGTTAATCAACATCCTTTCCAGAATCCCGCAGGATATGGTAACCCTTTACGAAACCTTCGTAAAAGGCAAAACCATCGCGCGTGGTCTGCTGATGTGGATTATCATCGCTGTTGTGATCATCGCTGTTGTTGTGCTGGTACTGATCCTGAATGGCGCTGAGAGAAGAATTCCGGTACAGTATTCCAAGAAAATGGCCGGAAGAAAAATGGTTGGCGGACAGTCATCCAATATTCCGCTGAAGGTAAATACAGCGGGCGTTATCCCGATCATCTTTGCATCATCCATCATGTCTTTCCCATCGATTATCCTGTCGTTTGTCGGAAAGTCGGATATCAAAGGCATCGGCGGAACGCTGATCAAGATGCTGAATTCCAACAACTGGTTTGACAAAACCAATCCAGTTGCTTCGCTGGGCCTGATTCTCTACATTGTCCTTGTTGTTTTCTTCGCTTATTTCTATACCTCCATCACCTTCAACCCGATGGAAGTTGCAGATAACATGAAAAAACAGGGCGGCTTTATCCCAGGCATCCGCCCGGGTAAATCCACGGTAGATTATCTGAACAATCTGCTCAGCTATATTATTTTTATCGGTGCAGCAGGTCTTACCATTGTTGCAGTGATTCCATTTTTCTTTAATGGATTTTTCAAAGCGAATGTATCCTTTGGAGGTACTTCTCTGATCATTATTGCCAGCGTAATTCTGGAAACCTTAAAACAGATTGAATCCATGATGCTGGTACGCAATTACAAAGGATTCTTAAACGATTAAGGCATAAGAGGGACTGTCTGGATAAGACAGGCCCTTTCTTTTGTTTAAAGCGCTTTTAAAGAGGCTTTAGCAGAGAAAATTTTTGCTATTGTGGTTTACTTTATGGTATAATAAGGTAAATTACACGCAGCGGATTGCTGCAAATTCAAACATGGGAGGAAAAGCGCATGAAAATTATTATGTTGGGGGCACCTGGTGCCGGAAAAGGTACACAGGCAAAACAGATCGCTGCAAAATATGAGATTCCTCATATTTCAACCGGCGATATCTTCCGCGCAAATATCAAAGAGGGAACCGAGCTTGGAAAGAAGGCGAAAGCATTCATGGACAAGGGAGAACTCGTTCCGGACGAGCTGACCTGCGATCTTGTTGTAGACCGTATTTCCAAACCGGACGCAGCAAAGGGCTACGTGCTGGATGGCTTCCCAAGAACGATTCCGCAGGCCGAGGCACTGACCAAAGCCCTGGAAGCACGCGGAGAGAAAATTGACTACGCAATCAATGTAGAAGTACCGGATGGAAATATCGTTCACCGTATGGGCGGACGCCGTGCCTGCATCGGATGCGGAGCAACGTATCATGTAGAATTTAACGCACCAAAGGTAGAAGATGTATGCGATACCTGCGGCGGCGAGCTGGTTCTTCGTGATGACGATAAACCTGAGACCGTACAGAAGAGACTGTCTGTATACCATGCTCAGACACAGCCTCTGATTGACTACTATAAGAAAGCCAATGTTCTGGTGGAAGTTGACGGAACCCAGGATATCAACGTGGTATTTCAGGATATAGTAAAGATTTTAGGAGCGTAAAGGATGTCCATATCAATTAAAACTGCCCGGGAAATTGAAAAAATGCGCCGTGCCGGTGAACTGCTGGAGAAGGTACACGATGAATTAGGCCGCGCCATCCATCCGGGAATGTCAACCTGGGAAATCAACAAGCTCGGAGAAGAGATGATCCGCAGCTTCGGATGCACTCCCAACTTTTTAAACTATAATGGGTATCCGGCTTCGATCTGCGTTTCTGTGAACGAAGAAGTGGTTCACGGAATCCCAAGTAAAAAACGGATTCTGAAAGAGGGCGACATTGTCAGCCTGGATGCGGGACTTATCTATGAAGGATACCATTCCGACGCAGCCCGCACACACGCGGTCGGTGAGATCTCGCCGGAGGCAAGAAAACTGGTGGAAGTAACACGCCAGGCCTTTTTTGAAGGAATCAAATACGCAAAAGCAGGCCATCATCTTCATGAGATTTCGGCGGCGATCGGTGCATACGCAGAGAGCTTCGGCTACGGCGTTGTCCGCGACCTGGTAGGCCACGGCATCGGAACGCACCTGCACGAAGATCCGGCAGTGCCGAACTTCGCACAGCCAAGCCGCGGCGTCCGCCTGCAGCCTGGCATGACGCTCGCCATCGAGCCGATGATCACAGCCGGAGGCTATGCAGTCAGATGGCTGGATGATGACTGGACCGTTGTGACAGAAGACGGCTCTCTTGCCGCACATTATGAGAACACGATTCTGATTACGGAGGGAGAACCGGAAATTCTGACACTTTCGCATACGGAGGAGGATTTATGAAACCGATTGTGAAAGGAATGTTTGCCAGAAGCCTGGCCGGCCACGATAAAGGAAGGCTGTATGTGATTTCGGATGTACAGGAGCCATACGTATTCCTGGTGGACGGAAAAATCCGTACCGCCAACCGGCCGAAAAAGAAGAAGCTGATTCACGTACAGCCGGATTACGAAATGACGGATGCGGTTCGTGATGAAGATATCCGTAAGGCATTAAAAGAAAAAAGTTGCAAAGAGTTGAAGGAGGATTAATCAATGTCTAAGGCAGATGTAATTGAGGTAGAGGGAACTGTCCTCGAGAAATTACCAAACGCAATGTTTAAAGTAGAACTGGAGAACAAACACGTAGTATTAGCTCATATCAGTGGAAAGCTGCGTATGAACTTTATCCGTATTCTCCCGGGAGACAAAGTAACCATCGAGCTGTCCCCATACGATCTGGACAAGGGACGTATTATCTGGAGAGATAAATAAGAAATACGATAAAAAAAGCCATCCGGCATGCCGGATGGCTTTTTCTCTGTATGTGTTTCTCTGTATTCATCCCCAATAACAGTAACCGTTCTACAGAACAAAGATTTCGATCACCGGCCTTCAGATTTCTGACAGCCACAAAGCAAGCACCAGTCTGCAAACCCTGCAGCATCCGCGGCGGCGGGCATCTGAATTTCTTTTCAGTCCCTTTTGAAACCTTCCAGATGTATTATGCAATATTTTAATAGAAAAAGCAATGAAAAAAGTATAAAATTTTATGAAAACTTTTTGTGAAAACCAGGAGAATTTGTGCACTTTTGAAACAAAATTTTTAAACCGTCAGAAGAAAAAGAAAAAGTGAAAAGACAGGAGAAAAGAGCGGCCGGAAAACCGTGAAAATGACAGATGAGGGCTCGAAAGCGACAGAAGAATATATGTTCGTGAATTCTGTGTGAAGTTGAAATATTTGGTTGAATTCTCAAAATAATGTGATACAATGCAATAGAGAAACTTTACGGGGAAATTTTACCGGGAAGGGTCTCCTGGGCGGTGCGGTAAAATCCATGCACCGGCAGAAATCAGGGAAACATTTTATGAAACAGCAGGCTGCAGTCTGAAAAATAATTCGGATCTGCAGCAATGGCATCGCTGTTCCTTACAGATAACAGGAAAGGAAAATGTGCAATGACAAAAATGGGAAAGAAAAAGAAAAAAGGCCTTGTTGCAGCATTGAGCGTAGTTGCAGTGATTGTTTTACTTGCCGCTGCATATGGAATCTTCTGTCTGATCATCGAGGATGACAAAATCTGGGCAGATGCTTCTATTAACGGAGTAAACATTCAGGGAATGAGCAAAAAAGAAGCTGCACAGACAGTGGAACAGAAGTTTGAAGAAGATTATAAAGATACAGCTGTTACCGTTGAGCTGGATGGTCAGCAGTATACGATGAACGTATTTCCAATGCTGGGGATGGATGCTTCCGCAGAAATTGAAAAAGCATATGAAAAAGGCCATGGAAATCTTCTGGTTCGCGGTCTGGAGTGGGTCGAGATGAAACGGGGAAAGGCAGAGAAACTTTCCTATGATGTGCAGCCGACTGTGGCCCATCCAGATGAGGTGGAAGGAATTGTACAGGCATCCGGCATTCAGGATTACAACTCCATGCAGGATACTACATATGAAGTAACAGATACCGGCCTGATCGTGCATAAAGGCATTTCCGGAACCAGACCGGATGTGGATGCTTTAAAACAGCAGATCCAGACGAATGTGACAGCAATGAATTTCCAGGATGTAATTTCCTGCCCGACGGCAGAAAATCAGCTGACGGAGCCGGATTTTGCCGGAATTGCAAGCCAGATTTATACCGAGCCGGTCAATGCGACGCTGGATCCGGACAACGGATATTCCGTTGTGGCATCGAAAAACGGAACCTCAATGGATGCGGACAGTGCGAAAGCCGAGTATGAGAGTGCAGAAGAAAATACGGATATCACGATTCCGTTTACCTTTACCGAGCCGGAGATTACAACCGAGAAGATGAACGCAAATCTGTTTAAAGACACGCTTGGAAGTTACAGCTCCAGCGCAGCAGGTGGAACGAGCGGAAGAATTCACAACGTCGGACTTACGGCATCTATCTGCAACGGACAGATCGTTCTGCCGGGAGAAACCTTCTCTTTTAATGGTGTCGTAGGTGATACAACGGCAGAAAAAGGATACCAGGAGGCAGCAGGCTATCAGGATGGCAAAGTCGTCCAGGTACTTGGAGGAGGCGAATGCCAGGTGTCTTCCACACTGTTTTCCGCTATTTTGTATACAGACCTTGATGTGTTGGAAAGAGCCAACCATTCGATGCCGGTACATTATGTGCCGTCAGGAATGGATGCAACCGTATTCTGGGATTCACCGGATTTCAAATTTGAAAATAATCATAAGTATCCGGTGAAAATTGTGATGAATATGGACAGCAGTGATACACTGACCGTAAAAATTCTCGGAACAAAAGAAAACGACTATACCATTGAGCCAAGGGTAGAGCAGATCGATGAGATGAGTAATGTAACGTATCGTGATTATAAAGATGCAAGCGGAAATGTAGTAAAATCAGAATCCGTATGCGCAAGCAAATACAAACCGCTGAACTCAGGATCATGATGCAAAAAAGATGTTACCTGTAAAAAACAGGCGGGACAGAGAAGAGAAATCTGTCCCGCCTGTTTTTTTTCTTACCGGTGGGAGAGATGAAAAAATGCACAGAAAAAGAGCAAAAAAAAATGAAAAAATATGTAAAAAATTTCTTGCATTTCCGGGAACAAAATGCTATACTATAAAACGAACTTTTGCGCGTGGACTTTTTTCTAACCCACAAAAAGAAAACGCATTCCAAAAGTTTACAACAGAAAATTCCCCTACACGGGGCGCTAGGAGCAAAGAAAGGAGGATTCATCATGAAGGTTAGATCTTCTGTAAAACCGATCTGCGAGAAATGCAAAGTTATCAAAAGAAAAGGTAGCATCAGAATCATTTGTGAGAATCCAAAGCACAAACAGCGCCAGGGCTAATCCGTCATTAGGCTTGATCGTAATTGTGCAGATTTTAAGTGCGGCTGCAGCAAAGATGCGCGTGAGCGCGTTGTTATGCTGTTAATATTATAAAGTGAGACACCTGGCCCGAAGCAGCCAGGACACCTCCGGCGGATGGACGCGCGGAGCGCAGACATCCCTTATAATATTGCTTAATACTCCGATCTGTCAGGTGGCAGAAGGAGAAAGGTCGTGCGAACACGGCTGGATACACGCATACCTGTATCCCAATTAGGAAAATATTAATGTTTTAGAAAAATGGAGGACAAAGTACATGGCTCGTATAGCTGGTGTAGACTTACCAAGAGACAAACGTGTTGAGATTGGTCTGACCTATATCTACGGAATCGGTAGAACAAGTGCAGATCGTATCTTAAAAGAAGCTGGAGTAAATCCGGACACACGCTGCAGAGATTTGACAGACGATGAAGTAAAGAGACTCAGTGCAGTTATCGATGAGAGTCAGGTTGTAGAAGGAGATCTTCGTAGAGAAATCGCTATGAACATCAAACGTCTGCAGGAGATCGGATGCTACAGAGGTATCCGTCATCGTAAAGGCCTTCCGGTTCGTGGTCAGAAAACAAAGACCAACGCAAGAACCCGCAAAGGTCCTAAGAGAACTGTTGCAAATAAGAAGAAATAATTTAACCAGTAGTCCAATATAAGATTAAGAAAGTGTAGGTTAGTTTTAAAATGGCAAAAGTGACAAAGAAAACGACAAAACGTCGTGTCAGAAAAAACGTTGAACACGGACAGGCACATATCCAGTCTTCCTTCAATAATACAATCGTAACACTGACTGATGCAGAAGGAAATGCTCTTTCATGGGCAAGTGCCGGCGGTCTGGGATTTAGAGGTTCAAGAAAATCTACTCCATACGCAGCTCAGATGGCTGCAGAAACTGCTACCAAAGCAGCGCTGGTTCATGGCTTAAAGACTGTTGACGTTATGGTAAAAGGACCAGGATCAGGTCGTGAAGCTGCAATCCGTGCCCTTCAGGCATGCGGTCTTGAAGTTACAAGCATCCGCGACGTAACACCGGTTCCGCACAACGGATGCCGCCCACCAAAACGTAGAAGAGTCTGATTAGGAGGTTAAGAACATGGCAGTAAATAGAGTACCAGTCCTGAAAAGATGCAGATCCCTCGGAATGGATCCTGTATATCTTGGAATTGATAAGAAGTCCACAAGACAGCTGAAAAGAGCAAACAGAAAAATGTCTGAGTATGGTCTTCAGTTAAGAGAAAAACAGAAAGCAAAATTCATCTACGGCGTTCTGGAGAAACCTTTTGTTAACTATTACAAAAAGGCTGACAGAATGGAAGGACAGACTGGTGAGAACCTGATGATCCTTCTTGAGCTCCGTCTGGACAACGTTCTGTTCCGTATGGGAATGGCTAGAACCAGAAAAGAAGCACGTCAGATCGTTGACCACAAACACGTTCTGGTTAACGGCAAACAGGTAAATATCCCGTCTTACCTTGTAAGCGCTGGTGATACCATCGAAATCAAAGAGGGTAAAAAATCCTCTCAGAGATATAAAGACATCGTAGAGGTTACAGGCGGCCGTCTGACTCCAGAATGGATCGAGGCTGATCTTGAGGCACTCAAAGGTGTTGTAAAAGAGCGTCCTACCCGCGAAATGATCGATGTTCCGGTTGACGAAGTGCAGATCGTCGAGCTGTATTCTAAATAAAGAATCGCCATACGCGGAAGGCTTTATTCCCATGAGTAATGAGCCAACCAATTTAAAAGGAGGGGCTTTCGAGTGTTTGATTTTAACAAACCGAAAATTGAAATTACTGAGATTTCTGATGACAAGAAGTACGGCAGATTTGTGGTTGAACCTCTGGAAAGAGGCTACGGTATCACATTAGGTAATTCTCTTCGCAGAATTATGCTTTCTTCCCTCCCTGGAGCAGCAGTAAGCCAGGTTAAAATCGAGGGCGTTCTTCATGAATTCAGCTCCATCCCTGGAGTAAAAGAAGACGTTACAGAAATCATCATGAACCTGAAGAGCCTTGCAATCCGCAATAACAGCGAAACCAACGAAGCAAAAGTTGCTTATATTGAGTTCGAGGGCGAGGGAGTTGTAAGAGCATCCGATATTCAGGTAGATCAGGATATTGAGATCATGAATCCGGATCAGGTAATCGCAACCCTGAACGGCGGCCCGGACAGCAAGCTGTACATGGAGCTGACGATCACAAAAGGCCGCGGTTATATCAGTGCTGACAAAGGCAAGAGCGATGACATGCCGATCGGCGTTCTCGCTGTGGATGCTATCTATACACCGGTTGAGCGTGTAAACCTCAAAGTGGAGAACACCCGTGTAGGTCAGATTACCGATTACGATAAACTGACACTGGATGTTTACACCAGAGGAACACTGGATCCGGACGAGGCAGTCAGCCTGGCAGCTAAGGTTTTAAGCGAGCATCTGAAACTCTTCATCGATCTGTCTGAGAATGCGAAGACAGCAGAAGTTATGATCGAGAAAGAGGACAATGAGAAAGAGAAAGTTCTGGAGATGAACATCGACGAGCTTGAGCTTTCCGTGCGTTCCTATAACTGCTTGAAACGTGCCGGTATCAATACCGTAGAAGAGCTGTGCAACAAAACTTCCGAAGACATGATGAAGGTTCGTAACCTGGGCCGCAAGTCTCTGGAAGAGGTACTTGCAAAGCTGAAAGAACTGGGACTGTCACTGAGTCCTGGGGACGGAGAATAAATCACAGCGATTTATCTTTCCGTTTGATTTGTAGACGAAAACCCCCTGTCAGTAAGTCCGAGGCAGCATGACTTGTGGGTTCCACAAATGGAGGAAAATTTAAAATGGCAAAATATAGAAAACTTGGCAGAACATCTGACCAGAGAAAAGCATTATTAAGAAACCAGGTAACCAACCTTCTGTATCACGGAAAAATCGTTACCACTGAGACCAAAGCAAAAGAGATCCGCAAGATCGCTGAAAGCATGATCGCACTGGCTGTAAAAGAGAAAGATAACTTTGAGACCGTTACCGTTACTGCTAAAGTAGCTCGCAAAGATGCTGATGGCAAACGTGTGAAAGAAGTAAAAGACGGCAAAAAAGTTACCGTATACGATGAAGTTCAGAAAGAGATCAAAAAAGATCTTCCGTCCAGACTTCACGCTAGACGTCAGATGGCAAGCTTCTTCTATCCTGTAACAGAGGTCCCGACCGAAGCAGCAGGACGCAAGAAAAACACCAAGTCCATCGATATGCCACAGAAAATGTTCGATGAGATCGCTCCGAAATATGCAGACCGTAACGGCGGATATACCCGTATCATCAAGATCGGACCGCGTAAAGGTGATGCAGCTATGGAAGTTGTAATCGAGCTGGTTTAATCTGTAAATAGTTTTGAAATTCGCAGGGGCTGCCTCTTAGTAGGTGGCTCCTGTTTTGTTGCATATCATATTTTATATGACACAATTGCGAAATTGTGGCAATGTACGGGGTTGCATCTGCTTTGCGAATAAGGTACAATACAGAATACAGAACAGCTAAAATGGGATACAAAGGAGAGCATTTGCATGGAGAGCAAGAAAAAAATGTTGTTTATTTTTAATCCGTTTTCCGGAAAAGCGCAGATTAAAAGTAAACTGTTTGAAATTATCGATGTTTTTGTAAAAGGCGGATATGAAGTCATTGTCCACCCGACGCAGGCAGTCGGAGATGGTTTCGAAAAGACAAAGGAGCTTGCGCCGCAGGTGGATCTCGTTGTCTGCAGCGGGGGCGACGGAACACTGGATGAAGTTGTCAGCGGTCTGATGGAAGTGGATCAGCGCGTTCCGATCGGTTATATTCCGGCCGGAAGCACCAATGACTTTGCAAACAGTCTTTCTATTTCAAAAGATATGGTACAGGCGGCAAAGGATATCATCGAGGGAAACCTGTATTCCTGTGATGTGGGAGCGTTCAACAACGACAGTTTTGTCTACATCGCTGCATTCGGCCTTTTCACGGATGTTTCCTATGAGACAGATCAGCACATGAAAAACATTCTCGGCCATCTGGCATACCTGCTGGAGGGATCCAAACGGATCTGGAATGTGCCGACGTACTGGATTAAAGTCGAGGCAAACGGGGAAACCTTTGAGGGAGAGTATATCTACGGTATGGTGACGAATGCCAAGTCCGTCGGCGGCTTCAAAAACCTGCCGGGACAGGATGTACGCCTGGATGATGGACTCTTCGAGGTAACCCTGATCAAACGCCCGAAAAACCCTCTGGAACTGAATGAGATCATTGCGTCCCTGCTGATGCAGGAGGATCACACAGACCTCATCGATTCGTTCAAGACCGACCGCATCATCATCGAGTCCAACCAGGAGATTTCCTGGACCCTGGACGGCGAATACGGCGGAGATCACGGCTATGTCTGCATCGAAGCGCGCAAACATGCCATGGAACTGGTTCTGAACAATAAGTAGGCACGGCTTTTTGATAAGTTTTTCACAAAAAAGTGCAAAAAAATGGATTTCGCCGCGAAAACCATTTGGCATTTGCAGAAAGATGTTGTATAATAAAACCAGTTATGAAAGTAACAAGTATGCCGTAAGCCTGAAAACGGTACACGGCACAATTACAGACACAGGAGGTCATTTGAGCTATGTTAGTATCAGCAAAAGAAATGTTGGACAAAGCAAAAGCCGGCCACTATGCAGTTGGTCAGTTTAACATCAACAACCTGGAGTGGACAAAATCCATCCTTCTTACCGCACAGGAGATGAATTCTCCGGTTATCCTTGGCGTATCTGAGGGTGCAGGAAAATACATGACAGGTTTCAAAACTGTAGCTGCTATGGTAAAAGCTATGATCGAAGAGCTGAACATCACTGTTCCGGTTGCTCTGCATCTGGACCACGGAACCTACGAAGGATGCTACAAATGCATCGAAGCAGGTTTCTCATCTATCATGTTTGACGGATCTCACTATCCGATCGAAGAGAACGTTGCAAAAACAAAAGAACTGGTAGCTGTTTGCAAAGAGAAAGGAATGTCTCTGGAAGCAGAAGTTGGTTCTATCGGTGGAGAAGAAGACGGTGTTGTAGGTATGGGCGAGTGCGCTGATCCGAACGAGTGCAAGATGATTGCAGACCTCGGTGTAGATATGCTTGCAGCAGGTATCGGTAATATCCATGGTGTATATCCGGCTAACTGGCAGGGACTGAGCTTTGAGACTCTGGCAGCTGTACAGGAGCTGACAGGAACTATGCCGCTCGTTCTTCACGGTGGTACAGGTATCCCGGATGACATGATCAAGAAAGCCATTGACCTTGGCGTTTCCAAAATCAATGTAAATACAGAGTGCCAGCTTGCATTCGCAGCAGCTACACGTAAATACATCGAAGAGGGAAAAGATCAGCAGGGTAAAGGATTCGATCCTCGTAAACTGCTTGCTCCTGGCGCAGAAGCTATCAAAGCTACTGTAAGAGAAAAAATCGAACTGTTCGGTTCTGCAAACAAAGCCTGAGTTTAAGCACGAAAAATGCTGTGCAGGATTCCTGGGGGACTTCCTCCTCAGGGTCTGCACAGTATTTTTTTTTCGCGAGCAACGAGTCAAAGTCCGTGCTTGCACGAGACCTTGACGACTGCCGCGAAAGCTTTCATCGAATCCGCTAATTTTTTCGTCTGAATTAGGAAAGTTTTGTAAAATAATACGAAAAAGGGACTGAGTTCAAAAAAGCACTTGCGTTTTTTAAGTTTTTGAGTTATTTTAGTATCAGTTGGAAATCAAATCCATATGCGAATGTAAAACAAGGGCGTTCTACAAAAACTTAGCTTTCCTTAGCTGCTTTTTGAGAACCCCTTTTTCTTGTATCAGGACCTTTTTAGAGTCCGGCGGGAAGGTCGCATCGCAAAATTCACAAATGGAAAGGAAGAAAGAAAATGGGAGAATATGTAAATCCGGCCAAAATCTTTGGCGAAAATGTATTCAATGACACTGTAATGCAGGAACGTCTTCCAAAAAATGTTTACAAGAAGCTGAAAAAGATCATCGAAGAAGGCGGTGAGCTGGATCTTGCTACTGCAGATACGATTGCACATGAGATGAAAGAATGGGCAATTGAAAAAGGAGCAACACACTATACACACTGGTTCCAGCCGCTGACTGGTACAACTGCAGAAAAGCACGATTCTTTTATCACAGCACCGATGCCGAACGGCAAAGTACTGATGAGCTTCTCCGGTAAAGAGCTGATCAAAGGCGAGCCGGATGCATCTTCTTTCCCGTCCGGTGGACTGCGTGCTACCTTTGAGGCAAGAGGATATACAGCATGGGACTGCACCTCACCGGCTTTCGTTCGTCAGGACGCAGCAGGCGCAACCCTCTGCATTCCGACTGCATTCTGCTCCTACACAGGAGAGGCGCTTGACCAGAAAACACCGCTTCTTCGTTCCATGGAAGCTCTGAATGTACAGTCCCTGCGTCTGTTAAAACTGTTCGGAAACACCACTTCCAAGAAAGTAACTCCTTCTGTAGGACCGGAGCAGGAATACTTCCTGGTAGATGCAGAGAAATTCCTGCAGAGAAAAGACCTGATCTACACCGGCCGTACCCTGTTCGGCGCAATGCCTCCAAAAGGACAGGAGATGGACGATCACTATTTCGGAACCATCCGTCAGAGAATTGCTTCCTTTATGAAGGAGGTCAACATTGAGCTGTGGAAGATGGGCGTTACCGCAAAGACACAGCACAATGAGGTTGCACCGGCACAGCATGAGCTGGCTTCCATCTATTCCGAGGCAAACGTAGCAGTCGACAACAACCAGCTCGTAATGCAGACCTTAAAGAGAGTTGCATGCCAGCACGGACTGAAATGCCTGTTGCATGAGAAACCGTTCGCAGGTGTCAACGGTTCCGGAAAACATAACAACTGGTCCATCACCACAGATGACGGCATCAACCTTCTTGAGCCGGGCAAAACACCGCACGAGAACATTCAGTTCCTGCTTGTGTTAAGCTGCGTCCTGAAAGCTGTTGATGTTCACGCAGATCTGCTCCGTGAGTCCGCAGCCGATCCAGGAAACGATCACAGACTGGGAGCCAACGAGGCACCGCCGGCCATCATTTCCGTATTCCTTGGCGAGCAGCTGGAGGACGTTGTTGAGCAGCTGATCAGCACCGGAAATGCAACCAAGAGTAAAAAAGAGGGCGTTCTGGAGACTGGTGTTAAGACGCTTCCGGATCTCAAGAAAGACGCTACCGACCGTAACAGAACCTCACCGTTCGCCTTCACCGGAAACAAATTCGAGTTCCGTATGGTTGGTTCCCGTGACTCCGTTGCAGCTCCGAACATCGTACTGAACACCATCGTTGCAGAAGCATTCCGCGATGCATGCGATGTACTGGAAGGCGCTGAAAACTTCGAGGACGCTGTCCATGATCTGATCAAGAAGAACTTAAGTGAGCATCAGAGAATCATCTTCAATGGCGACGGATATGCAGATGAGTGGTTAGCTGAGGCAGAGAGAAGAGGACTTCCGAACATCAAATCCATGGTGTACGCAATCCCGGCACTGACCACTGATACCGCAATCAAACTGTTCGGCGATTTCAAAGTATTCACCGAGGCAGAGCTGGTATCCCGTGCAGAAGTTAAATTCGAGAACTATGCAAAGACCATCAACATCGAAGCAAAGACCATGATCGACATGGCAAGCAAACAGATCATCCCGGCAGTCATCAAATATGCGACTTCCCTGGCTGGATCCATCAACACCATCACCGCAGCAGGTGTTACGGCAGTTGGTGTACAGAAGAATCTGCTGAACGAGACAAGTGCACTGCTTGAGGAAACTCAGAAAGCACTCGACGAGCTGATCGCAATCGAGAATGCAGGATGCGAGATGGAAGACGGCGAAGCAAAAGCAAAATACTACTACGAGAAAGTTACTCCGGCTATGGAGGCACTCCGTGCACCGGTTGACAAACTGGAGATGATCGTAGACAAAGAGATGTGGCCGATGCCGTCTTACGGCGATCTGATGTTTGAGGTTTAATCCGCAGACGGTCCGATAAATTGTAAAAATTCTGTGAAAACAGGGCAGAAAAAGAGGCTGTTTTTGACAACAGCCTCTTTTTTTAGTATAATGGAGATTAGTTGTTGCCAGAAGAAAAGGGCGGACAGCGCTGCCGGAACAAGCGGCAGGAAAACATGGAGGAAACGCTTCTGGAATTTCGGAGAAAAACAGAAGCATACAGAACTATGAATGCAGAACTGGAAATTTTAGGTGTGAAGCTGAAACATTACCGCGTCGATGCGGCAATGGAGATTGCAGAGGAATACCTCTCGAACGATAAGCTGAACACCATCGGGATTGTTACGATGCAGATGCTGATGCAGGCGAGCAAGGAACCGACGTGGAAACAGTATATCGAAGATCTGGATCTGACGGTCATCGGGGAAACCGAGGTGCTGGAGGCAGCAGGAATTGACCCGGAGACGCCGTCCTATGAGGAAGTGGAGACGAACGAGTTCATCGCACGCTTTTTCTGGGGACTGATTCAGAAGAAAAGCCGGATTTTCGTACTGGGCGACACTGAGGAAGAACTGCAGACACTGCAGAAATATCTGACAGAAACGTATCCCGGCATTGAGATCGGAGGCGGTGCTGTCGTCGAGACGCTGGAGGAATCCGCGTTTGACAGCCTGGTCAACGAGATCAACAGCCAGACGACGGACGTGATTGTGAGCGGCCTTGCAGGAACGCGGCAGGATCGTTTCGTTCTGGAAAACAGCAGCAAAATCAGCGCAAAAATCTGGCTGAGCCTTGGCGAGCATTCGACGCTGCAGAACGAGGCCGGTATAAAAACGAGCTGGTGGGGAACTCTGCTAAAGAAGAATACGTTCAAGCGGATGGTAACAAAATATAACAGCGAAAAGGACGGTTAAAGTTCATGAACTGGATACGGAACAAACAGCAGTGGAGAGATTATCTGCTGATTACGCTGGGAACCGCGGTCATGGCGGTTGCGACCAGCTCGATTTACGACCCGGCGGGGCTTGTTACCGGAGGATTTTCCGGTCTTGCAATCGTCATCAAACAACTGAGCCAGATGCTGTTCGGAAAAGGAGTTCCGCTCTGGGTGACGAACCTTGTGCTGAACATTCCGCTCTTTCTGTTCGGAATCCGCATGAGCCGCGATTTTCTGGTGAAAACCATCTTCGGAACCCTGATGAATACGTTCTGGATTGCCGTTCTCCCGGTGCTGCAGCTGGTGCCGGATGACAGGATGCTTTCCGCACTGTTCGGCGGCGTTCTGATGGGAGCAGGCATCGGCCTCGTCTTCATCGGAAACGGTACGACGGGCGGAACGGATATGATGGCGGCTCTGATCCAGAGAAAGCTGCGCCACTATTCCGTTGCACAGGTTATGCAGGTGCTTGATGGAATCATCGTCATCGCCGGTATTTTTGTCTTCGGTATCCACGCTTCGCTCTATGCGATCGTGGCAATCTACGTGACGACGAAAGTGACGGATGCCCTGATGGAAGGTATGAATTATGCGAAATCCGCGTTTATCATTACCGCGCATCCGGAGCAGGTAGCCGATGAGCTCATGAAAGAACTCGACCGCGGCGCGTCCGGCATCCACATAAAGGGAATGTATACGGGCGAAGAGCGTATGATGGTATTCTGTGTTGTGGGCAAAAAACAGATCCCGCAGCTCAAACAGATCGTAGGAACGATCGATCCGGACGCGTTTGTCGTTGTGTCGGATGCAAGAGAAGTCTTAGGAGAGGGCTTCCAGACGGATTTCTCCTGAACTTTTTACGTATTTTGTGGTATAAATGTTGTGTTTTCTCTTCCTTTTTTGTCTATTTTGTATTAAAATAATTATATCTGTGAGGTACTTTGCATCAGGCGCAGAACCATAGGGGTGTGGATATGCCTGGCAATGAAAGCGGGTGCAGCCGGAGACAAACTATAGGATGAAAGAGGGAAGAAAATATGATTTCAAATCAGATTTTACAGAGTACCATTGAGGGAATCAAAAATATTTCGCGTGTCGAACTCTGCGTGACTGATGTAGAAGGAAAGGTTCTGGTAACGACGTTTCCGGAGGTTGAGATCAGCCAGAATGATATTGTAACGTTTGCGCAGTCTCAGGCAGATTCCCAGACCATGAAAAATTATCAGTTTTTTAAAGTATACGATGAACACCAGCTGGAGTACGTTCTGGTTGTAAAAGGCGGAAACGATGACATTCACCTGATCGGGAAAATGGTTACCTTCCAGATTCAGGGCCTCCTTACCGCCTACAAGGAGCGCTTCGATAAAGACAACTTTATCAAGAATCTGCTGCTCGACAACCTGCTGCTGGTCGACATCTACAACAGGGCGAAGAAGTTACATATTGAAGTGGAAGCACGCCGCCTTGTATTTATTCTTGAGACAAATCCGGATAAAAACAGCGGGGCGCTGGAAAGCGTCAAGAGTCTGCTCGGTACCAAATCCGGTGACTTTATAACTGCCGTCGATGAGAAAAACATTATCATCGTCAAGGAACTTGCTCCAGGTGAGGATTATGCCCAGATGAACAAAGTGGCAGCCACCATTCTGGAAGCAGCAGGAAGAGATGAGGAGGGGAAAACCCACGTTGCTTACGGTACCATTGTCAAGGAGATCAAAGAAGTATCGCGTTCCTACAAAGAAGCCAGAATGGCGATGGACGTCGGAAAAATCTTCTCCGCTGAGAATGATATCTATGCATACAGCTCACTGGGTATCGGCCGTCTGATTTACCAGCTTCCGATCCCACTGTGCAAAATGTTCATCAAAGAGATTTTCGGCAACAAATCGCCGGATGACTTTGATGAAGAGACACTGACAACGATCAATAAATTCTTTGAAAATTCTCTGAATGTCTCGGAAACCTCGAGACAGCTTTATATACACCGAAATACCCTTGTCTATCGGCTGGATAAGCTGCAGAAGAGCACGGGACTCGATCTTAGAGTTTTTGAAGATGCGATCACATTCAAGATTGCGCTTATGGTTGTGCAGTACATGAAATACATGGAAACGCTCGATTATTAAGCGAGAACCCTTGAAGGAGGAATTGCATGATAACATTGGATAGTGTAAGTAAGAGTTACGCGAAAGGCCAGCCGGCCGTCAACAACGTATCCTTACACATCGAGAAGGGGGAATTCGTCTTTATCGTGGGAAACAGCGGTTCTGGAAAATCGACGCTGATCAAGCTCCTTTTGAAAGAACTCGAGCCCACATCCGGTACCATTAAGGTAAACGGACAGATCTTAAATAAAATGAAACGCTGGAGAGTGCCGAAATACCGCCGCGGTGTCGGCGTCGTATTCCAGGATTTCCGCCTTTTAAAAGACCGGAATGTCTATGAAAACGTAGCATTCGCACAGCGTGTCATCGAGAAACCGAACCGCGTCATCAAAAAGCGCGTGCCGGAAGTCCTGACGCTGGTCGGACTGGCAGAGAAGTACAAATCCTTCCCGAAGGAGCTTTCCGGAGGAGAGCAGCAGCGAGTTGCCGTGGCAAGAGCCATTGTCAACCGGCCTGACATTCTTCTGGCGGACGAGCCGACCGGAAACCTGGACCCGGGAAACTCCATGGAGATTATGAAGCTCCTGGAGGAAATCAACAACAGAGGAACGACCGTTCTTGTGGTAACCCACAACCGTGAGATCGTCAACTCCATGAAAAAACGCGTTATTACCATGCGAAAAGGCGTGGTAGTCAGCGATGAGAAGGAGGGCGAGTACCATGAGGTTTAGTACACTGGGCTACAGCATCAAACAGGGTGTCAAAAACATCTGGAGAAACAAGATGTTCTCGCTGGCATCCATCGCAACCATGGGAGCCTGTATCTTTCTGTTCGGTATCTTCTTTGCGGTTGTCATCAACTTTAACTACATCGTAAAAAATGCCGAGACAGACGTATCCATGACCGTCTTCTTCAACGAAGATGTGGATCAGGCGACAATCGATGAGATCGGAACGGAGATCAAGGCCAAGACCGATGTGGTCAAGGAATGTAAGTATGTTTCCGCGGATGAGACGTGGGAAAACTTTGCAAAACAGTATTTCGAAGGAAAAGAGGAATACAAGGACGGCTTTAAGCCAAACGACAACCCGCTCGCAACTTCTGCTCACTACGAGGTTTACGTATACCAGGTAGAGACGCAGGATGCACTGGCTGAGTATATCCGCTCGCTGGACGGTGTCCGTGAGGTTAAACAGGCCGAGGGTGCAACAACAACGTTGACGACGATGAACCGTGTCATTGGCTACGTTTCCATCGCGATCATCCTGATTCTTCTTGCCGTATCTGTTTTCCTGATCAGCAATACCGTCACGATCGGTATTTCGGTCCGGAAAGAGGAGATCGGTATCATGAAGCTGATCGGTGCGACGAACCTGTTTGTAAGGGCTCCGTTCCTGATCGAGGGTATCCTGATCGGTCTTGTCGGAGCAGCGATTCCGCTGGGGCTGCTGTACGTTGTATACAACAGAGTCATCAGCTACGTTATGACGGAGTTCAGCGTACTGTCGAACTTTATGGCATTCATGCCGGTATCGGCCGTATTCCGGATTCTGCTTCCGGTCGGACTCATTCTCGGTATGGGAATCGGACTTGTCGGCAGTATCTTTACGATTCGAAAACACTTGAAAGTCTGATAGGATTAGACAATATAATAAAGTAAAAATAAGTCCCGGAATCCGTCAAAAGATTCCGGGATCTTTCGATTGGGAGGCATATTTTGGAAGAACTGATGAAGGAAGAAAAAGAGGGCGTAAAAGCGGCAGAGCAGGAAAAACCGAAAAAGCGCAGAAACAGAAAGAAAAACCGAAAAAATGAGATGCGGAAGAGCTACTTTGCGGGCATGATTTCCATGCTGGCGATTGTAATGATCGTGCTTGTCGGAACAACGTTTCTTTGGCCGGGAAGCAGTGCGGACCACCCCGGCGGCTTCTGGGCGTGGCGGAAGACGGCGGCGATCAAAGCGATGATCAGCCAGCTTTACGCGGGCGATGTGGATGACACAGAGCTGTCGGATGCGATGTATAAAGGGCTGATCAGCGGCCTCGGCGACAAGTATTCTACGTATTACACGAAAGAGGAATACGAAGCGATCAAGACAGCGCAGGAGGGTTACTATCAGGGCATCGGTGTTACGGTGACGCTGGACGGCGATAAGCTGCAGGTCACCGGCGTACAGGACGATACCCCGGCGGCGAAGGCCGGTATTCAGGCGGATGACCGCATTGTGAAGATTGACGGGCAGACACTCGAAGGCTTAAGCCTCAACGATGCGGTCGGTCTTCTGAAAAACAGCGAGAACGACACCGTGACGCTTTCCATCGAGCGGGAAGGCGAGGCGGATCTGATTGAAACGGAAGTCACAAAAGAGAAGCTTGCGGCGATTGTGGCAGACGGTAAAATGCTGGACGACAAGATCGGCTATCTGGCCATCAGCGAGTTTACAGGGCTTACCCCCGAGCAGTTCCAGAAAGTATACCAGTCACTGCAGGATCAGGGCATGGAGCGCCTTATCATCGATCTGCGCGGCAATCCGGGCGGCCTCGTGACGGCAGTCTGCGACACCCTGCGCCAGATCCTGCCGGAGGGACTCATCGTGTATACCGAGGATACAAATGGAAAACGGGAAGAGTATACCTGCGACGGCGATACCCCGATCTCGATTCCACTCGTCGTGCTGGTCAATGAAAATACGGCAAGTGCGGCAGAAATCTTCACGGGAGCAGTCAAAGATTACGGCATCGGAACGATTGTCGGAACGACGACATTCGGAAAAGGCATTGTCCAGAATACATTCCAGCTCTCGGACGGCAGCGTGGTGAAGCTGACGATTGCCCATTATTACACGCCGCTCGGAAACGACATCCACAAGGTCGGCATTACGCCGGATGTCGAGGTGGAGCTGCCGGATGACGCGACGAGCGATGTGCAGCTCGAAAAAGCGTTGGAAGTTGTCAAAGGACTGGAAAGTGCGGAATAAAATAAGAATTTTCACAGAAAAGCAGGAAAAAGGTAGGAAAAAAAGCACGAACGTGTTATCTTAGTAGAGGAGCCGAAAACAGATCTTGGCAGGCTCTAAAAGAAAGTGAGGAAAGACAGATGAACTTTACAGAAAGAAGAAAACAGGTTTTTGATAAAATGGACCAGGATTCCGCACTGCTTTTGTTTTCCGGAATCGAGCTGCATGTCAGCGCAGACGAATATCTGCCGTTTGAAGCAAACCGCAACTTTTTCTATCTGACCGGTCTTCGCAGAGATCACATGATCCTGATGATGAAAAAGACCGCAAAAGAGGAGAAATCCATTCTGTTTATCGAGGAAGCGGATCTGAACCAGGAGAGATGGTTTGGAAGAAAAGTAACCGTATCCGAGGCACAGGAGATCACCGGAATCGATGACGTTCGTTTCCTGGATTCCTTTGAGGGCATGGTAAACCGTCTGATGGCACGCGAGGACATCGGAACCCTGTATTTCGACTGCTACCGCTATCAGGTCGAGGATCTGCCGGATTACAACATGGTAAAGGCAGAGGAGTTCGCAAAGAAATTTCCAGGCAGACCGATTAAAAACATTGCTCCTGTCATCGCAGCACTGCGGATGCAGAAAGATGAGGATGAGATCGCTCTCGTCCGCCAGGCAATCAAGATCACCGACGACGCGCTGAAATTCGTGATGAAGAATCTGAAACCGGGCTGCACCGAGTATCAGGCACAGGCTGATTTCGAGTACAAGATTTTCCACGAGGGAGCAGACGGAACCGCATTCCCGACGATCGCAGGAAGCGGTGCAAACGGAACGATGCTGCACTACGACACCAACCGTGATGTGTGCGAGGATGAGACCCTGCTTCTGATGGACCTCGGAGCAAAATTCCAGGGCTACTGCGCAGATATCACCAGAACGTATCCAGTCAACGGAAAATATACGGACCGTCAGAGACAGGTTTACGACGTTGTTCTGGCAGCAAACCGCGCCGTTGCAAAAGCAGCAAAACCGGGTATGACATTAAAAGAGCTCGACGATATCGCAAAGGATGTTCTCGGCGAGGGCTGTGTGAAACTTGGTCTGATCGAGAAGAAAGAGGATGTCGGAACCTATTACATGCACGGCGTTTCCCATCACCTCGGCATTGATGTACACGATGTGACTGCGGCATGGAACGACAAGCTGCGTCCAGGCGCCATCATCACCGATGAGCCGGGTCTTTATATTGACGAGTGGGAGATCGGAATCCGGATCGAGGATGATATCCTGATTACAGAGGACGGATGCGAGGTTCTTTCCGAGAATCTGATGCGTGATCCAGACCAGATTGAAGCCTTTATGCAGGAAAAAGAGGCGTAAGAAAAAAACTACGGAGGATTTAGTTAGATGAAAATTGCAGTTACATACGATAACGGGAATATTTTCCAGCATTTTGGAAAAACAGAGAATTTTAAGGTTTACGAAGTAGAAGACAATCAGGTGGTTTCCAGCGAAGTGATCGGATCCAACGGAACCGGCCACGGCGCACTGGCAGGCCTTCTTTCCGAGCAGGGCGTGGATGTTCTGATCTGCGGCGGCATCGGCGGCGGTGCACAGGCTGCTCTTGCTGAGGCAGGCGTAGAGCTCTGCTCCGGAGCAGAGGGAGATGTGGATGCAGCGGTGGGAGCTTACTTAAACGGAACGCTCACATCTGCGGGTGCAACCTGCGATCACCACGATCACGAGGAAGGCCATTCCTGCGGCGGCCACTGCGGAAGCCATGAGGAAGAGGAGAGCTCCTGCGGCGGTTCCTGCGGAACCTGCGGCGGCGGATGCGGTGCACCGACTCCGGTTATGGAAGGTAAGAATGTCGGAAAAACCTGCCGTACCCACTACAGAGGAACCTTCAACGATGGAACCCAGTTTGATTCTTCCTACGACCGCGGCGAACCGCTCGAGTTCATCTGCGGTGTGGGCCAGATGATCCGCGGCTTCGATGCAGCCGTTGCAGAGATGGAAGTCGGCGAAAAAGTCAACATCCATCTGATGCCGGAGGAGGCTTACGGAATGCCGGATCCGAACGCAATTTTCACCGTTGCGATCGCACAGCTTCCGGGAGCAGAGGAAGTAGAGGTCGGACAGCAGGTTTATCTGCAGAACCAGTACGGCCAGCCGTTCCCGGTAAAAGTTACCGCAAAAGACGAGACCAATATCACGTTTGATGCCAACCATGAGATGGCTGGAAAAGAGCTGAATTTTGAGATTGAACTGGTTGAAGTGAAATAAAAAAATGCATAAAAAAGAGTGTCAGGACGAAGGAGCCAGGCACTCTTTTTTGATGCGCAGAAAAATCAACGATTCCCATTTCCGATTTCCGTTATTTTTTGTAAAAGTAAACAAAAAATGACCAAAATTCATTTTTTGCCATTTCAAATATTGACTAATAGTCATTTAAGTTGTAAGATGTGGTACTAGAAAAACAAGTTAAAAATGAATCAGAGGAGATGAATGAAAATGGTTAAAGTTGGCAAATGGATTGCCAAGCACAGGATTCTGATGCTGATCATTGGATTTCTGCTGATTATTCCGTCAGTCATCGGAATGGCAGCAACGAAAGTAAACTATGATCTGCTCAGCTATCTGCCGGAGCATCTGGAAACTGTAAAAGGACAGGACATTCTGGTAGATGAATACGGCATGGGTGCGTTCTCCATGGTTGTCGTGGAAAACATGGAAATGAAGGACGTACAGAAACTCGAAGAAAAATTCGAGCAGGTAAACCACGTAAAAGAAGTTTTATGGTATGACGATGTGGCAGACATCAGCGTGCCGGTTGAGATGATCCCGGAAAAACTCCGAAAAGCATTCTACAATGGGGATGCAACCATGATGCTCGTTCTGTTCGACAATACGACTTCTTCCGATGACTCCATGGAGGCAATCGAGGATCTTCGTAAAATTGCGAACGAGCAGTGCTTCATCGGCGGTATGACCGGTGTTGTTACCGATATCAAAAACGTAGCATTAAAAGAGCTGCCGGTTTACGTTGTCATCGCCGCAGTTTTGAGCCTCGTTGTCATCGAGCTGACATCGACTTCCTTCGTTGTTCCGATCCTGTTCCTGTTAAGTATCGGACTTGCAATCCTTTACAACCTGGGAAGCAACGTGTTTCTTGGTGAGACTTCCTACATCACAAAAGCGCTGACCGCCGTGCTGCAGCTTGGTGTTACGATGGACTACTCCATCTTCCTGCTGAACAGTTTCGAGGAGAATAAAAAGCGTTTCCCGGATGACAAAGAGCGTGCGATGGGCCATGCAATCGCCAACACGTTCAAATCCGTAGCCGGAAGCTCCGTTACCACCGTAGCCGGTTTCCTGGCACTGTGTGTTATGACCTTTGCCCTTGGCCGCGACCTTGGTATCGTTATGGCAAAAGGTGTTTTGATCGGCGTTGTCTGCTGCGTCACCGTCCTGCCGGCCATGGTTCTG
This sequence comes from Blautia sp. AM42-2, assembly GCF_003480245.1. NCBI lineage: Bacteria > Bacillati > Bacillota > Clostridia > Lachnospirales > Lachnospiraceae > Blautia > Blautia sp. AM42-2. Next base: position 155,193 of record NZ_QUIM01000003.1, read on the forward strand.
GTATTTGACAAGGCAATTGAGAAAACGAGACACAAACCGCTGGTAAAGAGTCTGGATAAACCATCCGCTTTTATTACCAAACATTATAAGGCGTGGGTTGTGATCTTCCTGATCCTGCTGTTCCCGTCGATCTACGGAAACAATCATACCCAGATTTACTACAACATTGCGCGTTCTCTTCCGGCTACCCTGGACTGCAACGTGGCAAATGATGAGGTAAAAGCGCAGTTTGACGTAAGCAACATGCATATTGTGATGATGGATCGCGATATGGATTCCAAACAGAAAAAGAAAATGATGGAGGAGATCGGCAACGTAAAAGGTGTCAAATCGACCATCAGCATGAGTTCCCTGCTTGGACCGACGATTCCGGAATCCATGATCCCGGAAAATCTCCGAAGCATGCTGCAGAGCGATGAGTATGAGCTTGCATTTGTGAGCTCTGAATATGAGTCCGCAACAGATGAAGTAAACGAACAGGTCAAAGCGATTGACAAAATCGTAAAATCCTACGATAAAGATGGAATGGTCATCGGTGAAGCACCGTTGATGAAAGACCTGCAGGATGTTACCGATGCTGACCTTGTCAACGTAAACGTGCTTTCCATTGGTGCAATCTTTATCATCATTCTGCTGATCTTCAAATCGATTTCTCTGCCGATTATTCTGGTAGCAGTCATCGAGTTTGCAATTATGCTGAACATGGCAATCCCGTATTATCAGGGAACCAGCCTTCCATTCGTGGCCAGCATCGTAATCGGAGCTATCCAGCTCGGTGCAACCGTCGATTACGCGATCCTGATGACAACCCGTTACCAGAAAGAGCGTCAGAACGGAAAAGACAAAAAAGAAGCCATCAGCATTGCCCACAAAACAAGCATGCCGTCCATCATCAGCAGCGGCCTCAGCTTCTTCGCCGCAACCTTCGGTGTAGCCTGCTACTCCCAGGTTGAGATGATTGGTTCCATCTGTACCCTGCTTGCACGAGGCGCGATCATCAGTATGGTCGTTGTTATCCTGATCCTGCCGGCGATGTTTATGATCTTCGATAAACTGATCTGCAAGACGTCGATTGGATTTTTGAAGAAGAAAACGAAATAAAACCAATTGGGAGAGTCCCCTGTGTCAGAAATGTGTCTGATGCAGGGGACTTTTGCGTCCAGGAGATGAAAAATGAATAGAACAAATATTCGAAAAAGCTATACTTTTGTTATAAAGTCTGGTATAATCAGAGAAGCTATAAGAGAGACCGCAGAAAGCGGACAGACGAACAGATTGGATCTGCAGACAGAGCATACAGAAGGAGATATATATGGATCATTTTGTATTACATTCCGAATATCAGCCGACCGGTGACCAGCCGCAGGCGATTGAGGAGCTGGTGAAAGGATTTCAGGAAGGAAATCAGTGTGAGACACTGCTCGGTGTTACGGGTTCCGGTAAAACATTTACGATGGCGAATGTGATCCAGAAGCTGAATAAACCGACGTTGATCATTGCGCATAATAAGACGTTGGCGGCGCAGCTGTATGGAGAATTTAAAGAATTTTTTCCGGAGAACGCAGTGGAATATTTTGTCTCCTACTACGACTACTACCAGCCGGAGGCTTACGTGCCGTCTTCGGATACGTATATTGCGAAGGACTCTGCGCGGAACGATGAGATTGATAAGCTGCGGCTTTCCGCGACTTCTGCACTGAGTGAGCGGAACGATGTCATTGTGGTTTCCAGTGTTTCGTGTATCTATGGAATCGGAAGCCCGAAGGATTACATGGAGATGATTATTTCGCTCCGCCCGGGAATGGAAAAGGACCGGGACGATGTGATCCGACAGTTGATTGATATTCAGTATGACCGGAATGATATGGATTTCCACCGCGGGACGTTCCGCGTGCGCGGTGATGTATTGGAGATTTTTCCGGCGGAGGAGACGGACAAGGCGGTGCGCGTCGAGTTCTTCGGGGATGAGATTGACCGTCTGGTGCAGATCGATACGCTGACGGGTGAAATCTTATGTGAACTGAACCACATCGCAATCTTTCCTGCCTCCCACTACGTTGTGCCGATGGACACGATCCTGAAAGCAACAGGCGAGATTGAAAAGGATATGGAAGAGCAGGTGAAGTTCTTCAAGCACGAGGGAAAACTGATCGAGGCCCAGCGCATCGAGGAGCGGACCAATTTCGATATTGAGATGCTCAAAGAAACCGGCATCTGTTCCGGCATCGAAAACTATTCGCGTTACCTCTCCGGATTAAAGCCAGGCGAGCCGCCCTACACACTGATGGACTATTTCGGAGATGATTTCCTCATCATTGTGGATGAGTCGCATAAGACTGTTCCGCAGATCCGCAGCATGTATGCCGGCGACCAGTCGCGGAAATCGACGCTGGTGGACTATGGATTCCGTCTGCCGTCCGCAAAAGACAACCGCCCGTTGAACTTCGGCGAGTTCGAGGACCGGATCGATCAGATCCTTTTCGTATCTGCCACGCCGGGCGACTACGAGGCAGACCACGAGCTGCTGCGCGCCGAACAGATCATCCGCCCGACCGGCCTTCTCGACCCGGATGTCGAGGTACGCCCGGTGGAGGGACAGATCGACGATCTGATTTCGGAAGTAAAGAAAGAAACTGAAAAACACAACAAAGTTCTCGTGACGACGCTGACGAAGCGTATGGCAGAGGATCTGACCGACTATATGAAAGAGGCCGGCATCCGCGTGCGTTACCTGCACTCCGATATCGACACCCTGGAACGGACCGAGATCATCCGTGATATGCGTCTCGATGTCTTCGATGTGCTCGTCGGCATCAACCTTCTGCGTGAGGGTCTCGACATCCCGGAAATCACACTCGTGGCGATCCTGGATGCCGATAAAGAAGGTTTTCTGCGTTCCGAAACCTCCCTGATCCAGACCATCGGCCGTGCCGCGCGAAACAGCGAGGGCCATGTTATCATGTACGCCGATGTGATGACCGATTCCATGCGCCTCGCGATCGACGAGACGAAGCGCCGCCGTGCCCTGCAGGAAGCCTACAACAAAGAACACGGCATCACTCCGACCACCATCAAAAAAGCCGTCCGCGATCTCATCAGCATTTCGAAAGAAGTGGCAAAGACAGAAGAAAAGATGGAAAAAGACCCGGAGTCCATGAGCCGCGAAGAACTGGAAAAACTGATCGGCCAGGTACAGAAACAGATGAAAGCCGCTGCCGCCGAACTCAACTTCGAAATGGCCGCCGAGCTGCGTGACAAAATGATCACACTGAAGAAGAGCCTGGATGACATGGAAGAATAAAAAATCAGAAATAAAAAAGAAGAAAAGAGCATGAAAAAAGCGTGCCGGAAAAGCGACAGAAAACTTTCCGGCACGCTTTTTTGCGTCCGATTTTGCTTCCTTCTTGTTCAGAATTGACGCAAAATAAGAATACTATTATAATATAAAATACGACCAAACGGTCGTATCAAAACGAAAAACACAAAAATAAAAAAGACAACAATAAAAAAATTAATCGCCGAATTTTCTCTTTTTACTGGAGACACTCAGCAGATAGTCGACCGAGCAGTCATAGAACCGTGCAAGCCGGATCACATAGTCGATCGGGATGTCGCGGATTCCTTTTTCGTAGCGGGAATAGACGTCGCGGTTGCATTCGAGCAGGGCAGAAATCTCTTTGATGGTGAGATCCTGATCGATCCGCATATCTTCAATTCTCTGGTATTTCATACGTTGTACCATCCTTTCAGATTCAAACCCATACTACCAAACGGTTGGATGGACAAAGTTAAATCAGATCATATGGTCGCAAATTGGAGAATGGGGCGGGAGAGAAAAACGGCGGGTGAAGACAGCCTGTGCAGAAAGCAGAAAAATATGTACGGCAGAAATGGGGGAACGAATGGGAAAAGCAGAAAGAATAGAAATAGAAGATTTTGTCCAGAATATAGTGGAACGGATGGAGACGCCGGAAGCGTTTGAAAAAATGATCAGCCGGGAAGAAGAATGCGAAGCGCAGGGGCAGGAGAGCCGTCTGAGGGATGTGCTGAAGAAAGAATGGCCGGTGGACGAAAAGGGAGAGCGCATCTATCAGATTACTAATATATATGAAGAAAAAGCAGAAGAACTCCTCATTGTAGAACTGTATACCGGCATCCACCTGGAAAACGGAGTCCCGTGCGGGCATTTTACGCTGTATCTCTGCGGGGAGCCGGACGGATGGAAACTCAGCGAAACGCGGATGATGGAATATCTGCAGAATCTGTAAACGAAAAAGCAAAACAGGGAGGACAGGGAAAAGAAAAACTGTCCTCCTGCTTTTGCTGCGGCGGAGACACCGGAAAGTCAGGATCTATACGGCCGCTTCTCATCGCTGATGCCGACCAGATAATCCAGACTGACCTGATACAGCTCCGCCAGACGGATGGCAATGGAGATCGGCAGCTGCCGGACGCCTTTTTCATATCGGGTATACACATCGCGGTTGCAGCCGAGATAGTCGGCAACCTGGCGGATCGTCAGATCGTGGTCCGTGCGCAGATCCTCCAGTCTCTGATATTTCATGATTCATCACCTCTGAGAAAAATGCTACTAAATGGTCGTATCAAAATGGCAGAATCCTACCATACGGCTATAGCGCCTTTGAAACAGTAGAATGCAATAAAAAAGAAAAGTCAGATTCCTTTTCAGAAAGAAAACGGTTTATACTTTTTTCACAATTTCTTCATAGAAAAACCGGGAAAAGGTGTTGACAAACAAAAGGCAGAGTGCTATCTTAAGAGCATAGATGTTAGCACTCCACTGAAACGAGTGCTAACAGGACTATACAACAGGAAGGAGCTTATCTTAGTGGATACAGAATTGGATGAAAGAAAAAGAAAAATATTAAAAGCGATCATCCAGACGTATCTGGAAACGGGCGAGCCGGTCGGCTCAAGAACGATTTCCAAATACACGGATTTGAATTTAAGCTCCGCCACAATCCGGAATGAAATGTCCGATCTGGAAGAGATGGGTTACATCTTACAGCCCCACACTTCCGCAGGACGCATTCCTTCCGATAAAGGCTACCGCCTCTATGTAGATGAGCTGATGCGGGAAAAAGAACAGGAAGTTGCAGACATCAAAAACATGGTCATTGAAAAAACAGACCGAATGGAAAAAGTTCTGCAGCAGGTTGTCAAAGTCCTCGCTTCATCTACCAACTATGCAACGTTGATTACAGGACCGGAATATCACAGAAATAAAGTGAAATTCATCCAGCTCTCAAAAGTCAATGAAGAGCAGCTCCTGGCCGTCATCGTCGTAGAAGGCAACCTGGTGAAAAACCAGATGATCGACCTCGACGAGACCATCAACGATGAACAGATATTAAAGCTGAACCTGCTTCTGAACACACAGCTCAATGGCCTGACCATTGAAGAAATCAATCTTGGCATGATCAAGAAGATGAAAGAGCAGGCAGGCATCCACTCCGGCATCATCAGCAAAGTGGTCGATACCGTAGCGGAAGCCATCGCAGTCAGTGAAGAAGATGTGCCGGTGTACACCAGCGGCGCAACCAACATTTTCAAGTACCCTGAGCTTTCCGACAGCAGCAAAGCCAGCCAGCTGATCTCCACATTCGAGGAACGGCAGAAACTGGTCGATATGATCAAAGGAGCTGCCGAGGAGCAGGACGGAGAGGAAAATACCGGTATTCAGGTATACATCGGAAATGAATCTTCGATGGAACCCTTACGGGACTGCAGCGTGGTCACCACCACATACGATATGGGAAACGGTATGCGCGGAACAATCGGTATCGTGGGACCAAAGCGGATGGATTACGAAAATGTGGTAGATAACCTGAAAACATTAAAAGTTCAACTGGACGCCGTCTTCAAAAAGCCGGACACAGGTGAGTAGAAAGGTGGAATGATCAGTGAGCGAAGAAAATAGAAAGAAAGAGGAAACCATGGAAGAACCTACACGCGAGATGGAAAAAGAAACCGGAGCAGAGAACGATCTGCCGGAAACCGAACCGGCTGCGGAGCAGGAAGAAGCAAAGAAAGCAGCAGAGGCAAAAGAAGCGGAAGCTGCAGAAGAAACTGCTGAGGATGGCAAAGAACGAAAGTTCTTCAAAAAGAAAAAAGATAAAAAAGATGAGAAAATCGAAGAGCTGACTGACCGCCTGACCCGTCAGATGGCAGAGTTCGATAACTTCCGCAAACGCACCGAAAAAGAAAAAGCAAATATGTATGCCATTGGAGCAAAAGACATCATCGAGAAGATTCTTCCGGTTGTTGACAGCTTCGAGCGCGGACTTGCAACGGTGGAAAACCCGGAGGAAGATCCGTTCGCAGACGGCATGAATAAAGTATACAAACAGTTTACCACAGCACTCGATGAACTCGGTGTAACCGTGATCGAGGCCGTTGGAAAGGAATTCGATCCGAATCTGCACAACGCAGTGATGCATGTGGAGGATGAGGAAGCCGGCGAGAACATCGTCGTAGAAGAGTTCATGAAGGGCTACATGTACAAAGGTTCCGTAGTCCGTCACAGTATGGTCAAGGTGGCTAACTAAGCCTTGAAGATAAATAAATAGAAATTAAACCATTTTTTAGCATAATTCATTGAGGAGGAAACAACAATGGGCAAAATTATTGGTATTGACTTAGGAACAACAAACAGCTGTGTAGCCGTTATGGAAGGTGGAAAACCAACCGTTATCGCAAACGCAGAGGGTGAAAGAACAACTCCATCTATCGTAGCATTCACAAAAACAGGTGACCGTCTGGTCGGCGAGCCGGCAAAACGTCAGGCTGTAACAAACGCAGACAGAACCATCCGTTCCATCAAACGTGAGATGGGTACTGATTATAAAGTAGACATCGAAGGAAAGAAATACTCTCCGCAGGAGATCTCCGCTATGATCCTTCAGAAACTGAAAGGTGATGCAGAGAACTACCTTGGTGAGAAAGTAACAGAAGCAGTTATCACAGTTCCGGCTTACTTCAATGACGCACAGCGTCAGGCAACCAAAGATGCCGGTAAAATCGCAGGTCTTGATGTAAAACGTATCATCAACGAGCCTACCGCAGCAGCTCTGGCATACGGACTGGATAACGAGAAAGAGCAGAAGATCATGGTATACGACCTTGGAGGCGGTACCTTCGATGTTTCCATCATCGAGATCGGTGACGGTGTTATCGAAGTTCTTTCCACAGCAGGAAACAACCGTCTGGGCGGCGATGACTTCGACCAGAAAGTAACAGATTACATCCTTGCTGAGTTCAAGAAACAGGAAGGCGTAGATCTTTCCAATGATAAAATGGCTCTGCAGAGAATCAGAGAAGCAGCAGAGAAAGCAAAGAAAGAGCTTTCCAGCGCAACTACAACCAACATCAACCTGCCGTTCATCACTGCAACCGCAGATGGCCCGAAACATCTCGATATGAACCTGACAAAGGCTAAATTCGATGAGCTGACCCACGACCTGGTAGAGAAAACCGCAGAGCCGGTACAGAGAGCACTTTCTGATGCAGGTCTGCAGGCATCCGAGCTTTCCAAAGTCCTTCTGGTAGGCGGATCTACCCGTATCCCGGCTGTACAGGATAAAGTAAGACAGCTGACCGGACACGAGCCGAGCAAGAGCCTGAACCCGGATGAGTGCGTAGCACTTGGTGCTTCCGTACAGGGCGGTAAACTTGCAGGAGATGCCGGCGCAGGCGACATCCTTCTTCTGGATGTAACTCCGCTGTCTCTGTCCATCGAGACGATGGGAGGTATTGCAACTCGTCTGATCGAGCGTAACACCACAATCCCGACCAAGAAGAGCCAGATCTTCTCCACCGCAGCTGATAACCAGACAGCAGTAGATATCAACGTAGTACAGGGTGAGCGTCAGTTCGCGAAAGACAACAAATCCCTCGGCCAGTTCCGTCTGGATGGAATTCCGCCAGCAAGAAGAGGCGTTCCGCAGATCGAGGTTACCTTTGATATCGATGCCAACGGTATCGTAAATGTATCTGCAAAAGACCTGGGAACAGGAAAAGAGCAGCACATCACCATCACCGCAGGCTCTAATATGTCCGACAGCGAGATCGACAAAGCAGTCAAAGAAGCTGCTGAGTTCGAAGCTCAGGATAAGAAACGCAAAGAAGCAATCGACGCAAGAAACGATGCAGACTCTATGGTATTCCAGACCGAGAAAGCAATCGAGGAAGTCGGCGACAAGCTGGATGCAAACGATAAGACAGCAGTAGAAGCTGACCTGAACGCACTGAAAGACCTCATTGCAAAATGCAATCCGGAAGAGATGACAGATGCACAGGTAGCTGACCTGAAAGCAGCTCAGGAAAAACTGATGACAAGCGCTCAGAAACTGTTCGCAAAGCTGTATGAGCAGCAGGGCGGCGCAGCAGGCGCTGGTGCCGGAACAGCTGGTGCAGGCCCGGATATGGGAAATGCAGGAGCGGCAGGCGGCCATGACGACGATGTCGTAGACGCTGACTACAAAGAGGTTTAATTTTCGGCATGTCACACTCCGTGAAAATACCGACTGTGAGTTGAAACAATAAGTAAATAAACGCAAAAAGCCCTGTGAGGCGAATGTTTGCAGGGGACGGAAAATACATTCCGCCCCCTGTATTTATGCTGGTATTGCTTTCGGAAAAGTGCTATACTGGAGCGTGCGGAAAAACATTTCTGCAAAGATGAAATTTGTGGAACAGAAATGAAAAGGTGAACATAAATGGCAGAAAAAAGAGATTATTACGAGGTCCTCGGCGTAGACCGCGGAGCGGACGATGCAACATTAAAAAAAGCATACCGTAAACTGGCCAAGAAATACCATCCGGATATGAACCCGGGCGACAAAGAGGCCGAGGCAAAATTTAAAGAGGCGACAGAAGCCTATGGCGTGCTGAGTGATCCGGACAAACGGCGTCAGTACGATCAGTTTGGCCACGCTGCATTTGAAAACGGCGGTGGCGGCGCAGGAGCCGGCGGATTCGGCGGCTTCGACTTTGGCGGCGGAGATATGGGTGATATCTTCGGCGATATTTTCGGCGACCTGTTCGGTGGCGGCGGAAGCAGAAGAAGAGCAAACAATGGACCGATGAAGGGAGCAAACCTCCGCGCTGTTGTCCACATTACGTTTGAGGAAGCTGTTTTCGGATGCCAGAAAGAGCTCGAGATCAACCTGAAGGATACCTGTACAACGTGCCACGGAACCGGCGCAAAACCAGGAACTTCACCGGAAACATGCTCCAAATGTAACGGTACCGGTCAGATTACGTACACACAGCAGACCATGTTCGGTTCTGTGAGAAACGTGACAACGTGTCCGGATTGTAACGGAACCGGAAAGATCATTCGCGATAAATGTACCGCATGCCACGGCACGGGCTATACATCCAGCAGAAAACGCATTCAGGTCAACATTCCGGCCGGAATCGACGATGGACAGAGCATCCGGATCCGTGAAAAAGGTGAGCCGGGTGTAAACGGCGGACCGAGAGGAGATCTGCTTGTCGAGGTTCAGGTAACCCGTCATCCGATCTTCCAGAGACAGGATATGAACATTTTCTCCACTGCACCGATTACGTTTGCCCAGGCAGCACTCGGCGGCGATGTGAAGATCAGCACCGTTGACGGAGACGTTCTCTACACTGTAAAACCGGGAACCCAGACCGATACGAAGATCCGTCTGAAGGGAAAAGGTGTTCCGTCCCTTCGCAACAGCAATGTGCGCGGTGATCACTACGTAACACTCGTAGTCCAGACTCCGACGAAACTGAATGAGAAAGCAAAAGAAGCCCTCCGCGCCTTCGACGAAGCCTGCGGAAACCGCCCGGCAGCAGAAGCAAAAGCAGCCGATGGTGAGAATACCGCAGAACAGCCGAAGAAGAAAAAAGGGTTTATGGATAAGGTGAAGGAAGCGTTTGAGGATATTGATAAATAAAAAATCTATCTGTTTTTGTTCTCATTCGGACAAAATTTCTCACAGACTTGAGCATGTAGAATATGAAAAGTCTTTTCCAACACGCTCTAATATGAAAGAAATAGAAAATATGAGATAAATGAAAAGAAGAACCTGCAGGAGAAACAGGTTCTTCTTTTTTGACAAAATTTAAAAATACAGAATATTCAGAAAATTGCAAATATTGATCTAAATCAAGAGAATGATGAGATGTGAAAAACTGTTCATGATATAATTAACAAAATTGCATAGGAATAAAAAAGATTGATGTTATGTAATGTAAAATAAAAAGGCAGAAAGGAAATAGAGCGGTTGGAAAATGAAAATATAGAAAAACAGGAGTTCTTCAAAACTTATTTAGGTATCAAAAATAAAAATGTGCTGAGCAGTCTGGAACAAATGGCGTATGTCTGGAAGGTGAAAGATAAGGAAGTTATCATTCGAGAAGGGGAACCGCTGCCATGCGTTCCTTTTCTGATATCGGGCATTGTAAAAGGGTATTGTGAAAGCAAGGGAGATGGAAAAGAGCATGTTTCCTGCTTTGGTTATTTAAAAGGAGACATTGTTGTAGGAATTTCCAATTTATCCGTAAATGTGAAATCACTTTTGACGATAGAATCAATCAGTTCGTGTACCATGCTGTGCGTCCCGATACCAGAATTGTTGAAGTTGATTGAGCAATCGCCGGAAATGATGCGTTTATATAACCGTGCACTCAGCCTTGCATATAAAAAGCTAATTGAACATGAGGATATTGTTGCAAACCACAGGGCAAAGGAACGATATCAATATTTTGTTGATACCTATCGGGATCTGGTAGATGTTGTGAGTAAGAAAGATATCGCTTCCTATCTGCATTTATCGCCGGAGAGTCTGAGCCGTGTCCTGAAAAGCTATAAGGAAGAAAAATAGAAAAACGAATCGAAAAGTGATGCGCGCTGAGCGGAAAAATTTAATCAAATCAAGGAAATCCCTGTTTTCATTGAGAAAAGCAATAAGCAGTGAGGCGGGGAATTGCGTGAATCAGGAGGGGAAAGCCCCTTATAAGAGAGAAGACGGCAGATCTAAAAAAAGCAGATTATAAAGTACAAAAAAGAAATGGAAGGGGAAGAAAAATGGCATTTTTAGATGGAGTAAAAGGAAAAATTTCAAAAGCAGGATATTCAACTATGCAAAAAGCAAAGGATTTGTCGGAGATTACGAAACTGAATATGGCGGTTTCTGAATCGGAGACGAAAATCAATGAAATCTACAGTGAAATAGGATATAAAGTTTACTGTGCATATCGGGAAAATCCGCTGGAAGAAGTCAAAGAGGAAATTGGCCAGATCCGGGAGCTGGAAGAGGCTATGGAAGCATGCAAACTGCAGATCCAGGCAATCAATGCAATGAACAGCTGCCCGCGCTGCGGTGCAAAAATCAAACCGGAAATGATGTTCTGCAGCAGCTGTGGAATGAAACTGCAGAGTGAAGAACAGGAAACGGTGGAAGAAGAACAGGAACGGCCGGCTTTTTGCAGTGAATGCGGAGCACCGCTGGAACCGGATATGAAATTCTGTACGGTTTGTGGACATAAAGTTGACGAGTAAAATCGAGAGCGTGTTTGAAAAAGCAAAGCACAGAAGAGAAGATCAAATCAGACAGCAAAAAGATAAATGATCCAAAATAGGGAGGTGGATTTTGGATCATTTATTGCAAAGAAAAAAGATTTGTGGATAAAAAGGGACAGGAGAGGAAAACAAGTATGAAAAAATGCCCGGTATGTGGAAAAGAGTGGTCAGATGCGACAAGATTTTGCGGAAGCTGTGGAGCAAAACTGGAGGATGGAAATATTGTAGTGCCAGATATAGTGCCGGATGATGGGAAAGAGGAGCAGAGAAAAAAAACAGAGCCGGTCAAACCGAGTGTGAAAAAAACGATAGAACCTGTCAGACCGAAAACGAGGGAAACAGCAGAAAATAAAAAGATAGCAGAAGAAAAAGAAGAAGAAAAAAACACAGCTGAACGTAAAAGAGCAGAATACAATAAATCGGACGCCGTGCTGCCGGTAAAACGCAGAAAAAAAGGATGGAAAATTGCGACAGCACTTGGCCTGACTGCAATAGTGGCAGTCGGAGCAGTAGTTTTCTGTGTGAAGTCCGGGGAAAACATGGAACACCCATTTGTAGAATTATATGGGGACAGTTATGAAATTCTCACGAAAGAAAAACTGGGACATACCATAACCATTACAGACAATGGGCTGGACTGGCTGGGCGATGCCGTAATGCAGCTTTCACCGGATCGAAAATATCTCTATTATATGGAAAACTATGATATTTCGACGGGAACGTCCAGACTCTACCGGTGTGAATATCAGAAGTTGTCCAAAAAAGAAGAAAAAAATGAGAAATACAAAACAAAAGTTGCGGCAAATGTCAGAGTTTTTTATCCGCTGGAAGACGGAAAACTCCTTTATATCGACAAGGATTCCGAGCTGTTTTGTTATGACGGGGAAGTATCTGTGAAGATTGCAGATTCACTGCAGGGATATTATCAGCTCAAAGACGGAACGGGACTCGTTTATACGAAGGGAAACGCTGACGAAGGATTTGATGTCTGTGGCGTAAGCTATAACAATCCAACGGAAGAAGTATTTCTGGCGGATGGGATGACCGATGTTATGCTGGCAGATGATCAGGAGCATATTTTGTGCAGACGATATGACGGTCAGTCAGAGGATGATCAGCTTGTTTTTCTAACATCTTTTGAGGAAGAGACAAAAGAGCTGGGAACACCAGTCAGTGATATGTATGCATGGGAAAATGGCGCGGTTTATTACTTTGCTTCCGGCGAGAATACAGAATGTGAACTGGAAGACTTCGTGATTGACAGCAGAGGAAACACGGAACAGTGGCAGGAATTACAAAAAGAAGCGGAATCATATCATCCTGTTCCAACGGAGTGTCAAAGTCTTTATGAATATAAAGATGGTGAAATAAAACAGATTACAGCCAATGACATTAATAATGCCGGACTTTATAGGGGAAATAGCGTACTATACCTGGATGTAAAGAAAATGGAGCCGGTAGATTTAGCAGAAGTGAAGGATGCAGATTATATGATTGACCTTTTAGATCAGAGAATATATGAGCAGGGAATGTATGTTAAACCAACGAGCAGGAAGAATTCCATTCACATCATAGGAGAAGTTGCGAAAAAAATTGAAGACATAGATGAGGAAGGAGAAAACTTCTGGATCTATGCAAACGAAACAGATCTGTTCCTGGAAAGCGGATCTGATTTCTGGCACGCCGCAATCAAAAATGATGAAGTCAGCGATCTGGAAGAGATGCCGGAAGGCTATGTAAAATCTGTTACGCCAACAGAGATTTATTATACAAGCAATTTCTACACGGAAGGGGACAATGCGTACTACGATGTCAACGTGATAGAAAATGGAAAAAGCAGATGCCTTGCAAAAGAAGTGCTGGAAGACTATGTCAAGATTTACGAAGATGGAACAGTCATGGCTTACACGGATCGGAATTCCGATGGAGAATATGAACTTTCCATTTTTGATAAAAAAGGAAATAAGACAAAAATTGCAGATGGAGTCACGAAGGCGATTCGGGAAGAGGATGGAGATATTGTGTATGACAGCCGGCATGATCTGATGCTTTATCAAAAGGAAGAAAGTGAGCGGATTGGAATCGGTATAGTAGATTTCTGGTATGCGGATGAAATGAAAACGGAACAGAATTTCCGGCTGGACTGGTGAGAAGAGATCCCTATTACCTATTGTGGAAAGCAGAGTAGCAGTGTCCTTACAGAGTAAGAGAGTGCAAAAAATCTGGAAAATTATATTAGGACTCTATTCAGAAGTAAAGATACGATGAGAGAAAAAGGAGTAGAGAATATATGAAAAAAGCAGGAAGCCGAATTTTGATCATTACTTTTGGAATTATGGCGGCTATAGCAATTTTATATCCATGGAAGTTTGTTCCGGAATATGGAATACTCCAGATGACGGAATCAGGGGAAAAAGCTGGAAAAACAGCGGAAAGCCAGGAGTCCGATGAGGAATATATGCAGGTGGCAGATCGTGCAGTCGAAGCATTATTTACAGGAGATACCGATACGCTTCTGAGCCTGTTGCCGGAGCGGTATTTTGGCCAATATGGGGAAACGTTACAGTGGATCATAGAAAATGCAGTGGAAGAGGAACTTCAGAAACTGCAAGATGAAGTTGGGGATATACAAATTACCCATTGGCCAGTCAGATCAGAAAAACAGTCCGAAGGCAACATGGAAAAAATAAAAAGTCATTATGGAGAAGAAGGAGATACGGTCACCGATGCAAGAAATGTGTTTGTGGAAGTGAGTGCATCCGGCATAGAACCGGAAGAAATGGAGATAGCGGTTGTTGAAATTGACGGAAAATGGTATCTCGACTTTGAGGGTTGGGACGATGGATCGGAAGAAAACTATGACGACGAAGAAGAAGAAGATGATGATGATACATGGTCGGATGATGAAGACGATATAAGTTCAAATGCGGAGACGTCTCATACATTGGAAAATATGAAATTTTCTGATGCAAGAGAATTTCAGGATGGACTTGCCTTTGTAAGAATTCACGGAAAGGGGGAATCTTACAAAGGCTTTCTGGATAAAAAGGGAAAGTTAAAGTTTTATATACCTTTTGATGAAGATGCAATTGATGCAGATATTTATCGGTACGATGTGAATTTTAATAATGGTTATAACTGGTTCGTCTATGACAATATTTTTTATGTGATTGACACGGATGGAATGATAAAAAGCCAGTATGATGCAGACAAAGTGGCAGATTACGGCGGTGGTTATACCTGGCTGGAGGAGGAAGAAAATGTATCCTGGGATGATGCCGGGTTTTGGAAATATACACTGTATAGTCCGGAAGGGGGTGAAGTGTGTGATTATACAGTCAGCAATCAGGACCTGGAAAATCTGAGCTTTAAAAGATCCTACATGGGTGATGGAAAATTTCTGTATAAAAAAATGGACGGTACGAAAGAAGTCTGTGTTCTGGTTGAGCCGGAACTGGGAAAAGAAACAGAGTTAAACGTTTCGTTTGACAAAGCAGAAGAACATGGAATGCGGGACGGACTTATCATAGAAACGGGCGCAATGGACGATGGATATTGGGCAGGGGATGAAAATCCGTTTCATATTACAGTGATCGGGAATGGAGAAGAAAAAGAAATTGAAATCCCGAGTCAGTATCTTGGCCCGTTTGGCGGATATCCGACTCTGCTCGACTGGACAAAAAAATATGCACTTTTTACGGTAAGACAGGACGACCAGGACATTTATTTTTTGTGTGATCTGGAGACAGGCGATATCAAAAAATATACAGGAAAGTATGCGCCGTATTTTAAATATTATTCCACTACAACAAGCTGCATCGAGGATAATGTTCTTGCACTTTCCATGTATGGGGAAGATAATCAGTTTTATGTCTGCCTGATCAATGCGGATACCATGAAAGAAATTGCCGATCCGATTGCCGGAGAATCTTTTTCCATGGAAGATAAGACATTACTGATCGATCAGAAAGAATTGTATGATTTAAGCGGGAATCTGTTATATACCGTTGAGGATGGAAAAAAAGGAGAACTGGTCAGTGATGGAATCCTGCAGGTAACATACAGCGAGGAAGAAAAAGAGACTGTGGATGGTGAGTCGGAATATGTCGAGGTAGATAAGACAGATTATTACGATCTGAAAGGCAAAAAGTTATTTTCGGAAATGGATACAGCAGATAGCAAAATGGTGCTGGAACCATCCGAAGAAGTATAAAAATAGAGCAGAACAGGAGAATTTTCAGATGAAAACAAAAGCAAAATACGTCATTGTAATTCTGTTTTTATGTACGATACCACTATATTTCTGCAGAATGATCGGCTGGAAAGATGATGCCATCCGGCTTTACGATGTGATTCTCTATGGAATGGAAAGCCAGGAAGGAGACTCTTTTGTCGGAGGGATGATCTGGAAACTGATGCAGGAAAGTGTCTTTGAAAATATCAACGCATGGTTGATTGGAACAGCGGCAGTAACGCTTGTGGGATCAGTTCTGGTTACGCTGTTAAATGGAAAAAAGACCTATGTTCTGGCAATTGTATTATCCATCGTGACAAACGGAGGTCTTGCGTGGTCAATGCAACGACTCAGCTGGGGATGGAAAAACAAGGTTGATTATAACGGCCAGATGACAGGAATGCCGCTTCGCATGGAATTTGTGTGGGTGTGGATAGCACTTCATGTTCTGATTCTTATATTTGCACTGTGGGGAATGGTTTCTAAAGAGAAAAGTGCTTCAAAGAAAAGTATTTCAAGAAAAATTGAGCCGGAAAAAATCAAATCAAAAAAAACGGAATCGAAAAAAATCAAGCCGGAAGAAACCGTATCAAAGAACCCGGCAGCTTCGAAGATGCGGTCAGCGTGTCCCTCCTGCGGAAGAATTCCGAAAGAAGGAGAAAAGTTTTGTACGCGCTGCGGATCAAAACTGCAATAAGAGGAGCAGAAAATGAAAAAGGAAATCAAATGTCCCAGGTGCAGACGCAGGATTCAGAAAGAAGATGCCTATTGCCAGTACTGTGGCTGCCATGTGGCGGAAGAAAAAAAGAAGAAGAGAAAAAAGAAAATTCGAAGATTTCTGGTACTTGTCATTGTGATTGTGCTGTTTTTAGGTATCCTGCTTGCCATTGCAGTTGGATCACAGAAGAAGCAAATACAGGGATGGAAAGAAAGACAACTGGAAGAATGGAAACAAAAACAGGAAAAAGTGCAGGCAGATGAAGGTGACCAAAGCCAAAAACAGAACAAGAATCAGAATGGAGAACAGTCGCAGGATAGTCAGGATGTGAAAGAGCCAGGCACAATGAAAAAATGTGCCAATGGGGATACGGTTTATCAGCCGTCGGTAAGTACCGTTTCTTATGATGAAGATACCGGCCTGTTGTACTACGAAAATCTGCTGATTGTTTATCTGATAGAAAACAGCAGCCAGGAAGAGCGGGAAGCACTTGCAGCAAAGGTAGATGGAACGCTGGTTGGAAATATGAGCGGAAGCATGAACGTGATTGAAATCCTGGTGGAGGACACCGCGTATGCGGATCTGGAACAGAAGGCTGAAATTCTGATGGAAGAAGAAAATGTGCTCTACAGTTCGACGGAAATTCCGATGATGATGGAAAATACTGCAGATGAGAATCCATGGGAGGCAGGAGAACAGGATAAAAAGAATAATGACCATAATGAAAGCAAACCAGATGGAAATGACTGGTGGGCAGAGGCAATTGGAGCATTTTCTGCATGGGACTATGTTGATTCCCACGAGCAGGATCTTGCCAATGTGGCGGTCGGCATTATGGATGATGGAGTTGATGCGGAACACGAAGAATTTCAGAAAAACGGCGAAAGTAAAATTCACTGGCTGGAAGATTACAAAGAAAATCTGGCATTTGACCATGGCACACATGTGACGGGATTGATCGGTGCGGAAAATAATCAGGCCGGAATCCGTGGTGTGGCAGATCGGACGGATTTGTATTTTGTGAGCTGGTGGAAAGAAGATCTCTTCAGTACAGGAGAATATGTAAATGTAACAAAACAGATGATTGAAACGATGCTAAGTGAACATACGGCCTGCGTGGTGAATAATTCATGGGCAACTGTGATACAATCCAGAGAGCAGTATTTAAAAGATACGCTAATCGGGGAAAGACCGGTATGGGAAGAAAAAATAGCGGAGTTTCTCATAGAAAAAGGGAAGATTGATCAGAAATATGAGTTGTACGAAAGTTATCAAAAGGAATTAGAAACGAGCGCAAAATGCACTTCCAGTCAGATGATAGTGATGCTTTTTGAATTGCTTTTAAATCAACAGGAAAGATTTTTAATTGTCCAGAGTGCAGGCAATGGGTATGATAACGGTGGTGTGGGATTTGATGTTCAAAAGACAGGAGATTATTGCGGAATTAATGAGGAGGTTTATAACAGACTGGATGGAGAAACGCATAGATTAAGCAGAAGCGGATACTCCTATGAGAAAATTCGAAATCATATCCTGATTGTAGGTGCAGTGCAGGAAACAGAAAAGGGATATCAAATGACAGAATTTTCAAATTATGGTTCCAATATAGATATTGTTGCACCTGGATATGATGTTTACAGCACGATTACAGAAAAAGATGATTCCTATACCGAAGAAAATCCAGGCCATGAAAATCTTAGAACAGTGAAAAACGGGATTAAATATGGAAATCTGCCTGGAACATCCATGGCGGCCCCACTGGTTTCCGGTTCTGCGGCTGTTCTGTGGTCTGTGGCTCCGGAACTTTCGGCGGAGGAGGTAAAAGAGACACTGATCTCCACAGCCGGAACCGCAAGATCAACCTGTCAGGAGGACAAGCGGGAAGAGTATCCGATGCTGAATCTGAAAGCTGCCCTGGAAAAGGTGGCAAAAAAAGATGCAACACATGTAATACTGGAAACCTTTTATAATAACGGAGAAAAAACGCATGACCTGTTTGCTTCAGAAGAAAATAGGGATCAGGAGTATGCTGTGATTACCGGATTGGATCAGGATGAAAATGTAGTATGGACCATTGAGACAGAAAAATCTCCGGCAGCGGAGATAACAGCCAATACAGAAATTGGAATTTATGAAGACAGGTATTATTATGCGCATTGTGGAGTTATTTATGCCGTACGCCTCCGGGACGGAAAAGAAATCTGGCACAGTGCATCATCACATGGTTCCATGACAGGAACGGATTTCGGACCGGACGGAACACTTTATTACTGCTCTTTCTATGGACCGGATTTTGGCGCAATTGATAAAGACGGAAATGAATTGTATGAAGTAGAAAGTTTCTATCCGGGATACTATTGGGCATATGAAGTACATTACGAAGGTGATCATGTTGATGTGAAAATGGACGGTACACCGTCCGGAGAAGAAACGGTGATCCGTGTCAATCTTTCTGACTATTCTTATTCTGTGGTACAGGAGTAGAAAACATGATTCCAGGCATAAACCCAAGGATAGACTGAAACATGAGTCTAGGCATAAGCACGGGATAGGACAAAACATAAGATAAAGTATAATGGGATGCCGCAGTTCGGGAAAAAATCCGGATTGCGGCATTTTTTTGCTGTCATGCACACGAACAAAAGATCCAAGGGGAGCTTTTTAGTGAAAAAAGAGTGAATTTGCACACAGGAAGTCCGAAATTTGATATAATATGAGAAATTTGAGGGAGATAAAAATTTTTTAACCGAATCATCGCTAACTACAGATATCCATTCGATGAACAGGAAAGGGACAGGGGACTTTATTTATGAAATTTCGACCATGTATTGATATCCACAATGGAAAAGTAAAACAGATTGTTGGGGGATCCTTAAAAGATCAGGGAAACCAGGCAAATGAAAATTTTGTTTCGGAGCAGGATGCGTCTTACTATGCGCAGTTATATGAAGAAAAAGGGATCACCGGAGGTCATGTGATTCTTCTGAACAAAAAAGATTCCGAATATTATCCGGAAACAAAGCGGCAGGCGCTGCTGGCACTTTCTACGTATCCGGGCGGACTGCAGGTTGGCGGCGGTATCGACGCGGAAAATGCCTGCGAATTTCTGACGGCCGGTGCAAGCCATGTGATCGTGACATCGTATGTGTTCCGGGATGGCCATGTATTCTATGAAAATCTCGAAAAACTGGTAACGACTGTTGGAAAACAGCGGCTGACCATGGACTTAAGCTGCCGGAAACGAAACGGGAAATATTATATTGTAACGGACCGCTGGCAAAAGTTTACAGAGGAAGAAGTAACGGAACCGCTCCTGCATCATCTGACGGAATACTGTGATGAATTTCTGATCCACGCGGTAGATGTCGAAGGAAAAGCATCCGGTATCGAGACAGAACTGGTGGAATTACTTGCGAAAATGAAAGATTTCCCTGTTACATATGCCGGCGGCGTCGGAAACTTTGCGGATCTGGAACTGCTGAAAAAGGTTGGGAACGATCATGTGGATGTGACGATCGGAAGCGCACTGGATCTGTTTGGCGGAAACATGAAATTTGAAGACGTACTGGCAGTATGCCGCCGGTAAGCGGAAACGGACGTTCACCCGCGCCATTCGCAAAACCGCGCTTTCAGCGCTCTCCGCTGCTGCGCAGCTCCTTTTTGCTCATAACCAGGCGCTCCCTTTGTATCTTATTCTCGACAGATTTTCATGCGAGCATGAAATCTGTCAAAAATAAGATACAAGTGAACTGTAACAGAAAAAACTCTAAAATATTCATGAATTTTCTAAATACTATTGCAAATAGAGACAACTATTGCTATAATTAGAGTTACTTACAGGGGAAGTGAAAAACCTGTAAAATTTGAGAGCAAAGGGGTTGGGCATAATGAAAATTACCATCAGCGGAAAAAATATTGACGTGACAGAGGGATTAAAAGCCGCGGTCAATGAAAAACTTGGCAAACTGGAGAAATATTTTACGCCTGACACAAATGTCATTGTAACCTTAAGTGTAGAAAAAGAAAGACAGAAAATTGAGGTTACCATTCCGGTAAAAGGAAATATCATCCGTTCCGAGCAGGTAAGCAACGATATGTACGTATCCATCGATCTGGTAGAGGAAGTCATCGAACGCCAGCTTCGCAAATACAAAAACAAAATTGCCGACAAACAGCAGGAAGCAGGAAACTTCCAGAAAGAATATCTGGAGCATGACTATCTGGAGGACGAAGACATCCAGATCATCCGTACGAAAAAATTCGGCATGAAACCAATGTATCCGGAAGATGCCTGCGTACAGATGGAACTTCTTGGACACACCTTCTTCGTATTCCGCAATGCAGAGACCGACGAAGTAAACGTCGTTTACAAGAGAAAGAACAACACCTACGGTCTGATCGAGCCGGAGTGCTGAAAAGTAAATAAAGAATGAACAGTCACCCTGTTTCCAGCTTAGAAAAGCTGTGAAACAGGGTGACTTTTTCGCGGAAAGGGCCGGAAAGTCCGGGAAAAGCCGTAAAAACAGCGGAAAACCGGGGAACGGCACCAAATGTTTACGAAAAATTCATTGTTATCTTGTGCCAGAAGTGGTAGAATAGTACCATATGTTAATATGGCAATTAATAGAGAAAGCAGGAGCAAACATTCTATGAAATTCACAGAAAAACTTTTTGGTACGCACAGTGAGCGCGAGTTGAAACGAATCTATCCAATCGTAGACAAAATCGAAGCTCTCCGCCCGACCATGCAGGCGCTGACCGATGAAGAGCTGCGTGCCAAGACAAAGGAATATAAAGACCGCTACAACGGAGGCGAATCCCTGGATTCCATTCTCCCGGAAGCATTCGCAACCGTCCGCGAGGCAGCAAAACGTTCCCTCGGTATGGAGCACCATCGCGTACAGCTGATCGGTGGTATTATCCTTCATCAGGGCCGTATCGCCGAGATGAAAACCGGTGAAGGAAAAACCCTTGTTTCCACCCTTCCGGCTTACCTGAACGCACTGACCGGACGCGGTGTCCACATCGTTACCGTCAACGATTACCTGGCAAACCGAGATGCTGAGTGGATGGGCAAAGTCCACAGATTCCTCGGTTTGACCGTCGGTGTCGTTCTGAACGATATGAAGAACGATGAGCGCCGCCAGCAGTATGCATGCGACATCACCTACATCACCAACAACGAACTTGGTTTCGATTACCTGCGTGACAACATGGTGATCTACAAAGAGCAGCTCGTACAGAGAGAGCTTGCTTACTGTATCATCGACGAGGTCGACTCCGTCCTGATCGACGAGGCAAGAACACCTCTGATTATTTCCGGACAGAGCAGCAAATCCACCAAGCTGTACGAGACCGCAGATATTCTGGCACACCAGATGCAGCGCGGCGAGGCAAGCGGCGAGATGACCAAGATGACCGCGATCATGGGCGAGGAGATCGAGGAGACCGGAGACTTCATCGTCAACGAGAAGGACAAATTCGTTACCCTGACCGATGACGGTGTGAAGAAAGTCGAGAACTTCTTCCATATCGAGAACCTCTCCGATCCGGAGAACCTGGAGATCCAGCACAACGTGATCCTGGCGCTGCGTGCCAATTATCTGATGCACCGCGACAAGGACTACGTAGTCAAAGACGACGAGGTTCTGATCGTCGATGAGTTCACCGGCCGTATCATGCCGGGCCGCCGTTATTCCGATGGTCTGCATCAGGCAATCGAGGCAAAAGAGCACGTAAAAGTAAGAAGAGAGAGTAAGACTCTGGCAACGATCACGTTCCAGAACTTCTTTAACAAATACGAGAAAAAAGCCGGCATGACCGGTACTGCTCTCACCGAGGAGCAGGAGTTCCGTGACATCTACGGCATGGACGTTATCGAGATCCCGACCAACCGCCCGGTCATCCGTGTGGATATGGACGATGCCGTATACATGACGAAAAAAGAGAAATTCCACGCAGTCGTAGAGGAAGTCAAAGAGGCACATGCCGTGAACCAGCCGGTTCTGGTTGGTACCATCACCATTGAGACTTCTGAGCTGATCAGCAAAATGCTTCGCCGCGAGGGAATTCCGCATCAGGTCTTAAATGCGAAGTTCCATGAGCTCGAGGCAGAAATCGTAGCCCATGCCGGCGAGGCAGGAGCCGTTACCATCGCGACCAACATGGCCGGCCGTGGTACCGATATCAAGCTGGATGATGTGGCAAAAGCTGCCGGCGGCTTAAAGATCATCGGCACCGAGCGTCATGAGTCCCGCCGTATCGACAATCAGCTCCGCGGTCGTTCCGGCCGTCAGGGAGACCCGGGTGAGTCCCGTTTCTACATTTCCCTGGAAGACGATCTGATGAGACTCTTCGGTTCCGAAAAACTGATGGGCATTTTCAAATCCCTCGGTGTACCGGAAAATGAGCAGATCGAGCACAAGATGCTTTCTTCCGCCATCGAAAAAGCGCAGAAGAAGATCGAGGGCAACAACTACGGAATCCGTAAAAACCTGCTCGACTATGACCAGGTCAACAACGAGCAGCGTGAGATCATCTACAAAGAGAGACGCCGCGTTCTGGACGGCGAGAGCATGAGAGACACCATCTTCAAGATGATTGCCGACACCATCGACAATACTGTGGATCTCTGCATCGGCGAGAACACCGAGCAGTCCGAGTGGGATCTGACCGAGTTAAATGAGATGCTGCTCTCCGTCATGCCGGTGAAGGCAGTGACAAAAGAGCGCGTAGAGAAGATTTCCAAAAACGAGCTGAAACAGCAGTTAAAAGAGGAAGCTGTTAAACTCTACGAGGAGAAAGAAGCAGAATTCCCGGAGGAGGAGCAGATTCGTGAGCTTGAGCGTGTCGTTCTTCTGAAGGTTATCGACCAGAAGTGGATGGATCATATCGATGATATGGATCAGCTCCGCGAGGGTATCGGCCTGCAGGCATACGGCCAGAGAGACCCGAAGGTTGAGTACAAGATGGCAGCTTACGACATGTTTAACGAAATGCTCGAGTCCATCCAGCAGGATACCGTCCGTCTCCTGTTCCATGTACGTGTTGAGCAGAAAGTAGAACGTGAGCAGGTAGCCAAAGTGACCGGAACCAACAAAGACGAGTCCGGCCCGAGAAAACCGGTACAGCGCGCAGAGCGTAAGATCTATCCAAACGATCCATGCCCGTGCGGAAGCGGCAAGAAGTACAAACAGTGCTGCGGAAGAAAACCGGTTTGATAAAAGCAGAACAGCAGTGAGACGGATGAGCACGATCCGTTTGACAAAGCACGCAGCTTCCCTACCAGAAGCTGCGTGTCATACAAAATATAAAACAGAAAGCAGGTGAAGCTTGTGGTAGTTGAATTAGACCAGTTCAAAATGGAACTTGGCACATACGATAAACCATTAGTGGAAGTGAGGGATTCACTTTGACCTCGCTAACAAAGAGCAGAGGATCGAAGAATTAGAGCGTAAAATGGAGGAACCCAATTTCTGGGACAACCCCGAAGAAGCGCAGGAGCAGATGAAACAGCTGAGCAGCATGAAAGAGGACAGAGATACGTATCAGAAACTGGTATCCGCCAAAGAAGATATGGAAACTCTGATCGAGATGGGACAGGAGGAGGATGACGATTCCGTTGTTCCGGAAATCGCGGAAATGATGGAAGAGTTCAAGGCATCCTTCGATGCCATCCGCATCAAAACCCTGCTGTCCGGCGAATTTGACAAGGACAATGCGATCATCAAACTGAACGCAGGTGCAGGCGGAACCGAGGCGTGCGACTGGTGCGGCATGCTGTACCGTATGTACACCAGATGGGCAGAACGCAAAGGCTTTACGATCGAGGAACTCGACTTTCTGGACGGTGATGAGGCCGGTGTGAAGTCCGTGACATTCCAGGTCAACGGCGAAAACGCTTACGGTTATCTGAAATCCGAAAAAGGCGTTCACCGTCTCGTCCGTATTTCTCCGTTCAACGCGGCAGGAAAACGCCAGACATCGTTCGTATCGTGCGATGTTATGCCGGATATCGACAAAGAGATCGATGTTGAGGTTCGTGATGAGGATATCCGTATCGATACGTACCGTTCCAGCGGTGCCGGCGGACAGCACATCAACAAGACGTCATCGGCGATCCGAATCACGCATATGCCGACCGGCATCGTGGTTACGTGCCAGAATGAGCGTTCCCAGTTCCAGAACAAGGACAAGGCAATGCAGATGCTGAAAGCAAAATTGTATATGCTGAAACTCCAGGAGCAGGCAGATAAGCTGAGCGACATCCGCGGCGAAGTAACCGAGATCGGCTGGGGCAACCAGATCCGTTCTTACGTTATGCAGCCATACACCATGGTCAAAGACCACCGTACCAACGCAGAGACCGGAAACGTCGATGCAGTCATGGACGGCGGAATTGATCTGTTTATCAACGCATATCTGAAGTGGATTGCCCTCGGAACCGGAGCGAAAGAGGAAGAAGCATAATTCGGCTGTGGGCAGAGCACAGTGACAAGTAAAATAAGGAGCATTTTCACCAACAGAGGACGGAAATGCTCCTTTCTGTTTTGAAGCCAAAGGCAAACAGGAGGTAAAAGTATGGGTATTATCAGAGCAGCAGTCAATGCAGTACACGGCAGTCTCGCCGATCAGTGGCTGGAGACCGTGGAACCGTATGAGATGGGGGAACATACGGTATTTACAGAGGGGATTCTGGTAAGAAAAGGCCAGAATAAAAAGGGAAGCCAGACGATTTCAAACGGTTCTGTGATCCATGTCTATGACAATCAGTTCATGATGCTGGTAGACGGCGGAAAGATCATTGATTACACCGCAGAGCCGGGCTACTTTACCGTAGACCAGTCATCGTCTCCGTCGATGTTCAGCGGATCGCTTGACGCGGCAGTAAAAGATACGTTTGAGCGCCTGAAATTCGGCGGCCAGACTCCGCATGAGCAGAGAGTTTTCTATATTAATCTGCAGGAAATCAAGGGAATCAAATTCGGAACGAGAAATCCGGTCAACTATTTCGACCAGTTCTACAATGCCGAGCTGTTCCTTCGGGCACACGGTTCCTATTCCATCCGCATCGTCGATCCGCTCCGCTTCTACGCAGAGGCTGTGCCGAGAAACGCATCCCGCGTGGAGATCGAGGATATCAACGAGCAGTATATGAACGAATTTTTAGAGGGCCTGCAGTCCTCGATCAATCAGATGGCAGCCGACGGCATCCGCATTTCGTTCGCAGCATCCAAGAGCGCCGAGCTGTCCCGCTACATGGCAGATGCGATGGATGAGAGCTGGCGGGCAATGCGCGGCATGGAGATCCAGTCCGTGGCAATCGCAAGCCTTTCCTACGATGAAGCTTCCCAGAAACTGATCCAGATGCGCAACGAAGGTGCGATGATGTCTGATCCATCGATCCGTGAGGGCTATGTACAGGGAGCGATGGCACGCAGTATGGAGAAAGCAGCAGCCAACCCAAACGGAGCCATGAACGGCTTTATGGGTGTTCAGATGGGCATGAATGCCTTCGGTTCCTCGTTTGCATCGGCGTCCGCTTCGAATCAGCAGCAGATGCAGCAGCAGGCGGCAGCCAAGGCACAGCAGGAAGCTGCAAAAGGCGTATGGAAATGCTCCTGCGGAACGGAAAACACCGGCAATTTCTGCTCAAACTGCGGAAGTGCAAAGCCGATGGTGTGGATCTGCGGCAAGTGCGGAACGGAGAACAGCGGGAAGTTTTGTTCGAACTGCGGCAGCCCGAAACCGGAAGCGGCAGGAAAATGGGTCTGCGCATGCGGGACCGAGAATACCGGCAAGTTCTGCTCGAACTGCGGAAAACCAAGACAGTAAAAGAAAACAGATAACCATCCAATACAACAGCGGCTCCGGGGAAGGAGGGATAGAATATGGAGGTTATTACATACAAATGCCCGAACTGCGGAGGCGATCTGACCTTCGATCCGGCAAGCGGAAAGTATAAATGCGAGTACTGCCTGTCCTCGTTTACACAGGAAGAAGCCGAAAAGGCGAACCCGAAAGCAGCGGAAGCGCTGAACGGGGAGGACGATGCTGCCGGTGCACAGGAAGCATCCGATGCACAGAAGGAAAGCAGTACGGAGGAAACAAAGGGGGAAACAGAGCAGGGCGAAGCAGTTGTCTACACCTGCCCGAACTGCGGCGCCGAGATTGTGACCGATGCGACGACGGCAGCGACATACTGTTTCTACTGTCACAACCCGGTGGTGCTTTCCGGCCGGCTCTCGGGAGAATATATGCCGGATTTCGTGCTGCCGTTTAAGATCAGCAAGGAGCAGGCAATCGAGAAATTTTTGTCATTTGCGCGGAAGAAACGCTTTATTCCGAAGGACTTTTTCGAGAAAAACCAGGTACAGAAGATGACGGGTGTCTATTTCCCGTACTGGATTTACGGCGGAGACTTTGAGACGGATTACATGGCACGCGGCCGGAAGGTGAGAGTCTGGCAGACCGGTGATGTGGAGTACAAAGAGACCAGCATCTACGATGTCCGCCGGGAGGGCGAGGTCCGCGTGGACGGTCTGTCGCGCAATGCACTGAACAAGGCCGACCGCGATCTGATCGAATGCGTGCAGCCCTATCGTCTGGAGGAGATGCAGCCGTTTTCCATGGGCTATCTTTCCGGATTTCAGGCGGAAAAACGTGATATCGAACAGGCGCAGATCGCACCGGAACTGAAAAAAGAACTGGAGACGATGGCGCGCGGCGCAATGCGGAACGAGGCAAACGAGTATATTTCCCTCGAACAGGAGAAAATGAAGCTTTCTCCAAAGCGGGAGGACTGGCGTTACGTACTGTTTCCGGTCTGGACACTGACGTATCCGGGAAAAGACGGAAAGGTTTATTACTACGCGATGAACGGCCAGACCGGCACGATCAACGGTGATTTTCCGTTTGAGCGGAAAAAAGCGCTGCTGACGTCGGTTGTGAGTGCACTTTTCGTACTGATCTTTATGCTGGTGGGAGGGTATTTCTCATGAGAAGAATGAAAAAAGCGAGACAATATCTGCTCGGCATTTTTGCAGCCCTTCTGCTGTGCGGGATTTTTTCTGTGAATACCGTAAAAGCGGACACCCAGTATGTCTACGACAACGCATCGCTTCTTTCGGATGAGGAGGAGCAGGATCTCGAGCGTTCCTGTGCGGAGTTTGAGAGTAATACGGACATTCATATGGTGATCCTGACCGAGTACAGCAGCGGCTCCGAGGACTGCCAGGCGATTGCGGATGATTTCTATGATAAAAAGTATCCGAAGGAGCCGAACGGCGTCTGCTTCCTCATTGACATGGGACAGCGCCAGATTGTGATTTCAACGTCGGGCATTATGCAGTATTA
The DNA here is from genome assembly GCF_003480245.1 of Blautia sp. AM42-2. Classification (NCBI taxonomy): domain Bacteria; kingdom Bacillati; phylum Bacillota; class Clostridia; order Lachnospirales; family Lachnospiraceae; genus Blautia; species Blautia sp. AM42-2. The sequence continues at coordinate 183,078 of NZ_QUIM01000003.1, forward strand.
TATGTCGGACGCGGAAATCGATGACATTCTGCAGGCAGCGCAGAGCTATGCAAAAGAGGGCGACTATGCGGGGACGTTTGCAAAAATGATTACGATAACGCAGGAGTGCTTCGACCGCGGTGTTTCCGAGGCGGACTACCTGATTACAGAAGACGGCTCGATCATTCATTACCGTAAAATCAACAGTACCGAGGCAATGATTGCTGTCCTTTTAGCTGCTGTGACAGGATTTTGTGTTTATTTTGGAATCTGGAAGAGTTACAGACGAAAGAAAAACCGCGGTGCAAAGGGCTATGCGGATCTGAAACGCGTAAAAATCAGAGACCGCAGGGATGCACTGATTGACCGCCATGTGTCGATGCACAAGATCCCGAGGGACGACGGAAACCACGGAGGAGGCGGTTCCGGCGGCGGAGGAGGCGGTGGCGGCGGAAGCCACGTTCACACATCCGCCAGCGGAAACAGCCACGGCGGCGGAAGTATCGGATTCTAAAAAGTCCTTGCGCATTGTGCCGGAATATGGTACGATCTTTCCTGTGAAAACAAATGTATTTCCTGGAAAGAACATAGAAACAGAGGATTGCCATGAGAGAAGAGAAAACAAAGTATTATGTAATCAAAGAAAAGGCGGTTCCGGAGGTCCTTTTGAAGGTCATCGAGGCCAAACGGTTGATGGATATGCAGGAGCTTACCGTGCAGCAGGCAACGGAAAAAGCGGGAATCAGCAGAAGCTCTTTCTATAAATACAAAGATGATATTCTTCCTTTTCATGACAATGCAAAAGGAAAAACGATTACGTTTATTCTGCAGATGGACGATGAGCCGGGACTGCTTTCCGATGTGCTGAAGATTATCGCCGAGTTTCACGGAAACATTCTGACCATTCATCAGACGATTCCGTTAAACGGCGTGGCGTCGCTGACGATCAGTGTGGATATCGCGGAAGACCGGGGAGACGCCTCGGAGATGATCAACGAGATTGAGTCCAGACAGGGAGTTCATTATTTTAAAATCTTAGGACAGGAGTCCTGAAAAAGAAAAAGCAAGAGAGGGACAAAAGAGATGATTCAGATTGCAGTATTAGGATATGGCACCGTTGGTTCCGGCGTGGTAGAAGTCATCAACACGAACCATGACAGCATCAACAAGAGAGCAGAGAACGAGATTAATATCAAATACGTTCTGGATTTAAGAGATTTCCCGGGAGATCCAGTGGAAAAAGTGCTGGTACATGATTACGAAGTGATCGCAAACGATCCGGAGGTTGATATTGTTGTCGAGGTCATGGGCGGCGTTGAGCCGGCTTACACCTTCACAAAACGTGCGCTGGAGGCTGGAAAGAGCGTCTGCACATCCAACAAAGAACTGGTGGCAAGACACGGTACCGAGCTTCTTGCAATTGCAAAAGAGCACGGCGCAAACTATCTGTTTGAGGCAAGCTGCGGCGGCGGTATCCCGATCATCCGTCCGTTAAACTCCTCCCTGACTGCAGATGAGATCGATGAAGTAACTGGTATCTTAAATGGTACCACGAACTATATCTTAAGCAAAATGGCAAGCGACGGTTCCGATTTCGCGGATGTATTAAAAGAGGCACAGCGCCTCGGCTACGCAGAGCGCAACCCGGAAGCAGATGTAGAAGGCTACGATGCGTGCCGTAAAATTGCGATTCTTTCTTCTCTTGCTTATGGAAAAGAAGTCAATTACGAAGAGGTTTACACCGAGGGAATCACAAAGATCACCGCAGAGGATATCAAATATGCGACCTCGATGGGAACCGCAATCAAACTGCTCGCAACAAGCCGCAAGGTGGGTGATCAGTATTACGCTATGGTAAGCCCGGTGATGATTGACGCGAAAAACCCGCTGTACAGCGTAAACGGTGTCTTCAACGCCATCTTCATCCACGGAAATGTACTGGGTGATGCCATGTTCTACGGAAGCGGAGCAGGAAAACTCCCGACCGCAAGTGCCGTTGTTGCCGATGTTGTAGACTGCGCAAAGAACAAAGGCAGAAACATCATGATGAGCTGGAGCGAGGAGAAACTGAACCTGCTGCAGATCGATGATGTGAAGAGCCGCTTCTTCGTCCGCGTATCCGGCCACGCCGCAGAGCGCCAGAGTGAGATTGAGGAGCTGTTCGGAAAAGTAGAAATCGTAGCAGTTCCAAGTCTGTCCGAGGAGTTCGCATTCATCACAGGCGAAATCACAGAGCAGGAGTACAGAGAAAAAGCAGAGAAACTCGACGGAATCCAGAGCAGAATCCGCGCGAGAATTTAAGATCTCGAAATAGACATAACTAAAAAGACGTTTCACAGCCGTAAAGCAAGGGGTGTGAAACGTCTTTTTAGTTATCTTAAGATTTATTTTTAAAGATCTGTGCCGGATCCAAAGGAATCCGTATCATATCCCACCGGTTCCGATGCCGGATACAGGATATCTTTCCGTTCCTGATAGAACGCAGCCATCGTGATCTGCATATACGGCATCACCCATAAGAAGCCGATGGCGCAGGAGCAGGATGCGAGGATCTCAAGTCCTAAAAAGCTGAGGAGCAGCAGAATGTAGCGGAAGAAATTCTTTTTCATCAGCACAAAGCTCTGACGGATCGCCTGGATCGGGCCGATGCCGGGAGCGTCGTTCATCACGAAGGTGGAAAGGGAAAACGGAACCAGCACCAGCGTGGAAACGAGAGAGCCGATCAGCTTATAAACGTAAACATTCATGAGCGAAGAAAGCTCGGCGTCAATGGAAAGTGCAGTTCCAAGCGTCAGTTCCGCACTCGGGGAGGAAAGATACTGGAAGCCCGGAATGCTGGAAATCAGGGCGATCACAGAGCTGATGCCGTTGATGATAAGGAACATCAGCACGTACTGGTCCGGGTGGTGATAGAAAGCGTAGAGCATATCACCGACGGAAATCGGTTCCCCGCGCAGCGTCGAGAGGCAGATTTTTAAGTAGCCTGCCTGGAAGAGGCTGAGGAGCAGGGAAAACAGGAACAGCGTCAGATTCAGGAAAATGATATCGTACAGCGTTGTGCCTGAAAAAATCAGCGTCGGGATGAGGGAGCAGGAGAAGGTGAGAAACAGGTTGATCGCGGTTGCGCCCACCAGCGTGCCGCATCGGCCTGCCATGGCCTCACGGGCCTGCTTTTTCAGTTCTGAAAATTTCTGTTTTTGTCCGTTCATGAAAAATCCTTTCTGGTACTTAGATGGTATTTCCGTCGGTGGTTGTTCCGTTATCCGGTGTCATCTGGTATTCCTGCATGTACTGATTGTAATACCGCTCGAGCAGGTTGGTGCTGCCGCCGCTGACCATGTTGAAAAGCAGGAAAGAAGCATACATGCAGATACCGACAATTATGCCGATGGTACAGCCCGCCAGACCGGCTTTTGCCGTGCCGCTCATGCGTCCTGCGCCGCGGCTTAAAAGGGCGAAGATCACGCCGAGCGAGCCGAAAAACAGGGAACCCATGTTGAGCATGAACAAAAAGGAGCAGATCGCCATGACCATCGAAGCGGCCGCAAGGGCCTGCGAACCCGTCCTGCGCGGCGGCTGTACGGGAGGCTGCTGCTGGTAATGCTGATACGGTCCGGGACGCTGGCCCTCAGGCACGCCGTACGGATGGGAGGACTGATAGGAATCTCCGGACTCATTGGTGTTTGGATCGTAATTTTCTGGTGTCATAAAATGTCCTTTCTTCTGCAAAAAAGCGCGGTTTCACACGCAGTCTGTCAAAAAAGCTATAGTAAAGATTTTATCATGTAAGGTTGACAAAAACAAGACCTATTGATAAGGTAATAGAGTGGCTGTTCCGCCAAGGGTCCCGCTTTTTATGCGGGAAAAACAGAGAAGGAACAGCGTGTTTTGGAAGAGACAACAGGAGGAATTTACCTATGGATATGAATCAGGTATTGGCAGCCGAGCTGAACGTCAAACCGTGGCAGGTAGAAGCTGCAGTGAAACTGATTGACGAGGGAAACACGATCCCTTTTATTTCACGATATCGAAAAGAAGCAACAGGTTCCTTAAACGATGAGATACTGCGAAATCTGTACGACCGTTTGATGTACCTGCGCAGTTTAAATGACCGCAAGGCCGTTGTCCTGGCGAGCATCGAGGAGCAGGGCAAGCTGACCGCAGAACTGAAAAAATCCATCGAAGAGGCCGCAACTCTCGTGGTTGTAGAGGATTTATACCGCCCGTACCGCCCGAAACGCCGGACGCGTGCGACGATCGCAAAAGAAAAAGGACTGGAGCCGCTGGCGAATATCATTCTTCTGCAGATGACAAAAGAGCCGCTCGAAAAAGAGGCAGAGGCTTTTGTTTCAGAAGAAAAGGAAGTCAAAACGGCAAAAGACGCCATTGCTGGTGCCTGCGACATCATCGCCGAGAGCATTTCCGATGAGGCCGATTACCGTATGGAGATCCGCCGCAGAACCGAGGCGAAGGGCCTGATCGTCTCGACAGCAAAGGATGAGAAAGCAGAGTCCGTTTACGAGAATTACTATGAGTTTTCCGAGCCGGTATCGAAAATTGCCGGACACCGTGTGCTGGCGCTGAACCGCGGTGAGAAAGAAAAATTCCTGAACGTCAAAATTGAGGCGCCGACGGAAGAAATCCTGCGTTATCTCGAGAAAAAAATCATCACCAAAGAGAATCCGCAGACAAAGCCGGTTCTGCAGGCGACCATCGAGGATGCCTACAACCGTCTGATCGCTCCGGCCATCGAGCGTGAGGTCAGAAATCAGCTCACCGAAAAGGCAGAGGACGGTGCGATCAAGGTCTTTGGAAAGAACCTTGAGCAGCTTCTGATGCAGCCGCCGATCACAGGCCAGGTTGTCCTTGGATGGGACCCGGCGTTCCGTACGGGATGCAAGCTGGCTGTTGTCGATGCGACTGGAAAAGTGCTCGATACCACCGTGGTTTATCCGACCGCGCCGACGAACGAGAAGAAGATTGCGGCAGCGAAAGCCACTGTAAAAGATCTGATCCACAAATACGGTGTCACCCTGATCTCTGTCGGAAACGGAACTGCAAGCCGTGAGTCCGAGCAGATCATCGTCGAGATCTTAAAAGAGATCCCGGAGAAGGTTGCGTATGTGATCACAAACGAGGCAGGAGCATCCGTTTACTCTGCAAGCAAGCTGGCAACCGAGGAATTCCCGAACTTTGATGTCGGACAGCGAAGCGCCGCTTCCATCGCACGCCGTGTGCAGGATCCGCTGGCAGAGCTTGTCAAAATCGATCCGAAATCCATCGGTGTCGGCCAGTATCAGCACGATATGAACCAGAAGAAGCTCGGCGAGGCGCTCGGCGGTGTCGTTGAGGACTGCGTGAATAAAGTCGGTGTCGATCTGAACACGGCATCCGCGTCGCTGCTGGAATACATTTCCGGTGTCAGCAAGGTGATTGCAAAAAACATCGTAGCATACCGCGAGGAGAACGGCCGTTTCGAGAGCAGAAAAGAGCTCCTGAAAGTGGCAAAACTCGGACCGAAGGCGTTTGAGCAGTGCGCGGGCTTTATGCGCATCACCGGCGGCAAAAATCCGCTGGACGGCACAAGCGTTCATCCGGAGAGCTACGAGGCAGTCGAGAAGCTGTTTGCAAAGTTAAATATGAAGACAGAGCAGATCAGCGAGGGACCGACGGCGTTCTTCATCAAAGATTACAAGAAGATGGCAGAGGAGATCGGTGTCGGCGAGATTACGCTGCGCGATATCATCAAAGAGCTGCAGAAGCCTGGCCGTGACCCGCGTGACGAGATGCCGCGCCCGATCCTGCGCACCGACGTGCTCGATATGAAGGATCTGAAGGTCGGCATGATCTTAAAGGGAACCGTGCGCAACGTCATTGACTTCGGTGCATTCGTCGATATCGGCGTGCATCAGGACGGACTCGTCCACATTTCCCAGATGACGAAACGCTTCATCAAGCATCCGCTGGAGGCTGTGAGCGTCGGCGATATCGTGGAAGTGAAGGTCATCAGCCTTGATCTGGCGAAGAAGCGGATCGGACTGTCGATGCTGCTGGATAAATAAAGTGTGATATGTGGGCTGCCCGAAAGAAAACAGGGGCAGCCCGCGGTGTATCAAAGGGGGATTACCATGAATGAGGAAGAAGTGCTGGTCGGACGGATTCAGGATCTGGCAGAGCAGTGTTATCACAGGGATGTTCCGTCACACACGGAGTTTCTGACGCTGGCGGAGCAGGATCTGTTCTACCGCACGGTAAATAAAATCCCGGGCGTGCGTTATGTGCTGTCCGGCGGATACGAGGCGGCAGAGCGGAAAGCGGCGCTGTTTCTGCCATCCTATGCAGAGGACGGTGATGCGTCGATGCTTCCGATCGCAGTCGTGCGCATCAGCCCGCTGAATGAAAAATTTGCGGATGCGCTGTCACACCGTGATTTCTTAGGATCACTGATGAATCTCGGCGTGGAGCGGTATAAGCTGGGAGACATTCTGATCGATGGAAACCAGGCGTATCTGATCTGTATGGCGGATATGGCGGACTACATCTGTGCGGAGCTGAAAAAAGTGCGCCATACGAGCGTGTACTGTGAAGTCGAGGCGGGACTGCCGGAGGAGCTGACGGAGCCGAAAACCGAGCGGAAAGAAGGCTCCGTCGCTTCCGTGCGGCTCGATGCGGTGCTGTCGCTGGCGTTCAGCAGTTCGCGGAGCAAAATGGTGCCGCTGATCGAGGGCGGCCAGGTGTTTATTAATGGAAAACTGGTGACGTCGCCGAGCGCGTCATTAAAAGAGGACGATTTCGTGACCGTGCGCCATATGGGAAAATTCCGCTATGCTGGCGTGCAGAATCAGACGAAAAAGGGAAGGCTGTACGTGGCTGTTGAACGATTTGTCTCATAATAGATATTTTGAGGGATTTTACAGGAAAAGACCATTGACAGTGTTTGTAAAAAGACGGTATTATAGAGGGTATGTAGAAGGTCCGCAGGGCTGAGAATTTTCAGACGGAAGCGGACTGCGAAGATTACGTATCAGGAAGGCAGGAAGAAAAAATGGGAAAAATTATACTGACCGGCGACCGACCGACCGGCAAGCTGCATGTAGGACATTACGTTGGTTCACTGCGCCGCCGCGTGGAGCTGCAGAACTCCGGTGAATTCGATAAAATTTACATCATGATTGCAGACGCACAGGCGCTGACCGACAATGCGGACAACCCGGAGAAGGTGCGCCAGAACATTCTGGAGGTAGCACTGGATTACCTTTCCTGCGGACTTGATCCGGAAAAGAGCACCATCTTTATCCAGTCTCAGATTCCGGAACTGTGCGAGCTTTCTTTCTATTATATGAATCTCGTTACGGTTTCCAGACTGCAGAGAAATCCAACCGTAAAATCGGAGATCCAGATGAGAAACTTTGAGGCGAGCATCCCGGTTGGATTCTTCACCTACCCGATCAGCCAGGCAGCCGACATCACTGCATTCAAGGCAACGACCGTTCCGGTTGGAGAGGATCAGATGCCGATGATCGAGCAGACACAGGAGATCGTCCACAAATTCAATACAGTTTATGGCGAGGCACTTGTGCAGCCGAAGATTATGCTGCCGGAGAATGATTCCTGCAGACGTCTGCCGGGTATCGATGGAAAAGCGAAGATGAGTAAATCGCTTGGAAACTGCATTTACCTGTCCGAGGAGCCGGATGAGATCAAGAAAAAAGTCATGAGCATGTACACCGACCCGGATCATATCAAGATCACCGACCCGGGCAAGATCGAGGGAAATACCGTATTTACCTATCTCGATGCATTCTGCCAGCCGGAGCACTTCGAGCGCTATCTGCCGGATTATGCAAATCTCGACGAGTTGAAAGCACATTACCAGAGAGGCGGCCTTGGCGATGTCAAAGTGAAGAAGTTCCTGAACAATGTACTGCAGGAGACCTTAGAGCCGATCCGTAACCGCAGAAAAGAGCTGGAAAAAGACATTCCGGCGATCTACGAGATGCTGAAAAAAGGCAGCGAAGAGGCAGAAAAAGTTGCCGCTCAGACACTGGCGGATGTCAAAGCAGCCATGAAAATCAACTATTTTGATGATCTGGACCTGATCCGTTCCCAGGCAGAGCGTTACGGCAAATAATTACCAATAGAAGATGAATGGAAAAAGCGGACATTATGGTTCCGCTTTTTCTGTTGCAGGGCGGACGAAAGTTCGGAGTCCTGCGGTCGGAGAGGATAGCATATGGTCATACATGGATTTCAAAAGCTGACGCTGCTGGATTACCCGGGCAAGGTGGCGTGCACATTGTTTTCGGGCGGATGTAATTTCCGCTGCCCGTTCTGCCAGAACGGAAATCTCGTGCAGCATCCCGAATGGGAGCCGGTGATTCCGGAGGAGGAGATTTTTGCAGTGCTCGAAAAGCGGCGCGGCGTGCTGGACGGCGTCTGCGTGACGGGCGGTGAGCCGACGCTGGATCCGGATCTGGAGCGGTTCGTGACGAAAATTAAGGAACTGGGATATCTTGTGAAGCTCGATACGAATGGATACCGGCCGGAGATTTTGAAAAAGCTGGTGGAAGAGAAGAAAATCGACTACGTCGCCATGGACATCAAAAACGCGCCGTCCCGGTACGGCGAGACGGCGGGCGTGAAAAAGATCGATGTGATGCGGATCAATGAGTCGGTCGAGTTTTTAAAGAGCGGCGTGGTGGACTATGAGTTCCGGACAACGCTCTGCAAGGAGCTGCATGGAAGGGAAGAGATCGAAGCGATCGGAAAGTGGCTTTCCGGGGCAAAACGGTACTTCCTGCAGAATTACCGGGAATCGGATTATGTGATTGATCCGAGGTTCTCGGGGTATGCGAGGGAGCAGCTCGAGCGGTTCTGCGAGATCCTGCGCGGAAAGATTGAGACGGTGGAGATCCGCGGCGTGGATTAAAAAACGCTTTAAAGCGTGCGGTACCAGTAGCCGAAGCGGGCATCGGGCGCGAGCTCGGAGGGGCGCATCGCCTGCTTGAAGTGGAAAAAGCCGAAGAGGCTTGCCATGAACTGCTCATTCGGCGTGTAGACGCCGGGGACACCGAAATACCAGAGTTCCTGCTGGTCGCGGTTCCGGGCGAGGAGCAGATGGCGATAGGACGAGGAGCCATGGAGGACGAAGCGGTTCGCATCCACCGAAAGACCGGCGGCGCGGAGCTGTGGAAGATCGTCGAGTGAGAGGCGCAGGCAGTCGGTCAGATCATCATCTGGGAACGGATGGAACTCCGGGAACTGGTCCTGAAGCTGGAGATAGAGAGCAGCGCGGGACGGCGGCACGGCTGCTGCGGCGGGAAAATCGGCGGAAGTCATATGTAGCGGCTGGGCGGCAGAATCCGGGATGGGCTGCGGCGGTTCCGGGTTGGCAGAGGGATAGCTTTCTGCGGTTTTCACAGATTCCGCGGATGCGGGATGGAGTGTGTCGGCGGATGATTGCGTGATCCTGTCTGCAGGAACGGTGTTTACCGTGTCAGTTGATGTGGATTCTGTGGAGACGGTGGATTCCGGGTTGGAATTTTGTGGATAAAGTTCGGAATTGCTGCTGAATTCTGTGGAAAGTTCATCGAACTGTGCTTTTGAAGCGTCTGATGATGGCAGGGACTGCGCAGGTACGGCGGGATCCAGAGGTTCGGGTGTTTCGGCAGTTTTCTCTTCGGTCGGTCTGGCACCATTGTCTGCGGGTGTTTTGGGCTCCTGCGGGAGCGTGGGAGCGAAAAACTCCGGCTGAATCGGAAGATCGTCCCACTGGGTGGCGATGACGCCGGTCTGGCGGCAGAGCAGGATAAGACCGCCAAGCTCGTCGAGCGTGACATCCGTCTGCCCAATGGCATCGGAGTGCGTGAAGAGCTTTCCGCTTGTGGAGGAGCGACCCGCGAGGAGATTCCCGAGCGGAATGCCGTACATCCGCCCTGACCGACGGATAAAACCGTAGACTGTGACCGAGGTCTCCGGCGGAAGAGACGGCGATTTGATCTGGAAGTCCATGCGGCAGAAGCCGTTCTGCGACTCCACACGGACAAAGCCGCAGCATCCGCCCTTGCGGTTGTTCGGGTATTCGTATAGATAGGCAATGAAACGCCGGTAATCAGACATAAAAACCTCCTGCATAGAAGTAAAAAGAGTAGAAAAAGATACTGCGCTACAGTTCACGATATGCGGGAAGGACAGAAAATATACGCAGAGAAGAAAGGAAGTGCACAATGGAAGAAGAAACAAAGCTGGAAACGCCGGAGGAAAAAGCGCACCGGAAAGAACGGGAACGCTTCATGCGCCAGGCGATTACGCAGGCGAAGAAAGCGGAAAAGCTAATGGAAGTGCCGATCGGCTGTGTGATTGTGTACGAGGGAAAGGTGATTGCGCGGGGCTATAACCGCAGAAATACGGATAAAAACACGCTGTCCCACGCGGAACTGAATGCGATCCGGAAAGCCAGCAAAAAGCTCGGCGACTGGCGGCTGGAGGGCTGTACGTTGTATGTCACTCTGGAACCGTGCCAGATGTGCGCCGGTGCGATCGTACAGGCGAGAGTCAGCGAAGTCGTCATCGGCAGCATGAACCCGAAGGCGGGCTGCGCGGGATCGATCTTAAATATGCTGGAAATGCACGAGTTTAACCATCAGGTGAAGGTCGAGCGCGGCGTGCTGAAAGAAGAGTGCTCGGAGATGCTGAGTGCGTTTTTCCGGAGACTGCGGGTGGTGAAAAAGAAGAAAAAAGAAGAGAGGAAGAGGGCGGAAGAAGGGAAAGAATAAAAGAAGAGGCAACATCGGGATGGGATGCTGCCTGAGGAAGATTATTTGTTTGAGTAAGCTGCACTTTCGAATTTGAGTTGTTGGAGCACCGCTCGCCGCATAAACCCCTTCTGCCATCCCTGCATCCACAGTAATTACGGGCTTTTCATATGTATGTTTCATGACATTTACCTCCATTTCCTAACTAATTTCATCATAAATAACACACTCCCAAAAGCCAAGCTCTCCCCCGCATTTCCCGAAAAATTTCCGTAAAAAATACAATCCCCGTATTTCCATCGGAAACCAATGAAAAAATCATTGACGAATCGTAGAAAAAGCACTATAATATACGATGTATTTGACAAAATACGGAGAAGTACCCAAGAGGCTGAAGGGTCTGGCTTCGAACACCAGTAGGTCGGAAACGGCGCAAGGGTTCAAATCCCTTCTTCTCCGCTATGCAAAAAAGAGACAGCAAAAAGATTGAAAAATCGAAAAAGCTGTCTCTTTTTCTGTGAGAAATTATGAAACAGATGAAAAACAAAAGAAACAAAGACAGAAAAAGCATCGCCAGTTCACGAAAAGGGACCGATGCACAACAAAGCAAAATAAAAAGGAGAGACAATACATGGCGCAGTTACCACAGGAATTTCTGACCCGCATGCAGGAAATGCTGGGCGATGAATTTGATGCATTTTTAACTTCCTACGACGCACCCCGCACAGCCGGGCTGCGTGTGAATACAAAAAAATGCCGGACCGAAGATTTCCCGCCGCTTGTTCCGGGAACGTGGAAGAAAATTCCGTGGATTCCAAACGGCTATTTCGTGCCGGACGGCATGCGCATGGGCCAGTCTCCGCTGTATGCGGCAGGCGTCTTCTATCTGCAGGAGCCAAGCGCCATGACCCCGGCGTCCCGCCTCCCGATCGAACCGGGTGAGCGTGTGCTCGATCTCTGCGCCGCACCGGGCGGCAAGGCAACCGAGCTGAATGCGCGCCTGAAAGGAACCGGCCTTCTCGTCGCCAATGACATCAGCAACGCCCGCGCCAAAGCACTGCTGCGCAATCTGGAGCTGTTCGGAAGCGAAAACGTGCTTGTCACCAATGAGACACCGGCAGGCCTTGCAGACGTCTTCCCGGGCTTCTTCGATAAAATCCTCGTGGATGCACCGTGCTCCGGCGAGGGCATGTTCCGGAAAGACGAGGCAGTCATCGGCACCTGGACCCCGGAGCGGCCGGATTTCTTTGCGGATCTGCAGCGCGAGATCACCTCGAATGCTGTCAAAATGCTGCGTCCGGGCGGCCTCATGATGTATTCGACGTGTACCTTCTCCCCGCAGGAGGACGAGGGAACCGTTTCTTTCCTTCTGGAAAACTTTCCGGAAATGGAACTGATCGAGATGGAAGGCTACGAAGGTTTTTCAAAAGGCAATCCAGTCTGGGGAAACGGCGATCCGGAGATCGAAAAGACCGTGCGCATCTGGCCGCATAAAATGAACGGCGAGGGCCATTACCTTGCCTTGTTCCGCAAAAAAGGCGAAGCCATTCCTTATGAGACAGAAGAAAAGCCGATCGAAAAGAAAAACAAAAAACAGAAAAACCGGAAAAAAGACCGCGGAACGGAAGCACCGGGTCCGTCGAAAGCAGAAAAACAGATCCTTTCCGATTTCCTGTCCCGGATGACAGCACCGATCCCGGTGGAGGAACTGGAAGTCCGCGCCGGAAAAGTATACCATTCCCCGTCCCTGCCGGATGGCGTGCGGAATCTTCATTTCCTGCGGAACGGTCTGTATCTCGGTGAACTGAAAAAAGACCGTTTCGAGCCGTCACAGCCGTTTGCCGTGACACTCGCCGCGGACAAGTTCAAAGATTACATGAATTTAAAGGCAGATGACGAGCGTACCGAAAAATATCTCCACGGTGAGACAATTTCCGTAGAGCCGGGAGAGACCGCATCGCCGTCGGGCTGGAAGCTGGTCTGCGTCGATGGATTCGGCCTTGGATGGGGCAAACTGGTCAATGGAACCTTGAAAAATAAGTACCCTGTTGGATGGAGAAAGTAGAAAAATCATGCCAGTTTTTGCAGGAAAAACGTCGAAATATTACAAAGTTATTAACAGAAATTAAAAAAGACTTTCATTTCAGACATACTTGTGTTATAATGGCAAAGTACGGCGGGAAAAAAGGCCCATTTTCCGCAGTAACTTGGAGTGACAATCAGCAACAGAACGTAATAAGTATGAGGTGTACGACATGAAAAAAAAGAAATTATTCAGCCTGGTTTTGGCCACAGTGCTTACGGCAGCAACCGTTCTGCCATGCTATGGTGCCAGTACAAAGGAGAAAATTTCAAATGCTCAGGCAGAACAGGCTGCCGCACAGTCTCAGCTTGACAGCATACAGAGCAGGATTGACGAACTCAATTCCAAAAAGGGACAATCAGAAGAATATCTTTCCGAACTGAACCAGCAGCTGGACGATCTGCAGAACCGTCTGCAGGAGCTTCAGGATCAGTATGATGCGAAGCAGAACGAACTGGTACAGATTCAGGCAGATCTGGAAGATGCAAAAGCAAAAGAAGAAGAGCAGTACGAGGCGATGAAGCTCCGTATCCAGTATATGTATGAAAATTCCTCCGGAAACGGATACATGGCAATGCTCTTTTCTTCCAAAAGCATTTCAGAGCTGATCAGCCGGGCAGAATACATACAGAAAATTTCCGATTTCGACCGCGATCTTATGCAGGAGTATGAGGACACGGTAAACCAGGTAAAAGAAAAAGAAACACAGGTGCAGGAAGAGCAGGCAGCGATCGTAGAACTGCAGCAGCAGAGCAGCGATCAGCAGGAAGCCATCCAGGAGCTGTACGCAGCAGCTTATCAGGAACTCCGTACCTACTCAGCAGAGCTGGACGATGCAAAATCCAGCGAGAGTACACTGGTAGATGAAATCAACAGCAAAGCAGATGCAATCAACGACCTGATCCGTCAGGCGAAAGAAGAGGAGATTGCAGCGCAGAAGAAAGCAGAAGAGGAAGCAGCCGCCGCCGCCGCACAGCAGGCTGCCGCAGAAGCTGAGGCAGAGGCCGCCAGAAAACAGGCAGCCGAGGCAGAGGCCGCAAGAGTCGCAGCCGCAGAAGCAGCAAATGCCGCAGCGAAAGCAGATACCGATACAAGCAGCAGCTCCGGAAGCAGTTCTTCGGACAGCAGCGCATCCTCCACGACAACGGAGAGTCCATCCGCGTCAGATACTTCCAGCAGCTCCTCCAGCGGAACATACCTTGGAAGATTTAAACTGACAGGCTATTGCTCCTGTTCCATCTGTACCGGACAGTGGTCCGGCGGATCCACCGCGAGCGGAACCACACCGACCGCAGGAAGAACGATCGCCATGGGCGGTGTACCATTCGGAACGAAACTGATGATCAACGGCCAGGTTTACACGGTAGAAGACCGCGGAACCGCTTACGGCCACGTAGACATCTTCTGCAGCAGCCATTCCGAGGCGCTGAGCTTCGGCGTGCAGTATGCAGATGTATATCAGCTGAGCTGAGAAACAAAGATAAGAGATATGCCGGAACAGAACTTCCGGCATATCTCTTTTTTTGACTTTCTCAGAAACTGTCATTCTAAAAGAACACCAAAAAGGCCGCAAACCCGTGTAAAATGTACCTTTTGAAGCAATAATAAAAAAAATTAAAAAAATTTCAAAAAAGGTGTTGACATTCCTATAGACATCATATATAATAGCTATTGTTGACGGACGAGAGTTCAGAAAACAAAAAATCGAAGCGTGGCTCAGTTTGGTAGAGCGCTGCGTTCGGGACGCAGAGGTCGTGGGTTCGAATCCCGTCGCTTCGACTGGAATGAAAATGCCGAAAGCCTTGACAATCAAGAGCTTCGGCATTTTTTCGTATGTCAGAAAGAGAACAGGAAAACAGGGAAAAATATCTGGTCACGAATTTAGTCACGAATTTTTCAGACCGATAGGAAAAGAGTACACGAGGAGGAAATTTTTGTGAAAGCATTATTTTTTGATATTGATGGAACGTTACTGAGTGAGATTACAAAAGAAATTCCGAAGAGCGCGCTCGATGCATTGAAAAAGACAGCGGAAAAAGGAAATCTTACGTTTATTAATACCGGCCGCACCTGGTCGGAGCTGCCCGAGGAGCTGAAAAAGCTTCCATTTTCCGGATTTCTGTGCGGCTGCGGGACCTATCTGCGCCGGGACGGCGAAATCCTGATGCATCAGACGATTCCGAAAAAGCGCTGTGAGGAAATCCCGGTTATTTTAAAGGAGTGCAGGATCGGCATGATTCTGGAGGGAACGGATAATGTTTATTTTTCGTCGGAGGTATCCCGTTTTCGGGAGGTCGAGCAGACCCGTGCCTATTTCGCTGCTGTCGGAATCGGACTCGCAGAGACAGCGGAGACAAAAGGAATCATTTACGATAAATTTTGTATCGTAACCGATGCACAGTCTGATATAGAACGTATGTACCGTGAATTTGAGCAGGAGTTTGATATCATGGATCGCCGCGGCGGTGTATACGAGATCGTTCCGCACGGCTGCAGCAAAGGAACAGCTGTGGACTATGCGCTGAAACAGTTTCAGCTGGAGAAAGAAGATGCATACGTATTTGGCGACAGCAGCAACGACCTTACCATGTTCCGGTGCGGCGCACACACCATTGCGCTTGGAAAACATGATGAGATTCTGGATCCGTACACAGAGTACGTAACCGATACCGTCGAGCGGGACGGCGTGGCAAAGGCGATGGAGCATTACGGATTGATCTGACAGAAAAACAGAAGAAAAGAAAGCGAAGGGGCGCATTTGAAAAGAAATTTTCAGGTGTGCCCCTTTGGTTGCAATTTTCTGAAAAAGGAAACAAGAAAAGCAGCGTCTGAAAAGGTATGTGCATTGCAAAGTAAAAAATTTCGTGGTAATATAAAAATGAATTTTTGTGCATATTTGTAATGATACCAGGAGGTGAGCGTTCAGAAGTTCCATGGAAACAGAAAAAAATCAGATAAATAAAAAAAGCCTCAGATACCGTTTTACAGCAGGAACGATCGGAGTGCTTCTTACGCTGGGTGCGGTTGTTGTTTCCACATATGCCTGGTATGTGTACAACACGGGACGTCATACGACAAAAGTACGTATGGCAGCCGGAGCAGGAATCAATCTGCAGATCAGCAATGCCTACGATGGTGTTTATGGTTCTGCCGCCGTATTGGACAGCTTTTCCGGCCAGCTCAATCCGGTATCGACGAACCGGATCAGCGGAGGTTTTCAGAAAGTGCTCGGCTTCACAAACGGAACGGAAAACCAGTCCAATCTGGTGGCGAATCTGTTTGGAAGAGGCGACTACAGCGATTATTATAAAACCAGCCTGTTCCTGCGGAGTAATGGAAAATCCACCGACATCTATCTTTCCGATATCGGCTTTGAGGACAGCGATGAAAACAATCCGATCTCATCAGCGATTCGTGCAGGTTTCGTAATACACCAGGCCGGACTGGACCAGCCGACAGAAAATGAGTATATCTTTGAAATCAGCGATAAAAAGAATCCGCAGGCGGAGTACAACACGGCGACCGGAGAAGAGGGTTACGTTCTGGACAGCACAAAAACGGACGGAACGACCGTACCGTTTCAGCCTTATAATGAAAATTGAAAGGTCATGGCACAAGCCATGACTTTTCTTTTTCCTCAATATTCCCCTATTGTCAACTATCCCCAATCTCCTCCTCGTATTTTCGGTACATCTGATGAATCGCTATTTCCCTGATTTCTGTTATAGTCATGTAACGGAAAAGAAAACTTCAGAAGGGAGAAATGCAATATGCGAAAAAAGCAGGATATCATATGGAAGCAAAGTACACGATGGAAATTGGTGGAGAAATGGGTGACTAAGTATTTGAATAGTTACCACACTCTTTTTTATTGACGGATACACAAAAATAAGGATATAATTCTTACTAGAAGATTGACGAGGAGAAGTTGTATGAGTCAGGATATTATTAATAATCGTTTTTTGGAAGAGTCGGTATTTGCTATTGCCGATGGATACTGCGTGATCAATCTCACAAAGAATATCGTACGTGGCTCCATGTATCAGGTAGTTAATGGAAAAAAATATAATCTGAATGAACAATTAGGTTTGCCGGAAAATTCAAGCTTACAGAGTCTGGTGGATGCATGGGCATTGACCATACCTGAGGAAGGTCTTAAAGATTTTCTGCACGAGTTTGACAGAGAACGACTGTTAAAGCGTTTTGCAAATGGTGAACGTCATATATCGTTCCGATACTGGACCAGGACTGCTACTTTTGAGCCTATGCTTGCAGAAGATCACATGGCTCTGTATCGGGAAGAAGAGACCGGAGATGTCATTGCAGTCAATTATGTTCTTGACCGTACAGAACATTACCGCTTAGAGGAAAAAGAGCGGGCACTGGAAAAATCAAACAGAGAGTATGCGAAGCTTCTGGATGAAGAGAAAAAGCATACAGCTATGATCGAGGAATTGACAAAAAAACTGCAAAGTCAGCTGGAGTTATTTACCGTATCCATCCCCGGCGGCGTCAAAATCAGCAATGATGACCCGGAATACTCTTTCAAATATGTTTCAGAACAATTTGCAAATATGCTCGGTTACGCAACACCAAAGGAACTGTTGGACGCTTCTGGCGGTAATATTATCGGCCTTGCTCATCCGGATGACGTGGAGGTCGGACTTGCAGATGCATTAAATCAATATACTCATTCTGATCATTATGCTACTATTTACCGGATACGCTGTAAGGACGGCACATACAAATACATCGAGGATCGTGGACAGAAAGTGATAAAGGAAAACGGAACCATTGAACATTGGAATCTCATGCTGGATAAAAATGACTTCATGCACAAATCAATTGCCTTGGAAAGTGAAAAGAAAGCAAATAAAAGCAAGTCTGATTTTCTCTCCAGGATGTCGCACGATATGAGAACCCCGCTGAATGGAATTATCGGATTGCTGAAGATTGCTGAGAAGCATTTTGATGACAGGGAATTGGTTCTGGAAAATTTCAGAAAAATGCAGGTAGCTGCAGACTATCTATTGTCTCTTATTAACGATATCCTTCAGATGAGCAAAATTGAAGATGGAAATGTACCTCTGACGCAGGAAATCATCAACTTTGAGGAATTAAGTCAGGATGTTCTGACTATCATAGAACAGCGGGCAAAAGACAGAGGAATCCAGATGCAGTTCCGTGCAAAAAAGGAAGACCTTCGATATCCTTTTATTTATGGAAGTCCGGTACATTTAAGACAGATATTTCTTAATATTTATGGAAACTGTATTAAGTATAACCGGATTGGCGGCAAGATAATAACGGTGTCAGATTATACAGAAGCTGTTGACGGAATTACGACATATGAGTGGACCATAACTGATACTGGCATTGGTATGAGCAGGGAATACCAGGAGCATATATTTGAGCCGTTTTCGCAGGAAAGAGAGGATGCAAGAAGTACACAGCAGGGAATTGGACTGGGAATGGCGATTGTAAAAGGTCTGATTGAAAAGATGGGTGGAACTATCGAAGTTAAAAGCAAAGAGGGAGTTGGCTCAACTTTTATTATCAGGATTCCGTTTAAACTTGCTCCTGCACCAGATACAGTAAAGAAAACAGCGGCACAGATGGATATCAGCGGATTAAACTTATTGCTGGTGGAGGATAATGAACTGAATGCAGAAATTGCGGAAACGCTGTTGTCTGATGAAGGTGCAAATCTGACAGTTGCAAGAGATGGACTGCAGGCGGTCAGAATGTTCCAGGATAAACCGGAAGGTTATTTTGATGCAATTCTGATGGATATCATGATGCCTGTAATGGATGGGCTTACTGCGACAAAAACAATCCGGTCACTGAAACATCCAGATGCTGAGACAATCCCGATTATTGCCATGACAGCAAATGCATTCAGAGAAGATAAAGAAAAGTGTCTGGAAGCAGGAATGAATGCTCACTTGGCAAAGCCTATAAAAATTGAAAACATAAAGAGAATTTTGTGTGAATATTGTGTGTAGTGGTTGCAACTTCTCAAATCCGTGTACCTATTTTTCACGTTCTGTAGGAGATACTGATCAAGGAAGCCTTTGTGGATAATCTTAACGAGAAATTTGCCAATAAGGAAGAAGTCCTGGATAACCTCAGCGCTATCCGAAACCTGCTCTCCGGCGGTGAAAATACGCTTCAACAGCAGACAGCACTTTGGCAGGAAAGTCAGCTTCTGGAAGAACAGATTCAGGCACTCATCATGCAGAACGCACGGATTGCTATGGATCAGCATGGTAGACCATGTGGTGGTGCATAGCAAAGAGGACATCCGGGTGGTGTACAGGGATGGCATTGAAAAAAATACAGGTTTTCTATCCTATAATATTGACGTATAAAAAACTTCATGGTATTTTATTTTTGGAATAAATGGAAATTATTTAAAGGCAAACTTGCTGAAAAGCAGGGACGCAAAGCCAGAAGGGGCTAAAGTCAGAAAGTTTGACCATGTCAGCCGGTTGCTACTATTTCCATATATGAAGAAGATATGAGAACGGAAGAGATTCCGATAACTTTTATATGATATGGATATGTGGTTATAAAGAGATACAGTAGGGGCACTGGCAGATTTTGGCAGGTGTCCTTTTTGTATGCAAAAATGAGTAAGAAAACTGGCAGGGACAGGTTTTTTGTATACAGATAAAAGCAGGATGAAGAAGGCATAAGACGAAGAGAGGATTTTTATAAAATGGGAAATTATGAGGACAAAATATATTCTTTAGGTGAGGCTGTAACGGGACAGACACAGGCTATGTCACAGGCCGTACAGAAAACACTGGAAAATAATGGCGGGGTAGGTATAATGACAGGATCTTATGACCAAAACCTGTCTATTTTGTCTGTGAATAATCTGCTGTTGCATAGTACAGGATATACATTCGATACTTTCATGGAACAGACAAAAGGCTCATTGAGAAACTTCTTTTATGACGAGGAAGATAGACAGGAGCGAGACCGTTTTTTGCAGCTTCACGGAACAGGGGAAGCACAGATCCTTACAGCAGACGGTACAGTGAAAAATGTACGGCTTTGTAAAGAGGATGCAACAGATGAGGCGGGCAGACAGATCTGGGTTATGTCCGTACAGGTCAACTGGGATCATGTAAATTTGACACTGCTCAATGAGGCTATCTGTTCCGGTTTCTGGTATTTTGACTGTGACGAAAACAGTGAGATTGTGAATGCAAACTGGAGTCATGAATTCCGAAAAATGCTTGGCTATCATGACACTCTGGACTTTCCGAATAAACTGGAATCCTGGTCAGATCTTCTGCATCCACAGGATAAAGAAAGAGTAATGGTGCAGCTTCAGGCGGCAATTAAGGATAAGACGAACCAGATAAAATACCAGGTAGAGTATCGTATGAGAATGAAGGATAATCAATACCAGTGGTTTCGGGCATCGGCAGAAGTAATACGCCGTCTGGATGGTTCTGCCAGCAGGATTGCCGGGATTTTTATTAATATTGATGCGGAAAAAAAAGAGGCCATGCAGGCACAAAAATCTGCTGCTTTCCACCGGGCTTTTACGAAAGCAGACCTGTGTGAGTATTATGTAAATCTGGAAGCGAATACTTTTGATACCTTTAAGGTTGAACCGTCCCTGATGACAGTCTTTGAACAGAGTCATACATGGGATGAACTGATCCGTCATTTTGTGGATTCCTATGTTGTGGAGACAGATAAGAAGGCGGTATCCTCTTTTTACGACCGTGGTTATATTGCAGAAAGGCTGAAGGGTCTGGAAACCGAATTGGCTTTAGAGTGCCGTATCACTCTGAATGGAGAAAAACGATGGGTCCGCAATGTGGTCATACGTGGCGAAATAGAGGATTCAGAATATGCCATGATCTTTCTGCGTGATATCACAGAGGCAAAGGTAGAGAGCGCACGGCATCTGCAGATGGCAGCGGATAATGCTTCCATGGAGCAGATAATTCAGAGTATTGTGCGTCTGGTTGACCGGTTTGTTGTCTGTGATCTGGAAAATGACAGATATGAATTCTACAATCTGAATGGACAGATGATATATAAACCTCTGGGATTTTATCATGATTTTCAGATGCAGGTTCTTGAAAAATATAAGACACTGGAACCATTGGAAACTATGGACATCCTGATCGCACCGGAAAATATCCGGAAGAATCTGAAAAGTGAAAATGATATTTATAAGTTTGAGTACTGCAGCCTGGATGAAAGGACTTATAAGATCGCTTCTTATATTCCTCTAGAATGGGAGAATGGAAAGCTGGTAAAGGTATTGCTGGCATCCATGGATGTGACACAGGAGAAGAAAGCAGAGATTGAATCCCGTCAGGCACTGAAAGAGGCTTACCGGTCTGCAGAAAATGCAAACCGTGCGAAAACAGAATTCCTTTCCAATATGTCCCACGATATCCGGACACCGATGAATGCCATTGTCGGCCTGACAGCAATTGCAGGAGCAAATATTGAGAGCCAGGACAGAGTCATTGAATGTCTCAGCAAAATTACAAAATCAAGCCGTCATCTGCTGGGGCTGATTAATGAAGTGCTGGATATGGCACGTATTGAAAGTGGAAAAATGACGCTGGCACAGGAGGATTTCAATCTGCCAGATCTGGTGGATAATCTTATAACACTCACAAAATCGGTGATTGATGAACATAAACACAATTTAGATATACACATTAATCACATTGAACATGAGAGTGTCTGTGGTGACAGCCTGAGAATCCAGCAGGTATTTGTGAATCTGATGAGTAATGCGATCAAGTATACACCGGATGGTGGGAATATTACTTTTTCCATAGAGGAAAAGCCAAATGGATTTTCGGAACTTGGATGCTATGAATTTACGATTGAGGATAATGGGATCGGTATGTCACCGGAATTCCAGAAAATCATGTTTGATCCTTTCAGCCGCGCAGATGACCATCGGACAACCAGAGTCCAGGGAACAGGTCTGGGAATGACAATCAGCAGAAATATTGTGAACCTGATGAATGGTAATATTAAAGTGGAAAGCACCTTACATAAGGGGACTAAAATTACAGTAACAATTTATCTGGAACTTCAGGAAAAAGAAAAAGAACAGGACAGAAATCTGATGAATCTACCTGTTCTGGTTGTGGATGATGATAAGATATGTTGTGAAAGTACAGTTGCCACATTGAAGGAGATTGGGATTACAGGCGAATGGGTTCTCTCCGGCAGAGAAGCCGTTGAGCGCTGTTATGCACATCATGAGCTAAAAAATGATTACTTTGCTGTTATTTTAGATTGGAAAATGCCGGATATGGACGGAATTGAAACAGCCAGACAGATCCGGAAACGGATAGGGAAAGAGATTACCATTATTGTACTGACATCTTATGAATTCAGCGAGATCGAAGAAGAAGCAAAGGCTGCAGGCGTAGATGCTTTTATTGCAAAACCGCTGTTCCGTTCCCGTTTGACGGCTGCATTGCGGCAGTTTACTTCTGGCAGAAAAGAAAAAACAGCAAGAAATTATCTGGATGAGCTGTCTGAAGCAGATTACACAGGAAAAAGAATTCTGCTGGTCGAGGATAATGAGTTAAACAGAGAAATTGCTGTTGAAATTCTGCAGATGACAGGGGCGGAAGTGGAAACGGCAGAAAATGGAAAAATTGCAGTTGAAAAAGTAGAAGCTTCTCCGAAAGGCTTGTATGACCTTATTTTTATGGATATCCAAATGCCTGTCATGAATGGTTATGAGGCAACCGCAGCAATCAGGAGCCTTCCGGGTGAACAGGGAAAACTACCGATTGTTGCCATGACAGCAAATGCTTTTGCAGAAGATGTACAGCTGGCAAAAAATACAGGCATGAATGGACATATCGCGAAACCGCTGGATATGAATAAGCTGAATGATGTTCTGGAAAACTGGCTGTAATTGTTTCCCAATTATTGAATTAATGATTTTATCAGGAAAGAATGAGGAAAATACGAGGATGAAAAAGGCAAAACAATGTCTGATAGCTTTATTGTCAGGGGTGCTTGTAGCAGCTACTGTTTTGTCTGGCTGTGGACAATCTAAAAAAGCAGTATCTAAAAATGACGATCACCTTACCGTGTATTTGTGGGAAAATCGTTTAATGAAAAATATTGTACCCTATATAAATGAGCAGTTTCCAGATCAGGATATTGAGTTTATTACCGGTAACAATGATACCGATTTATACAGCTATTTTGAGGAACATGGTGAACTGCCGGATATCATAACCGTACGTCGATTTTCTGGAAAAGATGCACAGGATCTGGAGCCATATCTAATGGATTTTGCTTCTTATGATGTGGTTTCCAGGTATTACTCTTATGCATTGCAATATTACAAAAATTCAAAAGATGAGATCCAGTGGCTTCCTATCTGCGGTATACCGCAGACGATTATTGCCAACAAGACATTGTTTGAACAGTATGGAATCAAGATACCGAAAAACTATAAGGAATATGCACAGGCATGCCAGCAATTTTATGATAATGGTATAAAACCGTATTCCCTGGATCTTGCAGAAGACTGGTCTGCTCATGAGGTGATTCAGACAGGTGCAATTGGGGAATTCATGAGTCTGGATGGAATTGAATGGAGAAGCTCAGCTGAAAGTGCATCAGGGGATATCGCGTTTGATGATGCATTATGGAAACGTATTTTTTCAGAAACCAATACATTTTTAAAGGACTCACATTTTACAAGTGATGATATCAGCGTCGATGTTAATACTGCAACGCAGATGTTCCTTGAGGGAAAAGCAGCAATGTTTCATGGTTATCCGGCACTTATGCAGGAATTTCAGGAACAGATGGATGCAGAATTAACTCGTATACCGTTTTTTTCACAGATTTCGGATGAAGCTTTTATAAATATGACCCCTTCTCTGAATATTGCATTTAACAAAGAACTGGAAAAAGATCAGGAAAAACTGGATCTGGCATTCGATGTCCTGGAGTGTATGATTTCAAAAGAAGGACAAACATTGATCGCAGATGGAAAGGGTGTAATTTCATTAAATGTAGATGTTCCAAACATGATGGAAGATGTACCTGGACTGGAAGATGAAATTAATAATAATTCTGTTTATATCCGATATTCTGCTCAAAAATCATTTGATGCCAGTCTTGAGGCTGTTCACGGATTATTGTCAGGGGAAATGGATGAAACACAGGCTTATGATGCTTTTCGCAGCACAATGAACAGTAAGGATTCAAAAGAAGAAACCACAGTTAATTTTGAAAATGAATATTCCATTTCGCTAAATGATAAAAACGGTCGTGATGCGGCATCTTCTATTTTAACTACGATTAGAGAAGAAAATGATGCTCAGCTGGCTTTGGCACCATATTATTATTTTACTTCCTCCATTTACAAAGGGGAGTGTACCGGCAGCCGGGTTGGTCTGATGACAGCAAAGAGTTTAGATACACCATTATACCTGGCAAAAATCAATGGCAAAGAGATTTATGAACTTGCGGAGAAATATCTTGCTGATTCTGATGAGAAATTCCATATAACCAATAAATATGAATTACCAATTGCATCCGGTATGAAATTAATCGTCAGGCAGGAGGAAAACGGATTCTCATTAAAGGACATAGAAGTAAATAAGAAAGAAATCGACAAAGAAAAGGAGTACTCTATTCTTCTTACAGACACCACAATGTCTGTTTTGAAAAAAATAAATCCGGGATGTGAGATCGAGCAGATTAAGGACACAACATTATCAAGTGCATGGACTGCAGCAATAGAAAACGGACAGCAGCCGTCAGCACCGGAAGATTATATAGAGGTTGAAAAATAAAAGTGGGAACAGAACAGGCGAAAACAAAAAGAAAAAAGATGATAGTACCATTGTTCTTTTTAATTCTTATCTTTTTAAACTTAATTTTTGTAAAGTTCCTTTTGAACAGGATGAACAGCTATATCGCAGAAAACGGGAAAAGCAGTATGGGAGCAGTTGTTGAACAGATACAGCAGACCTATGATCTGCAGGTGAATGGATACTACAGTCGGCTGCATATGCTTGAGGATTTTCTTACTCAAGAGGGAGTGAGATCTATTGAACTGGATAGAAACAAGAAGTTCTTTGAGGCATGGCAGAAAGAATCTGAAAGTACACTTATATTTCTCCAGGAAAATGGAAAGGCAATAACCACTGATGGAACAAAACTTCGGGTTGACATGCCAAGTAAACTTTTGTTGGATTTGAGGAACGGATATAATATTGGAAAATTGGTTTCTCTTGATTACAACCAGAAGAAAAAAGATGGTTATCTGGTTGCAATTCCATGTCAGGAATATACGATTAATGGGGAAACTTATACGGCAATTGGAACCTTGTATGATCATTCAAAATTAGATTCCATGTTAAGTGTGAAAAGCTATAACGGGAATGCGTATCTGTTTATGCTGGATAACGACGGAAATATTACTTATACAAATCAGAAAGAAGATAAATTTTTCAGGAACTATTTCTTGTTAAAGCATTTAAAAGGAGATCAGGCTATCACTGAGGAAGAGGCTGATTCTCTTCAAAAAAAGCTGGATGGCAGAGAACAGGGGGTAGAACTTGTGGAAAGTGACAAACCTTACTATCTGGGATACTGTCCAATAGAAAATAATAACACCATGCTGATTTGTATTGTAGAAAAAAGTGTTGTAGATAATGTACTAAGAGACTATCAGAAAACAATAGTGTTTGAAACAATACTCATGGCAGGTTTTATACTTTTGCTTTTTGCCGGATTATTCTACAGTATTTCCAGACGCAGTCTTGCTGAGCAAAAAGCTGAATACGAAAAAAGAAATAATGAGATTCAGACGCAGGCAATGAAGGATATGGAGGAGTCCAATAAAAAACTGAAAAAAGCAAAGGACATTACAACGGAAGCCTTGCAGACCGCTGAAAATGCAAATAAGGCGAAAACGGATTTCCTGTCCAATATGTCACATGATATTCGTACACCAATGAATGCAATTATCGGCATGACATCATTGATCAGACATGATGCCGGTAATAAAGCGAAAGTAATAGAGTATGCAGATAAAATAGACATTTCATCACAGCATCTGTTAGGAATCATTAATAATGTTCTGGATATGAGCAAAATTGAGGCAGGAAAAACAGTTTTTAAGTATACCGATTTTTCCATCTTGGATTTTATTACAGAACTCAATACCATATTCCATTCACAGATAGACGAAAAAAATCAGACTCTTACAATCATAAAAGAAAACATCCGGCACGAGTGGGTGAACGGAGATCAGGTTCATCTGATGCAGATTTTCAGCAACTTGGTTTCTAATGCAGTGAAGTACACGCAGGAAGGTGGAAAAATTCAGTTTCTGGTAGAAGAATGTGAGACAAAGTCATCTGTCTACGCAAAGTACCGTTTCTTGGTCAGCGATAATGGCATGGGAATGTCGGCAGATTTCAAAGATACAATTTTTGATGCTTTTACTCGTGCTGAAAGTTCTATGACGAATAAGATACAGGGAACTGGTCTTGGAATGGCTATTACCAAAAATCTGGTTGAAGCAATGGGAGGCACCATTGATGTGGAGAGTGAACTGGGCCAGGGAAGCTGTTTTGAGGTTCTTATAGATCTGAGAATAGCAGAAGATAGATTTGTTTCTTCAGCAGAACAGGCAGAAAAGGATGAACCGGCTGGCAATGTCCTGAAAGGAATGAGGTTTCTGTGTGCAGAGGACAATGAGCTGAATGCAGAAATCCTGATGGAATTGTTAAAGATTGAGGGTGCAGAGTGTACAATCTGTGAAAATGGTAAAAGGGTCTTAGAGGCATTTGAGCAGTCTGCTCCGGGGGATTATGACATGATCCTGATGGATGTACAGATGCCGGTTATGAATGGTTATGAGGCAACAAAAGCAATCCGAAGAAGCTCCCATGAACTGGCAAAGACAATTCCAATCATTGCTATGACCGCCAATGCGTTTTCTGAGGATATTCAGCATTCTCTGGCAGCCGGTATGAATGCCCATGTTTCAAAACCGGTTGAGATGAAGGTACTGGAAAAGACGATCAGAAGCATAAAATCCGGCGGGGGGCACCGAAATGCAGCTCATTGAACAGTGACAAATGGATATGGAAAAGAGCTGATGAAAGAATCTGGCATTGCCAGAACTTTCAATCAGCTCTTTTTTAGCATCAGTTCCCTCTTGACATTTTTTCATTTCCTGCTATACTTATCAAAGATAATTACTAAAGATAACTAAATTTTAAGAAGAAAGGACCATTTTCCATGACACAGGAAAAATTAAAGCAGTTCCTGGATGCGTGTTTTGATGCAAAGCGTCTGATCGAGAAACTCCCGGACCTGCCGGACGGTATGAAGCCGCGGCAGGTGCATGTGCTGGATGCGGTGAATGAGATTCAGAAAAAGCAGGGCTTCTGCCGCGTCAGCGACATCAGCAGCTATATGAACACAACGCTGCCGAGCATCACCAAGCTGGTGCAGGAACTGGAGGAGAGAAATCTTCTCGTGAAACAGGCGGATGAAAAAGATAAGCGCGTGATCAACCTGACACTGACCGAAGAGGGAAAAGAGTTTGTGGAACTCCGCGTGACGCACTTTCACGGGGAATGGGCATCCCGCCTGCCAGATCTGGACGACGCGGTGGTGGACGAATTTGTGCATGCAATCACACGGATGCAGGAAACGATGCCGGGAATAAAAGGAGTGAAAAACAATGGCAAAAGAAAATAAGAAAGAAGTATCGTTTGTAGAGGGACCGATTTTCCAGTCCCTGATCCGTTTTGCGCTGCCGGTGCTCGGCGCGCTGATTCTGCAGGCGGCTTACGGTGCGGTCGACCTTCTCGTGGTCGGCTGGTTCGGCGATGCGTCGAGTATTTCCGCTGTCGGAACCGGAAGCAGCTTCATGCAGATGGTAACATTTATCATCACCAGCCTTGCGATGGGTTCGACCGTTATGATCGGCCAGCACATCGGCGAGGGCAAGCCGGATAAGGCCGGCAAAACCGTGGGAACCTCGATTGTTCTGTTCGCCATCATCGGTGTCGTCATGACGGTGATTCTGGAGCTGTTCGCAGGCCCGATCGCCAATATTTTACAGGTCCCGGCGGAGTCTTTTGACAAAACCGTCCTCTACCTGCGGATCTGTTCCGGCGGTATTCTGATCATCATCGCGTACAACGTCATCAGCAGCGTGCTTCGCGGAATCGGTAATGCAAATCTGCCGCTTTTATTCGTCGGCATCGCCTGCGCAGCCAATATTGCCGGAGATCTGTTCTTCGTCGGTGTGCTGAAACTGGACGTTGCGGGAGCAGCGCTTGCGACGGTTCTGGCGCAGCTGATTTCTGTCATCGCCTCCATGGGTGTGTTGAAAAAAGGCAATCTGCCGATTGAATTCAAAAAAGAAGACTGCCGCATCGACCATGACGAGCTGAAGAAAGTCCTGAACGTCGGTGTGCCGATCGCGCTGCAGGAGACGACCGTACAGATTTCCTTCCTTGTGATCAACTCGATCATCAACGGCATGGGTCTGATGCCGTCCGCCGGATACGGTGTGGCGCAGAAGCTGACCTCATTCATCATGCTGATCCCGTCCTCTGTGATGCAGTCTGTGTCAGCATTCGTGGCACAGAACACCGGAGCCGGAAAGAAAGACCGCGCGTGGAAGGGCTTCCTCACCGCAATCGCAACGGGCTGCTCTCTTGGAGTTGTGATTTTCTGCATCGGTTTCTTCGGTGGAAGTGTCATCTCCAGAATCTTCACGAGCGATCCGGCCGTTATCGAGCAGAGCGCCGCTTACCTGCGCGGTTTCGCACCGGAATGTATTCTGACCTGTGTGCTGTTCAGCAGCATCGGATACTTCAACGGCCGCGGCATCAGCATCCCGGTTATGATCCAGGGAATCACCTCCGCCTGCCTGATCCGTATTCCGCTGGCGCTGTTCTTCTCACACCTGCCGAATACGAACCTGACCTTCGTCGGCATGTCCACCCCGATCACAACCGTATACGGCATCTGCTTTTTCATGATCTGCTTTGCACGGTTAAAGAAAAAAGGGCAGATGTAATTGAATCAAACATAACAGAACTGCCTGGGAAACGGCACGGAGCGATCCGCCGTTTCCCAGGCAGTTTTTGGTATTGTTTGTCCGGAACTTTTTTGATACAATACAGACAGAAAGAGCGGAACCCTGTTCAGAAGGGACAGAACAGACGGAAAGGGGAAGAGGAGTGGATAACAGAGAAATCATCAATGAGACACTGGTCCATCTGTTTCACGAGATACAAAAACTGGAAGAAGAGGCGATCATTACCGAGGATTTCAAGGATCTGACGAACAACGATATGCACATCATCGAGGCCGTCGGCCTGGAGGGCGGCAATATGTCATCGATCGCGGCAAAGCTCGACATCACGGTCGGATCGCTGACAACGTCAATGAACAGTCTGGTGAAAAAAGGCTACACCGAGCGGGAGCGCAGCGAGAAGGACCGCCGGATCGTCTACATCCACCTGACCGGAAAGGGACGGCAGGCATTCCATCATCACGCAAAATTCCACGAGCAGATGACGGATGCCGTGATGGCGGAACTCGGAGAAGAGGAAGTGCAGGTGCTCGGGAAAACGCTGAAAGCGCTGACGGACTTCTTTCGGTCATATAAAAAATAGAAACAAAAAGGCTTTTGCAGCCGGGACAGAATCAGAAAAATCTGTCCGGTATGCAAAAGCCTTTTTCGCATGGAAACGCATAAAAAAATGCTATTTTTCTACGCCGTTCTTCTCACAGATATCCGCGAGCACACACCGTTCACAGTGCGGTGTCGTCCGCGCAGTACAGACCTCGCGTCCGTGCTCCACAAACCGGTGGCAGAGCGAGCTTCCTTCTTCCGGCGGCACAATTTTCCAGAGTGCCATCTCCACCTTCTTCGGATCCTTGCAGTCATGCACGAGCCCGATGCGGTTGCACAGCCGGATGCAGTGCGTATCCGTCACAATCGCAGGCTTTTTGAATACATCGCCCATAATCAGGTTCGCACTTTTCCGTCCCACGCCCGGGAGCTTCAAAAGTGCGTTAAAGTCATCCGGCACCTGGCTGTGGTACTCGTCGCGCAGCATGCGCATGCAGGCGTTGATGTCGCGTGCCTTGCTCTTTCCAAGACCGCACGGCCGCACAATTTCCTCGATTTCCTCCGGTGTCGCGTTTGCCAGCGCATCGATATCAGGATACTTTGCGTAGAGATCCTCCACCACAACATTGACCCGCGCATCGGTGCACTGTGCGGCCAGGCGGACACTGACGAGCAGCTTCCACGCCTGGTCATAGTCAAGCGTACAGTCGGCGTCAGGATATTCTTGTTTCAAACGTTCAATGACGGCAAGCGCCAGTTCTTCTTTTGTCATCGTGTTAAACTCCCATTCTCAAAGATATTAAAACAGCGAAAGCTATCAGGATCCTTTCTCGCGTGCTGCCTTCCGAAGCTGCAGCGGCGTCGTGTGAAACCGCTCGCGGAAGAGGCGGTGAAACAGCTTATCGTTTGTAAAACCATGCTTTTCCGCGAGCGTGCCGACCGGCAGATCCGTGGCGATCAGGTCGCGGTAGATGCGGGAAAGACGGTAGGAATTCAAGTATTCCAGATACGTCGTTTCCATGTTCTGGCGGAAGAACCGGCAGAAATATTCCGGCTGCAGCGAGACAACATCGGCAGCCTCCTTCAGCGTAATCGGCCGCTGGTAATTTTCCTGCGTGTACGTCAGAATCGTATCGAGCCGTGTCTGCGTCCGGGAGCTCATCGGGTGGTGCGCAAGCGGGCTCTTCTCGGAAAATTTCGTGTAGAGCAGATCGAGAAACGTAAAAAGCTCCCGCTGGAACGTCAGAAGATAGCCGTCGGGCATTTCCTCATGAAGCTGCATCATCGAAAGCAGAAGACGCCGGAACTGGCTGATATTTTTCTGCACTTCCGGATTCGTACTGTCGTAGTCAATCGAGAACCAGAGCTGTGACGGATCAGGCAGATAGTTCGCAAGGAACGCATCCGGAATCTGCATCAGAATCGAGCGGTTTCCCGTGGACGGACAGCGCGCCGTGTGGATACGCCCGGAATTGATCAGCAGAAATTGACCCGGAAGGACGGTCTTGGTGCGGTCCGAGAGCGTGACAATGGAGGAACCCTCCAGAATATAAATAATTTCCAGCGCGTCGTGCCAGTGCGGCGGCGAAAAACTGCCGAAATCGTCGGTTACGCGAAATTCGATGCTGCGGTTCGGCTGCAGCGTGATGTGTTCCTGGCGTGTCTGGCGCGGCAGATGATCTTTGCGTGGCATAAAAAACTCCTTTTTTGTTCAACTTAGTGTATCACTATCTTATCACGAAACCCCCGAATTGGGTATAGCAATTTTTGCATGAAGTTGTTATAATAAATGAACACAAAGCCACGTCACATACGGCTTCGTGCAAACTCAATCTAAAGAAAAGTGAAGGAAGAAAACGTATGTATCAAGTATGGAGTAACTTTTTAAATCCCGGCCAGATCGCCATGCTGGGAATCGTGGTCACCTTTCTGCTGACCTTTCTGGCGTTAAAGCATCCATTTTCCTTTCTGCCGAGCGATCACGGCAGAGAATTTGCCGTAAACGGCGGCCTCTCCCGCGGAAAACTGCGCGGCGTCGGCCTTGTGATCGTCATCTGTTTCCTGATCGGAAGCGTATTGTTCCTGCCTCTTGGCGCCGAGTATGCGATCTACGCGATCCTGCTCGTCTGCATCATGCTGAGCGGCTACCTCGATGATGCATCCGAAACCCCGTGGAGCGATTACAAAAAAGGCGCGATTGACCTCGTCATCTCCATTGTGACCGTCATCACCTTTGTGAATTACAATTCCACCACGATCTACTTCGGAAGCATGTCCCTTACCATTCCGAAAGTGGTCTACATAATCCTCGGCATCATCCTGATCTGGATTTCGATCAACGTTACAAACTGTTCCGACGGTGTCGACGGACTCTGCGCGAGCCTTTCCTGTGTGGTTATCTTCGCGTTCAGTATGATTTTCCACGATGTCCTTGGAAGCTTCACCGTAGCCAATTACCTGTTCGTGGCAGCGCTTCTCGCGTACCTGTATTTCAACACCTCGCCGAGTAGCATGCTGATGGGAGACGCCGGTTCGAGAGCACTTGGCTTCTACATCGCCATCCTTGCCATGCAGTCCCGCCATCCGTTCTTATATCTGCTGATGGCAGGCGTGATGATCGTCGACGGAGGAATCGGCCTTGTCAAAGTATTTTTACTCCGTTTCCTGAAAATCGCGATCCTCAAAAATACAAGAACACCGCTGCATGACCATGTCCGCCTGAAATACAAATGGTCCGACAGTCAGGTTGTGATCCGCTTTGTGATCCTGCAGATCCTGCTGGCAGTTGTTGCCTATCTGATTGTGGCATAAAGAAAAAACAAAAGAAGAGAGATGGGAGTGTGTCCCGGCAAAAGTAACTGGAAATGCAACAGGATACTTTTGCGGGACACACTCCCGTTTTGCATATTGGAACCAGAAAAAGGTTCAAACCGGAAAAAAGATAATATCGCCGTATTTTTTCACAGAATCCTCCCTGTTTTCGACAGGAAAAGTGTGGTAGGATAAAATTACCAAAAAACGTCAGCCTGAAACAGGAATTCTGTAAAAAATGATGAAAAGAGAGTGCTTTTCATCCTCTGTTTCGGGCGCATCAAATCAGGAGGTAATGAAAAGATGAAATTCACAGAAGGTTACTGGCTTCCGAGTGAAAAAGCAAATGCATCCCATGCAATGCAGGCTTATGAAGTAGAGCAGATTCCAGGCGGTATGCGTATCCTGGCTACCACACGTCCGATCGAGCACAGAGGCATGACCCTGAACCTGCCGACCATCACCGTTGAGTTCGTAGCACATACACCGGACACCATCTCCATGGAGGCATGGCACTACGAAGCCTACGACAACAAAGTTCCGTCCTTCGACAAAACAGAGAGCGTATACGAGGACGTAACTGTAACGATCAACGAGGATGAGGCAGTTCTTGATACCGGAAGCGTACAGGTCCGCGTACAGAGAAAAGGTGTCTTTGCTTACACCTTCGAGGCAGATGGAAAAGTTCTGACCGGAAGCGGCTTCCGCAACCTTTCCTATATCAGATGGGACCGTCAGCAGAGCACCATGCTGCCAGCCCAGAATTACATGACCGAAAAATATCAGCCATATATGGTAAGCGAGCTCTCCCTTGGCGTCGGCGAGTGCGTATACGGCCTTGGCGAGAGATTTACTCCATTCGTAAAAAACGGACAGGTTGTAGACACCTGGAACGAGGACGGCGGTACGGCATCCGAAATCGGCTACAAATGCGTACCGTTCTACATGACAAACAACGGCTACGGTATTCTCGTTGACAGTACCGACAACGTTTCTTTCGAAGTAGCAAGTGAAAAAGTAGAGTATGTCGGCTTCTCCGTACCGGGCGAAAGAATCAAATACTATCTGTTCCACGGACCGTCACCGAAGAAGATCATGAACGAGTACACCGCGCTGACCGGACGCCCGGCACTTCCTCCGGCGTGGTCCTTTGGTCTGTGGCTGTCCACATCCTTTACCACAAACTACGACGAAGAGACTACCACATCCTTCATCGCGGGAATGGAAAAGAGAAATATTCCGCTGAGCGTTTTCCACTTCGACTGCTTCTGGATGCACGAATTCCACTGGTGCGATTTTGAGTGGGACAAGAAATGCTTCCCGGATATTCGCGCAACCTTAAAGAAATATCACGACAAAGGTCTTCACATCTGTGCATGGATCAACCCGTATATTGCACAGGGAACCGCATTCTTCAAAGAAGGCGCTGCAAACGGCTATCTGCTGCAGAGAGCAGACGGAAAAGGCGTATGGCAGACCGACAACTGGCAGGCAGGTATGGGCCTTGTGGACTTTACCAACCCGGATGCGGTTAAATGGTATACCGATAAACTGAGAACTGTTCTGGACTGCGGCGTAGACTGCTTTAAGACCGACTTCGGCGAGAGAATCCCGGTTGACGTTGTTTACCACGACGGAAGCGATCCGCAGGCAATGCACAACTACTATACATACCTGTACAACCAGGCAGTATTCAGCCTGTTAAAAGAAGTAAAAGGTGAGAACGAGGCAGTTCTGTTTGCAAGAAGTGCAACAGCAGGAAGCCAGAAATTCCCGGTACACTGGGGCGGCGACTGCTCTGCAAACTATCCGTCCATGGCAGAAACGCTGCGCGGCGGCCTTTCCTTCGCCATGAGCGGCTTCTCCTTCTGGAGCCATGATATCTCCGGATTCGAGAGCACCGCAACACCGGATCTGTACAAGAGATGGTGCGCATTTGGACTGATGTCTACCCACAGCCGTCTGCACGGATCCACAAGCTACCGTGTGCCGTGGCTGTTCGACGAAGAGTCCTGCGACGTAGTAAAATTCTTCACCAACCTGAAATGCTCGCTGATGCCGTACATTTTCCAGAAATCTGTAGAGGCACACGAGGAAGGAACCCCGGTAATGCGCCCGATGGTATTCGAGTTCATGAACGACCCGGCCGTTCCGTATCTGGATCAGCAGTACATGTTAGGTGATGCCCTTATGGTTGCACCGGTATTCCGCGAGGATAAAGTTGCACAGTACTACCTGCCGGAAGGCGCCTGGACTGAGCTTCTGACCGGCGAGACAAAAGAGGGCGGAAGATGGTATCAGGGAACCTACGACTACTTCTCCATGCCGCTGTATGTAAGAGAGAACAGCATCGTAGTAAGAGGAAACTGCGACACCAAACCGGATTACGACTACGCTGACCACGCAACTGTTTGCGTATATCAGTTAAAAGACGCAGCCGAGACAAAAGTTCCGGATATCCACGGAAACAATGTATTCACCGTAAAAGCAGTCAAAGACGGCGACACAGTGAAAGTATCCGTAGAAGGCGCACAT
Organism: Blautia sp. AM42-2; assembly: GCF_003480245.1. Classification (NCBI taxonomy): domain Bacteria; kingdom Bacillati; phylum Bacillota; class Clostridia; order Lachnospirales; family Lachnospiraceae; genus Blautia; species Blautia sp. AM42-2. The sequence continues at coordinate 217,891 of NZ_QUIM01000003.1, forward strand.
ACCGAACTGAAAGTAGAAGTCTTCGTCGGAAATGAGAAGAAAGAAGCTGTTCTGGCAGCAGATGCAAGCGAAGTTGTTGTTGCATAAGCATCGGAATGTAAGAATATAGGGAGGGAGAGGCACGGAAAAGCAAATTTTTCTGTGACCTCTCCTTTCAACAAATAATAGCAAGGATTCTCCCACCTCTATAGGTGGTGAGATGAATTGCAAATAAGAAAGTTAACAGCAGTGGCGGGCGGAGAGAAATCGGTATCCCCCACTGACATGAGGCAAACCACAGTCAGCATTCTGCTGGCATGTCAGACTCTGTGAAATTACCGACTGTGGATTGAAACAAAAAGGAGGAAAAAACAATGCGTTTTCAGACAGAAAATGGTGTGTTAATTGCACAGGCAAACGGAGAAACACTGCGGATTGAGCCGTGGGGAAAAGATTCCTTACGTGTCCGCGCAACCATGCTTCCGGGATTTTTCGGAAAGGACTGGGCACTGACCGAAGTGCCGGAAAAAACAGAGGCAAAAGCAGAGCAGTTTGAAGTCGATCATCTGGAAATCGACGGATCCATGGGAAAAAGAACCAGCGCATCGATCACCAATGGAAAAATCCGTGCTGTGGTCAACTTTGCAGGAGTTATCACCTTCTACAAAGAAGATCAGGAAATTTTAAGAGAATATCATCGGTGCTACGACGGAACGATCAGCAAAGAGAGCCGCTGCTTAAAAACGGTCAACCGTGAGTGGAAAGGTGTGATCGGCGGAAGCGAATACAGCCTGAACCTGAAATTTGAGAGCAACGACGAAGAGAAGATTTTCGGAATGGGTCAGTATCAGCAGAAATACATGGATCTGAAGGGATGTACCCTGGAGCTGGCGCAGCGTAACTCCCAGATCAGTGTACCGTTTGCCGTATCCAGCTTAGGATATGGCATGCTGTGGAACAATCCGGCCGTCGGACAGGTAACCTTCGGAAAGAATTATACCGAATGGACCGCATGCTCGACGAAAGATATGGACTACTGGCTGACTGCAGCTGATACACCGAAAGAGATCCTGGAAAATTACACCGCAGTGACCGGCCGCGCGCCGAAATTCCCGGAGGACCGTATGGGCCTGTGGCAGTGCAAGCTGCGCTACCGTACGCAGGACGAAGTGCTTGAAGTGGCACGCCGCTACCAGAAGGAAGGCATCAAAATCGATCAGATTGTCATTGACTTCTTCCACTGGACCGTGCAGGGTGACTGGAAATTCGATGAAAAATACTGGCCGGATCCAAAAGCCATGGTGGACGAACTGCATTCCATGGGAATCAAAGTTATCGTTTCCGTATGGCCAAGCGTAGACCGGAAGAGCGAGAATTTCTGGCCGATGCTGGACCGCGGCCTGCTGATTAAAACAGAGCGCGGCGCCCTGCAGACGTATGATTTCCAGGGAGACTGTGTGGAAATCGATGTGTTCAACCCGGAGACCAGAAAATACGTCTGGGAAGTCTGCAAGAAAAACTATTATGATTTGGGAATTGATGCCTTCTGGCTGGACAACTCAGAACCGGATTTCGGCGTTTACGATTTCGACCATTACCGCTATATCGACGGACCGGCTCTTTCCTGCAGCAACATCTATCCGCAGCTGTACAGCCGTGTCTTCTATGACGGCATGAAAGCAGAAGGAGAAGAAAATATTGTAAACCTGCTTCGCTGCGCCTGGGCCGGAAGTCAGAAATACGGAAATGTTGTATGGTCCGGCGATGTGCCGAGTACCTTTGAAGCCTTCTATGATCAGCTCCAGGCCGGCCTTAATATGGGTCTTGCCGGCATTCCGTGGTGGACAACCGATATCGGCGGCTTTATGACAGATGATGTCAATGACCCGGATTTCCAGCAGCTTCTGATCCGATGGTATGAGTTTGCCGTTTACTCTGCTGTTCTCCGTATGCACGGCGACCGCGGACCGCACAACATTCCACCGCTCGATGACCGTGACTTTGGCGGCGGCTATCTGTATACCGGCCAGTCCAATGAATTGTGGAGCTATGGAGAAGAAAATTACCGGATCATGAAGAAATATTACGACATCCGCATCAGCATGCACGATTACATCAAACAGCTGTATGACGAAGCATCCGAAAACGGTTCTCCGCTGATCCGTACCATGTTCTACGAGTTCCCGGATGACAAAAAATGCTGGGAGCTGCAGGATCAGTATATGTTCGGAAGCGAATACCTGGTAGCGCCGATTTTCCATCTGAACGAGTTTGAGCGTGAAGTATATCTTCCGGAAGGACGCTGGGAAGACACCAGAGACGGAAAAGTGTACGAAGGCGGACAGACTATCCGTGCCGCTGCACCGATCGATTCGATTCCGGTATTTAAGAAAATGGCATAAGATCGTGTAAAAAGGTCAAAAAAGAAAACAGTACAGAAGACACACACAGCGTGGGGACTTTTCTGTACTGTTTTCTTTTCGACTCTAACTGCGCATCAGATATCCATATTTGCGCATCTGTCGGCGTATGATCTGCTCAACACGCTGGCGGATTTCCAGAGGATAGTAATCGGCCAGAGAAGCCAGTTCCGTGCAGACATCTTTTGTAGTAAAGGAAAAGTGAAGCTGGATACCGTATAATTCCTCCGCAGCATCCAGCTGTGTATCAAAATCAGAGCTGAAAGGTTTGGCTTCGATGCGTTCCATACAAACATCCATCGGCAGATCCAGAGGGTAGTCATTGCTGGTGTCTGCAAACAGGCATAAACCCTGATCGAACAGAGGACTTAGAGAATATTGCGCTGTTTCTGTATCATATAGAACAGCGATGTTGTTGGTGTGCCGGTCTTCATTCAGAAAGAAGGCATCAATTTCCAGCATAGCGGTCAAATATGCGCCGAAGTTCTGAATTCCCGTCATGTTTTCTAACTGATCTGCCAGAAAACGAATGCGTTCCGCAGGTTCTGAAAAAGCAGCAAGTGAGATTGCCAGACTGTCTCCGGTATTCTGACGGTACAGTTTTTCCAATGGGATCAGCATCTGATTTACTTTTAGAAAATCAGGACTGGAACAGCCACTGCGGAGAGTGCCGCGGTATGCAATCCGAACAGGCTGATACAGGACAAACGGGTGGGAAAGAGTGCTTTTTTGCAGTAAATGAGACACCAGTGTCTCCGAGAGTCCCTCATATCCCATATAGTCGGATTTGTACCAGATATTACCGATTTTCCATTTGAGCTGGTCCCCTTTTGAGGTGTGATCTGTTTTTTTGACAGGCAGCTGATGATCAAGACGGATCTGTTCCATGGCGTGCCTCCTTATTTTTCAGAATCAGGATCCATTGCTCGTCACCGGCCATTCGTCCATCTGTTTTTTCAATGATAAGCAGCGGATCATAAAAGGGAAGTCCCATTTCTTTTAAAATATCTTTGGCATGATCGCGTGTTTTGGGAAAACAGCGGCTTTCCAGAAACCAGGTAAAATCATCCCAGGTCGGATGCTCCACAACGCCAAAGGCACGAAGCGGAATTTTTTTTGTGTAATTCTGGATTGCAATTTTCTCATGACGGAAGTCGATATCGATCGTTGTGCAAAGCTGATCGCGGTAAAGAAAACACATCCGCGTTTTGACATCGGGATCCGTGCTGAAACAGTGAGCACGGGCAATTTGATTGTATACTGTCTGCCTGCTGACCTGAAAGGTGCGCGCGATCTCGGCAATACTTTTTCCCTGCTGCTGCATGGCAGCCATCTGAATGATTTGCGGCAGCGAAAAAGCTGGTTTTCTTCCAGCCGCATGGCGCAGTGCTTCTTTTTTCGCTAACTGCTGGTATTGTTTCGCGTCTTTGGAAAGCTTGCGCAGCTCCTTTGGGTCCGTTGTTCCAAAGATCTCGTAAATCTGTTGCTCAAATGTGTTTTTCATGCAATCACCTCGTTTCTGCCATTACTGTATCACAGAGATCTGAAAGCGTCAAGAAATCATTTATTGACAAAAAACGAACTGATTGAGAAAAGTTACGGCTCGCAGATGTCTGAGAACAGCAATCATGGCGATGAAAGAACTTCCCTGCAGTGCAGGCAAAAGCTTGGCAGAAAAAAGCAAAAGCAGACTCTATTCTGCGTGAAAAACTGCTTCAGACAAGGGAAAATCCGAATCCAATCCACGCATTCTGCGAAATCTGCCATGCCTATGGCGTTTCCATCTATGAAATGGATCTTGCCATGGCAGGTGAAGAATTTTACGCAGAAATCAAACGCAGCACCAATGGCGGCGGAGAAAATTCCCCGGCGCTTGAAGGGGAAGATGACTTCTATGAGCTGTTTCTGGCAGCGTTAGAAAATATATGATTTTTTGCGAAGAATGTAAGTATTGATGAGTGTAGAAAGCTGCATGGATAGTGCCTGATGAACCTGCGAAGGGCTTGCCATGTCGTAGATGACACCGTCAAAAACTTCGAAGCGTTTCTCTTCTGGAAGCATTTCATACTGTTCCAGCGTGACTTTTTCGAGCTGTGGTTGAAGAACTGGCGTCATAAAATACACATCTTTTCCCAAAAATGAAATGAAATCGCTTAAAATTCTTTCTTTAAATGTTCTGCGAGAATCGTATCGTAATCGCCTTCGATTTCCTCATCGCGCCCTGCATACCGCAGATTGGTCTCCACGCCGACCGGCTCCACATCGTCTGCAAATTCCCAGATATGATACCGCAGACCGCGGTGCTCAAAGTCGATGCTTCCGCAGTTGTCCTCTTCGACATAAGAAAAAGAGATGTTCTTCTCGTTTAAAACAGATTGAATTTCTGGCATATGCATAAAACTATAATCCTCCTAATCGTTGTTGACATATCTGTTATTAGTATAGGGCAATGGCGGAAAAAATTCAATCTACAAGCTTTTCGATAACAGTATACGTGTCTGAGAGGTTATAAATTAGTGGCGAAAACCCATAGGTTTGCCTGTGGGATGAAAGCCACATATTTTTTACTTGGTTTTTACATAGAATAGATGTATAATATATGCATAGATAAAAAGGAGGTTAAGTGCATGGGAAGACCGAAATCAAACAATGTACAAATTAACATTTCAATTCCTATGGAGTGGAAAAAAGAACTGGAAAATATTGCTCGTATCTATTCTGTTGAGGAAGGGAAAACAATTACATTCCTTGATTTAATGCGTCGAGGAATTCAGGAAAAGTATCAGTTAGGAGAACAGAATGATGAGCAGGAAACCCTATCATAGTGCTTCGCATTGCAAGTATCTGATACAATATCATATTATCTGGTGTCCAAAATTTAGATTTTCTGTATTACATGGGAAAGCAGATATGACTCTCAAACAGATACTACAAAAAATATGCGAGGATTACGGATATAGAATTAAAGCACTTGAAGTAATGCCGGACCATATCCATATTTTTGTAGATGTGCCACAAACAGTCGCTCCCTGCGATGTGGTTAGAACACTCAAAAGTAAAAGTGCGATTGAATTATTTAAGGCATATCCAACACTGAAACGGTTTTATGCAAGATGTGGTGTTTTATGGTCGAGGGGATATTTTATATCTACAGTGGGACAGATAAGTGAAGCAACAGTAATGCAGTATATAGAGGAACAGAAAAGTCATGAATGAGAAGGAATATAAGAAAAGCCTAAGACAATTTCATAAACATTCTGACAGACATATCCTGGTCGTAGAAACCGATATGTCTTTTTCTGATATACAAAAGGTGGTAGCTCTTTCTGATAAGATTCGAAAAGCAGGAAATGAACTGGTTGGTCTTATGAGAAAGAATTACGACCAGCTTATCCGTACGAAAAGGTATCGGAAAGTACGGAAACTTTATGGTGCTACAGAAGAGAAAAAGAAACGAAAAGTACTTGCCCGTCAGCTGAATGAAATGCAAAAGCAATATCATGTTACATGGGATGATTGTAGAACATCTATGATACCAATCGGTAAAAAATATGGGATTGATGCTATATTTGCACTTACAAAAGCCGAAGATGTTTGGAGAGGGATAGAAAAATGCTTATATGCAAATGGTAAGAGACTCCACTTTTCTAAATATGGAGTGTTGCCCTGTATTCGAGCCAAACAAAGGAATCGTGGGATTCCAATTTCTGTGAAAGAGAATCAATTGCAATTTAAATTTGGTAAATCTACGTTTGGAATACAACTGAAAGATAGATTTCAATCGGATGAAATTCACGCTGTTTTGGATTACCTTGCTGAACCTGAAATAATAGATAAGAAAGCAATCCAGATATTTGCAGAGAAAGCGTATTGTATCAATACTTACAGACCCTGCTATGCTACGCTTGTACCAAAGTTGATTCGTGGGAAATACAGAGTGTATTTGCACTTAACGATTGAGGGGAAAGCAAAACCGAAATATGACAGATTTGGGAATCCAAGGCATAAATTTGGAAAAGGTATCATTGGTGCGGATATTGGAACGCAGACCGTTGCTTATACATCGGATACGGAGGTTGGTCTTAAAAACTTATCCGAAAGAGGGAACAGTATTCAAAAATCCGAGCGATTAGAAAGAATTTATTATTGTGCAATGGATAGAAGCAGACGAGCGACCAATCCACAGAATTATAATAAGGATGGTACGATTAAAAAAGGTCGAAAGATTTGGAAATACTCGAATCATTATAAAAGACTGAAAGCGAAACACGCAGAATTATGCCGTATTAATGAAAGAAACAGACAGCTTGCGATAAATGAAGATGCCAACTATCTAAGAAGCCTTGGAGATGTGTTGATTACAGAGCCTAAAAATGCCAGTAAACTTATGAAACGAGCGAAAGAGACTACGAAAAACAATAAAGGTAAGTTTAACAAGAAAAAGCGTTTCGGTAAATCAATAAAGAATCGATGCCCTGGTGGATTTCAAACGACAATAGAAAAGAAATTTGAAGTGTCTGGTGGCAGATATATAGAAGTGGCGAGCAATTATAGAGCAAGTCAATATGACCATACCGCAGATGCTTATGTCAAAAAGAAGTTGTCGGATAGAATGTATCATTTAGTGGATGGAACATTGGTACAGCGAGACTGGTATTCCTCATTTTTACTATACTGTTACGATGATAAAATAGAAGAGATAAATAAAACAAAATGTAGAACAGAATTTGAAAAACATTACAAGAGGGAAAAAGCCTTAATTGAATGGATTCAGGCGAATCAGATTAAAATTTTAAATAGTGGAATAAAAACAGCATAAATGAAATACGTTAGGGAGATTGACGATACTTCCTTATCAAAAGATAGAAATTTGCCGTCAATGTGGTCGTAGGACTGCCCGGCAATAAAAGTCCTTACTCAAATAGACTTACACTTGTATTCCAAAGTCTGAGAATGATGTACGATTACAAGCTAAACTTGGTAGTAAGAACCCCACGGGCTTGCCCGTGGGAGTCGTCAGCCGTTCGGATATGGAATGTCCTATACGACCTTTGACGTAGCAACAGAAAATGCAGCGTGGAAGCCGGATGCAGAGCCAAAAACAATCACAGTAACCGTAAAAGTAACAAACACCGGCTCCTGTGCCGGAAAAGAAGTTGTACAGATTTACGCTGCCTGCCCGTTTGGAAAACTGAAAAAAGAGAGAAAACGTCTGGTCGCTTTTGGAAAAACAGCACTGCTGCAGCCGGGAGAATCCGAGACACTGCACCTTAAGGTACCAACTGTCCTGCTGGAATCCTACCGGACAGGCAAAGCCGTATACTGTATGGAGGCCGGAGACTATGATTTTCTGGTCGGAACCTCAAGCCGGGATGTAACCCTGGCTGCGAGACTGACACTTGATAAAACCGTGGAAACCGAGCATCTGACCAACATCTGCCCGCTGCTCGACGCATTAAAGGAAATTCAGCCGGAAGAGGAAAAAGAGGAGCGCTGGAGAGCAGAACGGGAGCAGATGTGGGAAGAAAAGAAAGCAGAAATCCCGCTGCTGTTCCTGGACGAAAAAGGTCTGATCCGCGATGGAAAGAGTGCCGAAGAAATGTATAAAATTCTGAAATTCGGAGAAACAAATGCAGCAGAAGCAAAGGAATGCGATGCCAACGGCTGTGAATTTGAAGCAGAAACAACAGAAGCGAAAGAGGATGCCGAAAACTGCAAATGTGGAGCAGAACAGCCGAAATGGGAAGAAAGACGGCGCAGGGCGATGGAAAAAGCCGCCGAACTCGCTCAGAAGCTGACACCGGAAGAAAAAACGGCTCTTGTCTGCGGCCGCAGCAGCGGAAGCAAAGAAATCATCGGAGCCGCTGCCGTTACCGTACCGGGTGCAGCCGGGGAGACAACCGCCTCCTTGCTGGAAAAATACGGTGTTGCCAATGTCATTCTGGCTGACGGGCCGGCAGGCATCCGCATCACCTCCCATTATCAGAAAAATCCGTCGGACGGCAGTGTTTACAAAATGAACATGTATCAGCGTCTCGAGAACCGCATTTTCGGAACAGAATTCCTTCACGACGACGGAGAAGATTATTATCAGTACTGCAGTGCGATCCCGGTCGGAACGCTTCTGGCGCAGACATTCGACACAGAGCTTCTCGAGGAAGTAGGCCGCATGATCGGCGCAGAGCTGGAGGAGTTCGGCGTGACCCTCTGGCTTGCACCCGGCATGAACATCCACCGCAATCCGCTCTGCGGACGCAACTTCGAATATTATTCTGAGGATCCGCTTGTCAGCGGAAAAATGGCGGCAGCCCTCACAAGAGGCGTCCAGAGCCGGTACGGGGTCGGAACGACCATCAAACATTACGCCTGCAACAATCAGGAAGAAAACCGCCGCGGCGTATCGAGCATCGTCTCCGAGCGCGCTCTGCGTGAGATCTATCTGAAGGGCTTCGAAATTGCAATCAAAGAATCCCAGCCAAAGGCAATTATGACATCCTACAACAAGGTAAACGGTGTCCACACCGCCAACAGCTATGATCTGTGCACAACCGCTGCAAGAAAGGAATGGGGCTTTGCCGGCATCATCATGACCGACTGGACCACAACAAACGCCGACGGAGGCTCCTCCGCCGCAAAATGCATCGCCGCCGGAAATGATCTTGTGATGCCGGGAACCGACACCGACCGCCGCGAAATCCTGGATGCGCTGAGTGCCGAAAATGACCAGTATCTCGAGGAAAAAGACCTGACCGCCTGTGCCCAGAGAATCCTGGAAATGATTTTTACTTCCAATTCATATGAATAATGCGGCGTTTTCAGGGATAAAATAACATCAGAAATAGCTGCCGCCCCTTCGCAAAGCAAAATTTTCCATGCGGGCTTTGAATGTTACAGTTCGCTGAGATGCAGTGAACTGTAACATTCAAATAGTTGGGCAATTTCACGATTGAAATTTCCCATAACATGTATTAGAATATAAATGATATCAATAAATACGAGGACGTGAAAAGAATGTCAGGATTAAGTAACACACAATATTTTAAAGTAAAAACAGAGCCGGAGATTCAGGTAAAAGAGGTACTCGAAACCGTTTACAACGCCATGGTAGAAAAAGGGTATAATCCAGTCAACCAGATCGTAGGCTATATCATGTCAGGCGACCCGACGTACATCACAAGCTTTAAGGGAGCCAGAAGTCTGATCATGAAAGTAGAGCGTGACGAGCTGGTAGAGGAACTGTTAAAAGAGTACATCAAAAATGAATCCTGGAAGTGAGCGTAATTACTATGAGAATAATGGGATTAGATTACGGCTCAAAAACAGTAGGGGTGGCAGTCAGCGACGCCCTGGGTCTTACTGCGCAGGGAATCGAAATTGTCCGCAGAAAATCGGAGAATAAGCTGCGTCAGACGCTGGCCCGGATTGAAGAGATAGCAAAAGAGTACGGCGTGGAAAAAATCGTACTCGGCTTCCCGAAACATATGAACAACGACATCGGAGAGCGGGCCGAAAAATCTCTCGAGTTCAAAGAAATGCTGGAGAGACGGACAGGTCTGCCCGTTGTTATGTGGGACGAGCGGCTGACAACGGTCGAAGCAGACCGCACCATGATGGAAACCGGAATCCGCAGGGAAAACCGCAAGGAGTACGTAGATATGATTGCAGCTGTTTTTATCCTGCAGGGATATCTGGACTATCTTTCCCATCAGAAGGAATCACAGGAAAACTGAACAAAGGAATATTGTATGGAAAAAATAACATTTGTAACAGATGATGGCGGCAAAGAAGAATTTTACGTGGAGGAGCAGACCAGAATCAACGGAGTCAACTATATTCTGGTATCCGATTCAAAGGACGACGAGGCAAATGCCTATATTCTGAAGGATATCTCCACCGACACCGACGCAGAGGCAGAGTATGTTATGGTAGAAGACGACACCGAATTCGATGCCGTTTCCGGCGTATTTGCTTCCATGTTGGATGACGAGGCAGACATCACCTATTGAACCAGCCGTTTTGAAGCCATACCGGGACGCAGACGAAGCGGGACCGGGACAGCGCTTTAAAGGGCAAATCCTGCAGGTGCGGGACATGCTCCATCAGCCTGAAGTGACGCTCAGGGGATGCGTGCGTGAAGCCGTACCGGTAACGGAATCGTTTGGAAAACATGCGCGGAGGTGCTATTTGAAAAAGAATAATGGAAGTAAATTAAAAATTATACCGCTTGGCGGTCTGGAACAGATCGGTATGAACATCACCGTCTTTGAGTATGAAGACAGTATCATCGTCGTAGACTGCGGACTTGCATTCCCGGAAGACGACATGCTCGGTATCGACCTGGTCATCCCGGATGTAACATATCTGAAAGAAAACATCGACAAAGTCAAAGGCTTCGTCATCACCCACGGCCACGAGGACCATATCGGAGCCCTGCCTTACATCTTAAAAGAAGTGAACGTGCCGGTCTACGCCACCAAACTGACGATTGGCCTGATCGAAAACAAATTAAAGGAGCACAACCTGCTCCGCACCACAAAACGGAAAATCATCAAACACGGACAGTCCATCAACCTGGGCGCATTCCGCATTGAGTTTATCAAAACAAACCACAGTATTGCAGATGCAGCAGCACTGGCAATCTACTCCCCGGCTGGCATCATCGTCCACACCGGAGACTTCAAAGTCGACTACACACCAGTCTTTGGTGATGTCATCGACCTGCAGAGATTCGCAGAGATCGGAAAGAAAGGCGTTCTGGCACTGATGTGCGACAGTACCAATGCAGAGCGGCCTGGCTTTACCATGTCCGAGCGGACCGTAGGAAAGACGATCGACGGCCTGTTTGCCGAGCATCAGAATTCCCGAATCATCATCGCAACCTTCGCATCGAACGTCGACCGTGTGCAGCAGATCATCAACTCTGCTTATAAATACGGCCGTAAAGTTGTCATCGAAGGCCGCAGTATGGTCAACATCATCTCCATCGCGCAGGAGCTGGGCTACATCAATATCCCGGAAAATACCCTGATCGATGTGGAGCAGATGAAAAACTACACCGGCGAGCAGCTTGTCCTGATCACTACCGGAAGCCAGGGCGAGTCCATGGCAGCACTGTCCCGTATGGCGGCACACCTGCACAAAAAGATCTCGATCCTGCCGGGCGACACCGTGATCTTCAGTTCCCACCCGATCCCGGGAAATGAAAAAGCCGTTTCGAACGTCATCAACGAACTGTCTGCACAGGGTGCCAACGTCGTATTCCAGGACGTTCACGTATCCGGACATGCCTGCCAGGAGGAAATCAAGCTGATCTACTCCCTGGTAAAACCGAAATACGCGATCCCGGTACACGGCGAATACCGCCACTTAAAAGCACACGCAGAAGTAGCACAGAGCCTCGGCATCCCGAAAGAGAACATCTTCCTCATGTATTCCGGTGATGTCATGGAACTCGATGAGGACGGCGCAGCAGTAACTGGCAAAGTCCACACCGGAGCCATCATGGTCGACGGACTCGGCGTTGGTGATGTAGGAAATATCGTCCTGCGTGACCGCCAGCATCTGTCCGAGGACGGAATCATGGTCGTTGTACTGACTCTCGAAAAGAGAACGAACCAGCTTCTGGCCGGCCCGGACATCGTATCCCGCGGTTTCGTCTATGTACGCGAATCCGAGGATTTGATGGGCGAGGCAAGAGAAGTTGTAGAAGAGGCACTGGATGGCTGCCTTTCCAAAAATATCTCCGACTGGGGCAAGATCAAATCCACGATCAAAGATGCCCTCGGCGATTATGTATGGAAGAAAACAAAGAGAAGACCGATGATCCTTCCAATCATCATGGAGGCATAAATACCATGGACAAAGTAACAGAATGTCTGGATGCGCTCATCGAAGAAATGAGGGAGAGCAGGGCATATCAGAATTACTTGTGGATGGAAGAGGAACTTGAAAAAGACCCGGACTTAAAAAGCCGGGTCGACGACTATCGAATCCGCAACTACCGACTGCAGCAGTCCGAAAACGTAGACCTTTACGATGCGGTAGATTCCCTGGAGCGGGATTCCTACGCACTCCGCAAAAGCGAGAAGGCAAACGCTTATCTTGAGGCGGAGCTTGAGGTCTGTAAGATGGTACAGAAGGTGCAGGACTGCATTTCAGAGGCAATCCGCATCGGAGTACCGGAAATCTAAAACCGAAAATCAAAAGGAGAGCGCCCATGTCCGAAAAGAAAAGGGATGCCGGATACCGCGCAGCGCTGACAGGTGCGAAAGGAACCGTGCGCCTGCTCATTTACGTCTGCGTGATTCTTGTGATCATTCTGGCAGCGAAAACTTCATATCAGTTTGGACATGACGTGTTTGCCGAGGAGCCAGTCGCATCCAGAGGAAAAGGAAAGGAAGTCACCGTACAGGTGCGTTCCGGCATGGAGGCGAAAGAACTTGGCGAACTCCTGAAAGACAACGGACTGATCGACGAAAGCCTTCTGGTTTTCGAAGTCCAGTACCGCCTGTCCGGCTACTACGGCGGCATCAAGGACGGTTCCTACGTGCTGAACACCGCACAGACCGTCGATGAAATGCTGGAAATTCTGGCGGGCGTCAACACCGAAGGACAGCCGTCCGCGGAATAACGCACGTTTGCAAAACAAGAGGAATCTTACATGATAATAGACGAACGAATGGTAACCTACATCAATTCCCTGGACACCGGCCACACCCCGTTTCTGGAAAATCTGGAGCGGACGGCCAAACAGACAAAAGTGCCGATCATTCGCCGTGAAATGCAGAGCTTTTTAAAAGTATTCTTAAAGATGAAACAGCCAAAGAGAATCCTGGAGGTAGGAACTGCCGTAGGATTCTCTGCTGTTTTCATGGCACAGTACGGCGAACCGGACGCAGAGATTACCACAATAGAAAATTACGAAAAACGCATCCCGATCGCACGGGAGAACTTCGAAAAATCCGGCTTTGCCGACCGTATTACCCTGATTCCGGGAGATGCCGCCGAAGTCTTAAAAACCCTGGACGGGCCGTATGACTTTATCTTTATGGATGCGGCTAAGGGACAGTACATTCATTTTCTGCCGGAGGTTTTGCGCCTGCTCGACGAAAAAGGCGTGCTGATCACCGACAATGTGCTGCAGGACGGCGACGTCATCGAATCCCGCTTCGTCGTGGAACGCCGGAACCGCACGATCCACAAACGGATGCGGGAATACTTATTTGAACTGACACACAAAGAAGGGCTGCTGACATCGGTCGTGCCGCTGGGAGATGGAATCGCGATCACGATGAAAAGCCATGAGAAGAGAGAGGAAACAACATGAGAAAACCGGAATTACTGGTTCCAGCCAGCAGTCTGGAAGTATTAAAAGTAGCAGTGATCTTCGGCGCAGATGCCGTATATATTGGAGGCGAAGTCTTCGGACTTAGGGCGAAGGCGAAGAACTTTTCGATGGAAGATATGAAAGAAGGTGTGGAGTTTGCGCATGAGCATGGAGTGAAAGTGTATGTCACCGCGAATATTCTGGCACATAATCAGGATCTGGAGGGTGTGCGGGCTTACTTTGCCGAATTGAAAGAGATTGGACCGGATGCACTCATTATTTCGGATCCGGGAGTGTATCGGATTGCGATGGAAGTGTGCCCGGAGATTGAGCGGCATATCAGTACACAGGCGAATAATACGAACTACGGAACGTATCAGTTCTGGTATGAACAGGGGGCGAAGCGCGTCGTGACAGCGCGGGAGCTGTCGCTGGCGGAGATCAAAGAGATTCGGGAGCATATTCCGGAGGAGATGGAGATCGAGACGTTTATTCATGGGGCGATGTGTATTTCGTACTCGGGAAGATGTCTGCTGTCCAATTATTTCACGGGAAGAGATGCGAACCAGGGGGCTTGTACACATCCGTGCCGGTGGAAGTATGCGGTCGTGGAAGAGTCCAGACCGGGGGAGTATCTGCCGGTGTATGAGAATGAGAGAGGGACGTATATCTTTAACTCGAAAGATCTTTGTATGATTGAGCATATCCCGGATTTGTTGGATGCGGGGATTGACAGTTATAAGATTGAAGGAAGAATGAAGACGGCGCTGTATGTGGCGACGGTGGCAAGGACGTATCGGAAGGCAATTGATGATTATCTGGAGAGCCCTAAGAAGTATGAGGAGAATATGGAGTGGTATCGGGATCAGATCTCGAACTGTACGTACAGGCAGTTTACGACGGGATTTTTCTATGGGAAGCCGGATCATGAGAGCCAGATTTATGATAGTAATACGTATGTGAAGGAGTATACGTATCTGGGGATTGTTGGGGAGAAGAATGAAAAAAGCAGATATGCGATTGAGCAGAGGAATAAGTTTTCGGTTGGGGAAGAGATTGAAGTGATGAAACCGGATGGGGAGAATGTCTGCGTTACGGTGAAGGGGATCTGGGATGATGAAGGGAACCAGATGGAGAGTGCGCCGCATCCGAAGCAGAAATTGTGGATTGATCTTGGCGTGGAATTGGATAGGTTTGATATTTTGAGAAGGAAAGAAATGGAATAGGATAGGAAAATAAAAGGGGATTAGGAACGTGTCATTTTCGAAAGGCTGCTAATCCTTTTTTTGTGCGAATAGAGATTATGTAAAATAATGGTAATGATAAAAGAAACAAATAGGAAAAAATTCGACATTCTGTGAAAAAAGTTGCTTCATAATGTTTACAAGCTGGAGCAAATAAGCTAGAATGTACATGATATTATTGGACTAAGGCTAAATGCTGTTTTAATAGGCCATAAGTCACAAAAGTCCGTGCCATCAATGCTGGCGGCACTCAGAACATTGCAGATGTCTGCAAGAAACTGGACTGCAAAATGACCTACATCAGCACGGATTATGTGTTTGACGGTCAGGGCACAGAGCCTTGGCAGCCGGACTGCAAAGATTACAAGCCTTTGAATGTATACGGCCAGACGAAACTGGAAGGTGAGCTGGCAGTCAGCCAGACGCTGAAGAAGTATTTCATTGTCCGTATCGCATGGGTATTCGGTTTGAATGGTAAGAACTTTATTAAGACCATGCTGAATGTCGGCAAGACGCACGCTACTGTCCGCGTGGTTAATGACCAGATTGGCACACCGACCTATACATATGATTTGGCTCGACTGCTTGTTGATATGAATGAAACCGAGAAGTACGGCTATTACCATGCGACTAACGAGGGTGGCTATATCAGTTGGTATGATTTCACAAAGGAAATCTATCGTCAGGCTGGATATAAGACGGAAGTCCTGCCGGTGACTACGGCAGAGTATGGTCTGAGCAAGGCAGCTCGTCCGTTCAACAGTCGTTTAGATAAGAGCAAGCTGGTGGAAGCAGGATTTACTCCGCTTCCGACTTGGCAGGATGCACTGAGCCGATACCTGAAAGAAATCGAGCAGTAAGAGGAGATAGAGAAAATGGGACAGATTAAAGTTGAGAAAAATGTAGGTGGCATCGAGGGTCTTTGTGTTATCGATCCTGCTGTGCACGGTGATGCTCGTGGCTATTTTATGGAAACCTACAATGAGAAAGATATGAAGGAAGCTGACATTGACATCCACTTTGTGCAGGACAACCAGTCTATGTCCACAAAGGGGGTGCTGCGTGGTCTGCACTTCCAGAAGCAGTATCCGCAGTGCAAGTTGGTACGCGCTGTGCGTGGTACTGTGTTCGATGTTGCTGTTGACCTCAGAAGTAATTCTGAGACATATGGCAAATGGTATGGGGTGACCCTGTCTGCTGAGAACAAGAAGCAGTTCCTCATCCCGGAAGGCTTTGCACATGGCTTCCTGGTTCTGAGTGATGAAGCAGAGTTTTGCTACAAAGTCAATGACTTCTGGCATCCGAATGATGAAGGTGGCATGGCTTGGAACGACCCGGAGATCGGCATTGAATGGCCGGAGTTGAAGGGCGAATACAAGGGTAGTGCAAGTGCAGAGGGATACACGCTGGAAGATGGTACGGCACTGAATTTGAGTGATAAGGACCAGAAGTGGCTTGGGCTGAAGGATACTTTTAAATTTTAAGAACACAGGGGTAGGAAAAATGCAGCGGGAAAACGCAGTACAACACGTATTTCTGGTAGGAGCTAAGAGCTTAGGTGCATATGGCGGATACGAGACTTTTGTTTATAAGCTCACAGAGTACCACCAGAATAAGAAAAATATTAAATATCATGTGGCGTGTAAGGCTAACGGTGACGGTTACATGGATGAAACAAAAGTGGATGGTGTGACCAGAATCAATGATCATGAGTTCGAATTCCACAATGCACATTGTTTTAAGATAGATATTCCTCAGATTGGACCGGCACAGGCAATTTATTATGATGTTGCGGCATTGAAGGCTTGCTGTAAGTACATAAAAGAACATCGGATTAAGCATCCAATCGTTTATATCATGGCTTGCCGTATCGGACCCTTTGCTGGTCATTTCTATAAAGAAATCCATAAGCTGGGTGGTACTGTGTACCTGAATCCGGACGGACACGAATGGATGAGAGCAAAGTGGTCTGCACCGATTCGGAAATACTGGAAGATTTCTGAGCAGATGATGGTCAAATACTGTGATCTTGCTATCTGTGACTCAGTGAATATCGAGAAGTATATCCACGAGTGTTATGACGGAAAAGGCATCAAAGGCAGAAATCCGAAGACTACATTTATTGCGTATGGTGCAGATCTGACCCTTAGTAAGTTGGCTGATGACGATGAGAAGCTGATGAACTGGTATAGAGAAAAAGGACTGACAAAAAAGGACTACTACCTTGTCGTCGGTCGTTTTGTACCGGAGAACTCTTTTGAAGTTATGATTCGGGAGTTCATGAAAAGCAAGAGCAAAAAGAACTTTGCGATTATTACGAATGTGAATGAAAAGTTCTTAAATGAGCTTGAGGAAAAACTTCATTTCAAGAGTGATAAGAGAATCAAATTTGTCGGCACTGTTTACGATCAGGAACTGCTGAAGAAGATTCGTGAGAATGCCTATGCTTATTTCCACGGTCATACGGTTGGTGGTACGAACCCGTCTCTGATTGAAGCTCTCGGCAGTACAGATTTAAACCTGCTGGTTGATGTTGGCTTTAATAAAGAAGTCGCAGAGGATTGTGCTCTTTATTGGAGCCGCAAGCCGGGGAGTCTTGCAAAGTTGGTCGATAAGACGGATCAGATGAATGCTGATGAAATTGCAGAGATGGGACGGAAAGCCAAAAAGCGTGTGGCAGAAGAGTACACATGGGATAAGATATGTGGGCAGTATGAAGATGTGTTTGTGGGGAAATAAGCAATGAAAATATTAATGGTAAATAAATTCTTTTATATAAAGGGAGGGAGCGAGACCTATTATTTCGCTCTTAAAAGGAAACTTGAAAAAGAAGGTCATATAGTAATTGATTTTTCAATGAAAGATAAGAAAAATTTTGAATCTAAATATGCTGATTATTTTGTGGATAATGTTGACTATTCAGGGAGCACTTCGCTTATTAACAAGTTGAAAATGGGGATTAATATTATCTATTCCCAAGAAGCTAAGAGAAAATTTGAAGAATTGGTAATAAAAACCAAACCAGATATTGTCCATTTACATATCTTTCAACATCAATTATCACCATCAATCTTAGATGTATGCAAAAAGTATAATCTTCCAACGGTATATACTGCACATGACCTAAAAATGGTGTGTTTGAATTATAAAATGATGCATCATGGTCATGTTTGTGAAGATTGTAAAGACGGTCATATGTACCATTGTGCATTGAATAAATGTGTGAAAGATTCTTTTTCAAAAAGTTGCATTAATACCGTGGAAGGTTATTTACATAAGTGGAGAAAATCTTATGATGCAATTGACTATATTATAACACCGAGTGAATTTTATAAGACCAAATTTGAGGAATTTGGAGTTCAGCCTAATCGATTAGTTCACATTCCCAATTTTTTGGATAGAGAAGTACCTACAGTCAATGATAGAGAAGATCAAGAAAAATACTATCTTTATTTTGGAAGACTATCTGAAGAGAAAGGTATACTGACGCTTATAAAGGCGATTGAGAATGTTAATGCTAATTTGTATATAGTTGGTTCTGGACCGCTTAAAGGAGAAATTGAAAGATATATTTCGAGCAGAGAACTATACAATATAAAATTGCTAGGATTTAAAAGTGGTCAAGAATTGATTGACATTGTTGGAAATGCTAGAGCTGTAGTTCTTCCGTCTGAATGGTACGAAAATGGACCTTATTCAGCGATAGAAGCTTTACAGGTTGGAAGACCGATTATCGGCGCCAACATTGGAGGAATACCAGAGCTGGTTCGAAAGAATGGAGAGCTATTTACTAGCGGATGCATTGAAGAATTATCTGGGTGCATAAATAAATTTGAAAAAATATCAAGGGCTCGATATGACCAAATGAAAAAAGACTCATTTGATATGTTTGAGGAGTGCTACACTCCCAATGGACATTATGACAAGTTGATGAAGATTTATGAAAAAGCACAACGAAAACACGGAGAGTAGAATGAAAAAGGCACTTATTGTTGTAAATTTAGCAGGCTTTTTGACTTTTCTATGGAATGATATAAAAACTTTGCAAGAAATGGGGTATACAGTTTCAGTAGCAATGAATGCACGTATGCCAGATGGAAGTGACGCAGTTGAAGTTGAAAAATTGAAAAAAATGAAGATAGATTTTTTTCAAATAGATTTTGATACTAAAAATCCTTTATCAAGAGATAATGTAATTGCGTATAAACAATTAAAAAAAGTAGTGAATGAAGAATATGATTTGATTCATTGTCATACACCTATTGTTGGTATTTTGACCAGAATGGCAGCAAAGAAATATAGAAAGACTGGGACAACAGTTATATATACAACACATGGATTTACATTCACAGACAAGTCATCGAAAAAAAACTGGATTGTTTATTTTAACGCTGAAAAGCTAATGTCAAGATTCTGTGATGCTATTATTACAATAAATCATGAAGATTATAACAACGCAAAAAGAATGCATTGTCCTAAAGTTTATATTATTCCGAGCGTTGGTTTAGATAGTAATAGGTTTTCTAATTTAAGAATAAATAGAGACGAGTATAGAGCGTCATTTGGTGTAGAGCCAAAAGACCATATGGTTTTGTCTGTAGGTGAATTATCATCAAGAAAAAACCAGAAGATTATAATAGAAGCATTGGGTATGCTTGATAGAAAAGAACAGTATGTATTTGTAATTTGCGGAAGAGCAGTTGTTAATTCAACAATTGAGGAAGAACTCAAAGAAACAGCCTCTAAATTAGGAGTCAGGATCTTCTTGGCAGGACACAGACTTGATATTCCAGAGATAAATGCATGTGCAGATGTTGCTGTCATCCCATCCGTAAGAGAAGGATTTGGAATGACGGGAGTGGAGGCACTTGCATCAGGTGTACCTGTTGTGGGATCTGATGTACAGGGGATAAGAGAATATGTAATTCCCGGAAAAACAGGATATCTTTGCGACCCATACGATGCACATCAATTTGCAGACGCCATTGAAAAAATAGTGAATTTGCCATCAGAAGAAAGAGCCAAGATGGTAATTGCTTGTAAAGAAAAAGCAAAAGAATTTGATGTATCCAAGTCTATTGCAGCTATGAAGAATATATACCAGGAAGTATTATGCCATGACGGAAAATAAGATAGTTAGAGATAAGATGCCACTAGTAAGTGTAGTTGTGCCGATATATAATGTGGAACTTTACCTGAAAGAGTGCGTTGCTTCGATTCTTTCCCAAACATATAAGAATATTGAAGTGATTTTAGTTGATGACGAGTCTCCAGATTTATGTGGAAAAATATGCGATGACTATGCAGCAATGGACGGCAGAATCAAGGTTGTTCATAAGAAAAATGGTGGTTTGTCTGATGCCAGAAATGCTGGAATGAAAGTTGCAACAGGAGATTTAATTACTTTTGTTGACAGTGACGACTATATTTCAAAGAATTTTGTGAAAATTCTTTTTGAAGCTATGTCAGAGAACAATTCTGATATAGCTATTGCAAATATGAAGAGGACGAGCAGACGCGATGATAAAAATACTGTAATAGATTGGAAAGTGTCCAGTTACAAAAATGAAGATGCTTTGATTCGGATGCTATATGGTACACCATTTGGCACGTCTGCATGTGGAAAACTTTTTAAAAGAAGTCTGTTTACAGATGTTGAATTCCCATATGGAAAATTCTCTGAAGATCTCTTTACAATCTATAAAACAATTTTGAAGAGTGAAAATGTAACCTATGTGGGATTTGATGGTTATTTTTACTATTATCGCGATGAGGGAAGCATCGTCGTTTCTGGATATAAGGAAAAGCATTTAGAAGCTTTGGATGCTATCGATGATATTGCAAGAGCGGTAAAAGGAAAAACACAATTTGATAACGCACTGTCGACTCAATATATAAATGTTGTATATGATATTGCTGCGAGAAATCCACAGCTTTCAGAGTTTCAGAATAAACGCATTCAGAGTGTATTGAAATCGCATCGGATGAATGTGCTAAAAGATGGTAATGCCCCAAAGAGATTACGGGCTTTTGCTGCGATATCATTATTTGGAAATAGAATAGCACTTAAAGTTGTCGTTGCGAGAAATAGGAAGTGGAAGGCGTAAAGAGGGGAGGCAAAAAGAGATGACACCATATATTATTGTATTTATGATTTCGATAGGTCTTTTTGCACTTTCTGATCGAGTGAAATTTACACAAAGAAAACCCGTTGTTTTTGTAGCAGTTATAACATTGTGCTTGCTAGCTGGCCTGCGAGCGGAAAGTATTGGTACAGATACAAGAGTTTATTTGGTGCCTATTTTTGAGGCAGCAAAAAAAAGTCATAGTCTTGGAGAATACTTGAATTCATCCTTTCATGCTTTTACATGGACAACGGATTATGTGAAAGATATGGAACCTTTATTTCCGCTGTTAGTTTTGATTGTGACAAAAATTACGGGCTCATTGTATTGCGTCCAAACCATTTTGGAATTGTGTGTGATTTTGCCACTATATATCGCTGTTAGAAAAGATAAACAGACAAACCTTTGGATGGCGATGTTTGTCTTTTGTATGGCCTTTTATAATCCCTCGATGAATATGATGCGTCAGTCAATCGCTATGTCTTTGGGAGTTCTAGGTTTCGAATATTGGAGAAATGAGGAAAAGAAAAACGCATTTATTTGTGTGTTCATAGCGTTCTTATTCCACACAAGTTCATTGCTGATATTGCTAATTTATCTTTTATACGATTATATTGTTAAGGGAACTAAATTAAGCTTTACTGGAAACAATATCAGCAAGAGAAATGAAACACCGAGAATGGTGATAGCAGTAGGAATAGGATTGGCCGGAATGCTATCGATGTCTGTAATTGTGTCAGCGTTATCATCGTTTGGATTTGGACAGTATTTAAGCTATGTTACTGGTAAGCTTTCATTTATGCCAAATCAGCTTTTAATTCGTGTGCCTCAAATTATTCTAATCATTTGGGGTTTTAGATATTTAAGAGATCAGGGAGGAGATGTTTCTTTCTTCTTAGTTATGGAAGTATATGCAGTTTTATTCTCACAGTTTACCAGTGTAAGTGGTTATGGTGGAAGAATTGCTTTATACTTTGCGATTTTTGATGTAATTGTAATACCACGGGCGATGAGTGCGTTAAAGCCAATAAAAAGTGGAGTAATAATTCGGCCGATTATTATACTATACTATATGTTTTATTGGTGGTTTTATTTTGTATTATCAGGAACACATCAAACGGTGCCATACATATTTATGAAATAGAAAATGGAGAAAATTATAGAATGGATTATCTGACAAGTGATGAGATAAAGACAGAACTTTTGAATTCTTTGCGTGAAATAGATATGTTTTTGAAAAAAAATAACATTCAATATTCGATTATGTCCGGAACTATGTTGGGGTGCATACGCCATGGGGGATTCATTCCGTGGGATGACGATATTGATATTGGAATGCTGCGTCCGGAATATAATAAATTGTTAAATTTATTAAGGAAGAATTCTAATTGTCTAAATGAAGAATTGTTTGGAGTGGGAATTGAACTGGAAAATGGGCAATGGCCCTTCTTAAAGATATACAATAAAAATATTCTGGTTAAAGAGAATATGGAGGAAAAACCAGTTAATCTCTGGATTGATGTATTTCCATTTGACGGAATGCCATGCAGACAATCAAATTTATATCAACGATATATTATGCTTTTAAGAAAAATATTTCATTATAGAAGAGATGATCTAACAATTGACAAGAAAAATAGAAAGCATTTTTTTGCACTGAAAACAGTGAATTTTCTTACTGGATTCATTTCAAAAAAGAATTTTGAAAAATATTACATAAAGATCTGTTCAAAGTATGATGTGAACACATCAGAATGGGTAGAAGATTTAACGTGGGGAAAGAAGAGTGTTCCACGAAATTTATTTGATAATCTGGTTGACTATAAATTTGAAACCGTATGTGTAAAAGGGTTTGAGGACTATGACAAGTACCTTAAGCGTATATATGGAAACTATATGGAGCTTCCGCCGGAGGAAAATAGGGTTAATCATGGAGTCGTAGCATGGAGAGTAAAGAAGAATGAAGAATAAGACGACATTATTAAATATGATTTCTGGATTGATTTTACAGTTTTTTACACTTGTAAGTGGCTTTGTTCTTCCAAAGATTATTCTTATTTATTTTGGTTCAGAAGTGAATGGATTGGTTTCGTCATTGAATCAATTTCTAAGTTATATAACACTAGTGGAGGGAGGAATTACAGGAGTCATTATTGCAAATTTATATAAGCCAATTGTTGACCATGATAACTATAAAATATCCTCGGTTCTAGTGACGGCTGACCGTTTCTATAAAAAAATTGGGGCATTGTTTATCGCTTACTCTGTGATTCTATCAATTGCATATCCTTTATATTTTAAGACAGAATTCAAATTTTCTTATGTGTGTTCATTGACGCTGATTCTTTCCTTGACATTGCTGATTCAATACATGTTTTCGTTAACACTTAAAACAATTCTGAACGCGGATAAAAAGGGATATATTGTTAATTTTACACAAACATTGATAGTGATTTGCAATGTTGTGATAGCCTTGATTTCGGTATGTGTTTACCCAAGCATACATATTCTGAAATTAATAAGCGGATTCTTATTTATTCTTCAACCTTTAATTTTTGGAAAGTATGCAAAAAAGAATTATAGAATAAATTGGAAAGTTGAACCTGATAATTCTCTTATTCAATCCAGATGGAATGGATTTGCAATTAATCTAGCTGCATTTATTCACAATAGCACTGATATTACCGTACTTACTTTTTTAGCGAGTCTTAAAATAGTTTCAATTTATAGCGTGTACTGCCTTGTAAGCAAAGGAATTAAACAATTGATAGAGTCTTGTCTGTCTGGTATTTCACATACAATAGGACAGGCTTATGCTAGAAAAGATTGGAAAGAGCTAAATCAAAAACTCGATATATATGAATATGTTGTTTTTGTTTTGGTTTTTTCTCTTTTCACTGTGGCGGCACTTTTAATTACTCCGTTTGTATTACTTTATACAAAGGGGATTGTAGATACAGATTATAATCAACCCTTATTTGGAGTTCTCCTTGTTATATCGGAAGCGTTGTATTTGGTCAAGCTTCCACATTTGAATCTGGCTTATACGGCTAATAAATTTAAAGAAATTACTTTGCCGGCCTATATCGAAGCAATTCTTAATATTGTGATATCTGTTGTACTTGTAAGAAAATTTGGTCTGATTGGTGTAGCAATCGGAACAATAGTGGGAATGACCTACCGTATGATCTTTCATGTCTATTATACAAGCAGAATTGTTCCTGAAAGAGTGCAAAGTATTTTTTATAGAAAGTTGTTTCTGTTTTCTGTTGGTTCGGTTATAGGATTCGTTATCTGTCATCGAATGCTCCCATTCACAAATATAACCGTTGAAAGTTGGGTTATTCATGCAGTTCTATATTGCATTGTGATTGGTATTATTTTATTTGGAATAAGCCTTTTATTTTTCAAACAGGAAATGAAGTTTTTTGCAAAATACATAAGGAGGTAAGGTATACTATGATGAATATAGCAGTGATTTTTGCAGGAGGTGTAGGTAGCCGAATGCATAGTAAAGAGCGACCAAAACAATTCTTGGAAATGTACAATAAACCTATAATTATTCATACACTAGAACATTTTCAAAATCATCCACTTATTGATAAAATAGTTGTTGTTTGTATCGAAAGTTGGATTCCCTATTTAAATGATCTTCTCTATAAGTTCAGAATTGAAAAAGTAGAAAAGGTTGTTCCGGGTGGAAAAACTGGGCAGTTATCTATATATAATGGACTAAATGCTGCGAAAGAGTTGGCAAAAAATGAAAAAGCCATTGTTCTGATTCATGATGGGGTTCGTCCACTTATTACAGAAAAGTTGATTACAAATAACATTGAGTCGGTTAAGGAATATGGATCAGCTATTACCACCGCAAAAGTTAAAGAAACAATTCTTGTTGTGAATGAGAAAGATTCTTCGATAGATTATGTTCCGAGTAGGAGCAATTCTAGAGTTGCAAAGGCTCCACAGTCTTTTTGGTTAAATGATATTCTCGCTGTTCACGAAAAAGCTTTAGCAAAAGAGGAATATAATTGGATCGATTCATGCACAATGATGCAAGAGAATGGATTCAAACTGCATTTGATTGACGGACCTAGTCAAAATATAAAAATTACAACTCCTGAAGATTTTTATACGATGCGTGCGATTCTTGAGGCAAAAGAAAATGAACAAATATATGGATTTGAAGACTAATTGGAGTATCTTTAGCAAGAATCGTAGTTCAATTTATGGTGTCGCAATAATTTCAATAATTATATATCATTATTTTGAAGATGTGGCAGCGTTAAATTTGACTGGGGGGGGGCTCCGCCAGATATGCCAATTATATAACACGTTTATTAGTAGTGTTGGAGTTGAATTTTTTGTATTTTTGTCCGGGGTTGGACTTTATTTTTCGTTGGAAAAAGATTCAAATACTTTGCACTTTTTTACCAAAAGAGCAAAGAGAATTTTACCAGCGTATTTGATGGTTGCAGTTCCGTATTGGGTTTTAGTTGATCTTCTAATTATGAGAAAAGGTCCATTATCATTTGTGTTGGATTTTTTCTTTGTGACATTTTTTACACAGGGGATAAGAACTTTTTGGTATGTACCATTCATTATACTTGCATATTTGAGTTATCCGCTGGTTTATAAATTACTTCACACTAATTGGACGAATCAGAGTCAAGCTGTGATGTTAATATTTTTAGCTTTATCTATCCAATTAATACCGAAATATGTAATGCCATCATTAAATCAAAATATAGAAATATTATTGGGAAGGTTTCTTATTTTCTTTATTGGTTGCTGGTGTGGAAAAAAAGTTTACCGACAGGAATATATTAGTGATAAGGAAAAAAACGGGATAATTTTTGGCGTAGGGCTTATGCTATGTCAGTTTGTGCCTGTAATAAAAATAATTATATTAAAACTTGGCTTTCGGTTCTTGATGTGTTTTTGGGGAATTTCTCTTCTGTATTGTATGGCTGTTTGTATGCCGAAATTACCAAAAAAAATTATTAAAGTATTGGAAAAATTTGGGGCAGTGTCTTATGAATTGTATCTGACACATGTAGCAGTCAGAGCACTTATGAATATTGTTGGATTAAAAACATTTTACTTTCAAAACTATGTTTTATGTGTTTTAATAAGCCTACTTTTGACCGCTATAATAGTAAATTTGCAAAGGAGGGTGTTTTATGCATCTTAGTGCTTTACAAGAGGATCTAGAGTTTATTGCTAGATACGATCTTCCCTATGAACAGCTTAAGGGAAAAAATATTTTAGTGACGGGTGCCACTGGTTTAATTGGTGCTTCTTTGGTTCGTGCATTACTTGCTATTGGAGACATAGGAGTTATTGCTCTTGTAAGAAGTATCGATAAAGCAAAGCGGATTTTTGGTGAATCTATAGATTCATCATTAAAATTATATGTTGCAGATGTTGTAAATGAGATACACATTGATGAATCTGTTGATTATATATTTCATTGTGCATCAGTAACGGCTTCAAAAATAATGATTGAAAAACCGGTAGAAACGCTCTTAACAAGTATTGAAGGAACAAAGAATATACTTAATCTTGCACGAGAAAAGAAGTGTATATCGGTGGTTTACATTTCATCCATGGAGATGTATGGAGCCTTTAATATTAGTAAAGAAGTTAGAGAAAATGATTTAGGGTTTATAGATAATTTAAAAGTACGAAGTAACTATCCGGAAAGCAAGCGTTTGTGTGAAAATATGTGTGTGGCTTATTGTTCAGAATATGGAGTTCCTGTTAAAATTGCGCGACTCGCCCAGACCTTTGGGGCAGGAATTCTTCCGGAAGAGAATAGGGTGTTTGCACAATTTGCAAGAAGTGCCATGCAGGGGAAAGATATTGTTCTACACACGAAAGGACAATCAGAAGGAAACTATTGCTATACAAGAGATTGTATTACTGGACTGCTTACAATTTTGCTAAAGGGTACAAACGCAGAGGCATATAACGTGAGCAATCCAAGAACACATACAACTATAGCCGAGATGGCTAATTTAGTTGCTGAGAAGATAGCTGACGGAAAAATCAAAGTAGTGTTTGATATCCCCAAAGATAATTCGTTTGGCTATGCAGCTGATACAAGGATGATACTAAACTCTGATAAATTGCAAGAATTGGGTTGGAAACCAGAAGTTGGATTAGAGGAGGCATATAGACGGATGATTATGGATATGAGTGATTTTTATAAAAATTCTTTGGAAAAATAAGTAGAAAATGTAATTGACAAAGAGTAGGGAGAGAACATAATTTTGAGAGCAGAGCAGAGCAGAGCAGAGCAGAGCAGAGCAGAGCAGAGCGGAGCAGAGCAGAGCAGAGCAGAGCAGAGCAGAGCGTTTATCATGGCTTGATGTATTAAAAGGAATAGGTATCATCCTTGTTGCGATAGGACATATCTATTCCAATCAAACTATCTTTAATTGGCTATATTCTTTTCATATGCCGCTGTTTTTCTTAGCAGCAGGCTGGGTGTACAAAGAAAAGCCTGTGCTGACGGATATAAAGAGAAGAACTCAGACCATTGTTATCCCGTATTTCGCATTCGGTATTCTGCTTCTTATCTATTGGCAATTGATTGAGAGAAAATTCCGGGATTCAGACATGAGCTTTCTTGATGCTCTGGCCGGGCTATTTTCTGGTTGTTATAATAATCTGGATTTTAATATCCACCTGTGGTTTTTGCCATGCTTCTTTGTAACAGTGGCCCTGTTCAATATTCTAGTTAATCTAGGTGGCAGGAAAATTTCATATATTGCTTCTGCTCTGATGAGTTTGATCTATATTTTGCTCCCAATGCCAGAGTTCCCTTGGGGCTTCAACCGTGTGTTCAAATACATAGGCTTCTACGCTGTTGGTACTGTATTGGCAAGAAGAAAAGCAAAGATTATTGATAAGAAATTAGAAGCAGGAATAACGGCGATAGTTCTGTTTGGGCTGAACTTTTTTCTGTCTTTCCGCAACTTGACATCGGGAATCATGTGGTTTGTGACAGCTTTCATCGGTGTGACGGCTATAATTCTGGTTTCTCAGTTTATCAATAAAAACGGAATTCTGCAATATTTTGGACGGATATCTCTGATCGTTCTCTGTATTCATGGCCCGGTGTATCGGATAGTGGTGAAGATTATATCAATTCCACTACATATGAGTACAGAAGCAGTAAGAGAAAGTTTCCTACTTGCGATGATTGTTGTTACTGTTACGATGTTCATTTGTAGTGTGACATACGAGATTGTAATAAGGACTGCTCCGTGGATGGTTGGCAAGAAAAGGATTAAAAGGTGATTGAAAATGTCAAAGTATTTTGGAACAGATGGTTTTCGTGGTGAAGCCGGAATTACATTAACAGCAGACCATGCCTATAAGGTGGGTCGATTCTTAGGATGGTATTACAATGCTCTGCGTGAGCGCAATGGTGATACTGACCATGCCCGTATCGTCATCGGCAAAGACACTCGCCGCAGTTCCTATATGTTCGAGTACAGTCTGGTCGCAGGCTTGACTGCTTCCGGTGCAGATGCCTATCTGCTCCACGTCACTACAACTCCGTCTGTGGCGTATATCGCCCGTGTGGATGACTTTGACTGTGGTATCATGATCTCCGCCAGCCACAATCCGTACTACGATAATGGCATCAAGCTGATCGATTGCTACGGTGAAAAAATGCCGGAGGAGACTCTGCTGCTGGTGGAGGATTACATCGATGGCAAGCTCAATGTGTTCGATAAGGACTGGCCAGAACTGCCTTTTGCTCATCGTGAGCATATCGGCTGTACTGTGGATTACATCTCTGGCCGTAACCGTTACATGGGCTACCTGATCTCTCTGGGTATCTACTCTTTCAAGGGCGTCAAGGTTGGTCTGGACTGCGCCAACGGTAGTTCCTGGAACATCGCCAAGTCTGTGTTCGATGCCCTCGGAGCAGATACCTACGTCATCAATAACCATCCGAATGGTCTGAACATCAACAATAATGCTGGCTCCACTCATATCGAGGGCCTCCAAAAGTTTGTTGTGGAGAAGGGCTTGGATGTCGGTTTTGCATACGATGGCGATGCCGACCGCTGCTTGTGCGTGGATGAGAAAGGCAATGTCATCACTGGCGACCATATCCTTTACATTTACGGTTGCTACATGAAGGAGCGCGGCAAGCTGCTGACTAACACTGTGGTCACGACCGTTATGTCCAATTTTGGTCTGTACAAAGCGTTCGATGAACAGGGCATCGGCTATGCCAAGACCGCTGTGGGCGATAAGTATGTCTACGAGTACATGGCAAAGAACGGCTGCCGTATCGGTGGTGAGCAGAGCGGCCATATCATCTTCTCCAAGTATGCAAGCACTGGCGATGGCATTTTGACCAGTCTGAAGATGATGGAAGTCATGCTGGCGAAGAAGAAGCCGATGAGCGAACTGGCAGCACCGTTGAAGATTTATCCGCAGGTGCTTGAGAATGTCCGTGTGACCGATAAGAAGGCTGCACAGAATGACCATGCCGTGCAGGAAGCCGTGTCTAAAGTTGCTGAGGCACTGGGCGATACTGGCCGTATTCTGGTTCGTGAATCCGGCACTGAGCCAGTCGTGCGTGTTATGGTGGAAGCACCTGACCACGACACCTGCCAGAAGTATGTTGACGAAGTGGTCAACGTGATTTGCGAAAAGGGATATAAGGCGTAAAGTCAAGGACGACTCTGGGCAGTAATCCAGAGCCGTTTTGCATAATAGAGGGAAAGTAAAACAAAAAAGAGAGGGATACGTAAAAAAGATTTTGGACAGTTCAAATTGCTGTGTGATAGATGGAGGTATTTATAAATTGTAAATTTGCCAGAAATACCAACTTGAGTTACGAAAATAACTATTTGAACACGAAAAATGAAGCAATAATGTTATGTAAAAGGAATGAAATCAAAAGTGAAGAGAAAAAAAGTATACTTCATAACAGTTGTTATTGGATTTGCTATATGCATGGTCGGAGTTATATTTGGAAGCCGATTGGTATTTCAGCGAACCTGCGAAAGAAGAACTACTCCATGGTCAGATTTAGGTACTGCAGACGATGATGAATATAGAATTCTCATAGATGCATATAAAATAAAAAATCAATCAAATGAAACTGTTATGATACAAGCATTTGATAATACAAAACTGATAGGTCATTATTATGAAAGAGAAAAAGGTGCGCCTTTAATTGTGTTTTTTCATGGATTGTGGGGGCACAGTTATTTGGATGGCGTGCCAATATATAGAATTACACAAAAACACAATTGGAATCTTCTACTATGTGACTTACGCGCACAGGGAGATAGTGAAGGGGAATTCTCAACATTAGGAGTGCTAGAAAAATATGATTGTCTTGATTGGGTAGAATGGGCACAAAATCGCTTTGGAGATAAAAATCCTATTTTTCTTATGGGAGTTTCAATGGGAGCATCAATTGTGATGATGAGCAGTGATTTGGAGTTGCCTGATTCAGTATATGGAATTATTGATGACTGTGGTTTTACATCTACATTGGACGTGATAAAGCAGAATAATAACAAGAAAATATCAAAATACATACCCAAAAATCTACTTCCTACTATGCTTAATGTAGGAACAAAGATTTGGGGGAGTTTTGATTTATCAGACGCAGATGCGTGTAAGGCTTTAGCACATACCGATATTCCTCTTTTAATCATTCACGGTGACGAAGATATGAAGGCACCTTTATCTATGGCTTATAAACTATACGATAGTTGTAATGGTGAAAAGCAGTTATATATAGTTCATGGGGCAGATCATTCAGAAAATTATAGAAAAGACCCGGGAGGATATGAGAAAATTGTAACAAAGTTTATTGAAGAAAGGCTCCGACAAAAAAAGTGCCAGACCCCTGGTACTAAACTGTAAACGCAAAATGAACAAAATATGTCGTTCGTTCTTTTTGGTGTTCTCTATGCTTCTCGTTGCAACAATTTCCATGGTAATGTTGCGGCTCGAATGAACAGCATCAATGCAAACAAAGATACATTTAAAATGTATACAGATATGTTTTTGACAGAATATATTATTTTAGCAATCCATCTGAATAGCCAAGGTGCTTTATCGGATATGGTACTGAATAAGGTTAAGGAAAATGCCAATTTGATGGTATGATAGATATTGCTCGTAGACCCGCAGAGTGATATACTTTAGTTATTATAATTGGAAAGAGGTTTGTATCCTATGCCCAGAACAAAAGGTAGCAAGAATAAGCCCAAAACTGTGACTGCTGATTTCGCAACGCAGATTGCAGAAAAGCAGTCCGCAAAGGAAGCGCTCACAGCGGAAATCGCATCTATCACCGCAAACATTGACACTTTGAAGGCTGACCTGAAAGTGAAGAAGACTGCTCTGAAGAAGGCCGAAAAAGAAGTGGCAATGCTGGAAACGAAGAAGGCGAAGGCAGATGCCAAAGCTGCAGAAGAAGCAAAAAAGACAGAAGCGGAATCCGTTCTGAAAAAGCTGCTTGCCGAAGGCATGAGTGCCGATGAAATCCTCGCAAAACTGAAATAACACGAAAAACCCGTGATGGACAGGCATAACGCACCGTTCATTACGGGTTTTAGGGTTATAAGAACATAAGTTCATCCGGCGGCCACATCAAACTGAAAATGTGCCGGAAGGTTGAACTGTTTGATAAACGCATGGTGCTGGGCGTGATAGTGCCGTAGATCGTATCCCAGATGATGCAGCTCAAGAAGTTTTACCAGCACCAGATTGAGGTGGATTCCCTTAGCAGCGGCAATCTGAGCAGCATCCAGCCCGCACTTCGTCATTTGATAGACTTCATCACTGTCCAGCATCAGGTGGGATGCGAAAGCGTTATGCTCGTAAAGAAGGATGTGCTTGTCCTTAATGGTCAGAAACTTGTTCAGGGTATGCAAGTCCATAAGCAGCTGATGCTCAAGATAATGTCCGAGGGCATAGCCGCACACCATCTGCTTTGTCTGTTTGTCCAGCTGGCGATTGATAAGGATCAAAGGCTTATCAAAATAGAGCGAAAGTAAACCCAACATATCTTTAATGCGAGATGTTTCACTGATGTCTAGGCTGCAACTGCGCGCAATCTGTTTGATGTTGCGAGTTCCAGCATTTTGGACAAGTTCGTTAGCAGCTTGGTGAATAAATGCAGAATCCATAATGTGATCCCCTTTCGGGGATGGCATAGTGAATGGAACCGTGGTTTACAGGTTCATTATTCGTTCCTTTTCTCGTTTTTGTTCTCGGTACTTAAAATAGGCTTTGTGCATTTCATACATGATGCCGTCCATATCCTGCGGGGTCAACTCTCCGCTGGCAAATAGCTCAGTAAGCTCAAATGCGAGATGCTGGGCTTCTATTTTGCCCTTTTTTCGTAAACGGTAGAATACGAGTACCTTTTTATTCACTTCAAGTTATGCCATAATCATACTCAACAAAATAACATAGTCAAAAAAGTTTAGTACTTAACTTTTTTAACTGACTATGATTCAGAGGGGGAATCTTATGGCTACGCAAACCAGCCTTGTAGCTCAGCAGGTCAGAATCCGACAATGGGCAGAACAGATCCGGAATTGTCAGAATCGTCCCAAAGGGATGGATGTTGAAACCTGGTGTACCCAAAATAATCTTACAAAAGCCAACTATTATTACCGTCTCCGGCGTGTCAGGCAGATATGCCTGGATCAGATGCAGGACACAGAAACCACTGCTTTTGTGGAACTGCCCGCACCTGCACCAGATCCAAAGAAAACAGATACTCCAAAAGAATCCGGTACATGCATTTCGGCAGGAACTCTGCCAATGATCCGTATTAAAAATACCAGGGGACTGTCAGCTGAGATATTTTCCGGTACTTCACCGGAAATGCTCTGCCATTTCATAAAGGCTTTTACCCATGCTGAATGATGCAGATGCTTCCGGGTTTAAAAAGGTGTATCTGGCGATGGGATTTACGGATCTTCGTCGTGGGATCGATGGACTGGCAACGATCGTACGCTTTCAGTTTAAGCTTGATCCTTACGACAAAAATACACTGTTTCTTTTCTGTGGAAGAAGATGTGACCGGATCAAAGCACTGCTCTGGGAAGGTGATGGTTTTCTCCTTATGTACAAGAGACTCGATAATGGTGCATTCCGGTGGCCCCGCTCGGCAGATGAGGCAATGGCGATCACAGACGACCAGTACCGTATGCTGAT
>NZ_QUIM01000030.1:0-3545 GCF_003480245.1 Blautia sp. AM42-2
CGATGAAATATATAAAATATATCCTGTCCGACATGCCGGGGAGTGCTTTTCTTGAACATTGGTGGTAGTATATAAATAGTACAAAGTAAAGATGACTTCTTCCAATAGATGATATAAAATTAATATATGGAGGAAGAACATTATGGCAAAAGGTACACAATATTCAAAACAATTCAAAGAGGATGCTGTCCGTTACAGAAAAGATCATCCTGAACTGACCGTTCAAAAAGCTGCTGAGAACCTTGGGATCAGCGAGTCTGCATTAAAAAACTGGATGAAGGCAGCCAGAGAAAATGAAGGTTCTGTCCCCACACGCGGAACAGGTAATTATTCCAGTGATGAAGCCAAAGAAATTGCCCGTCTTAAAAGAGAACTGCGAGATACTAAGGATGCCCTTGAAATATTAAAAAAAGCAATCGGTATCCTGGGAAAATAACAGAAGCTATTTATACTGCCACTTCAGAATACACCACAGAGGTGGCAGAACTGCCACAGAAACACCGGGTTTCTGTTAGCGGGGTACTGAAAATATTAGGTGTTTCACGCTCTGGATACCGTGCATGGAAGCAACGTGTCCCATCGGTTTCTGAAAAGCATCGTGATCATATCAAGGATGCTATCAAACAGATCTATGATGGATCGCATCAGAACTATGGTGCACCCAAGATCACAGAAATGCTGCACAGGCAGGGGGAATCTATTGCTGAAAAAACGGTAGGTAATTATATGCGCCAAATGGGGATCAAAGCGCAATGGGTAAAACCATATACAGTAACAACAATCGATTCTGATTTCAACAGTGAACTGCAAAATACCCTTGATGAGCAGTTTAATCCTTCAAGGCCGGACGCTGTATGGGTATCTGATATCACGTATATATGGACATACAATGGATTTGTGTATCTGACAAGCATAATGGATCTTTACTCAAGGAAAATCATAGCATGGGTACTCAGTCAGAGTCTTGAAGCAATCCATGTAGTAGAATGTGTAAACAAAGCGAAGCAGATGCGAAATGTCACCTCGCCGCTTGTGTTTCATAGTGACAGAGGTATACAATTCGTATCCCAGGCATTCCAGAAAGTAACAGAAGGAATGATAAACAGTTACTCAAAGAAAGCATACCCATGGGATAATGCATGCATAGAATCCTTTCATTCACTATTAAAACGAGAATGGCTGAACCGCTTTAAAATATTTGATTATAAACATGCATACCACCTTGTTTTTGAGTACATAGAGACATTTTATAATACAGTAAGGATTCATAGTCATTGTGGATATCTTTCGCCTGATGAGTATGAAAAACAATACAGGAATAAACTATTAGAGCTGGAGCAAAAACTTGCCAGCTAAGTATGCTGGCAAGATGGAAAAAAGTCATTCTTAATTTGTACTTTTTCTTGACATAGGATCACATCCTGAATATCTGGATGATTATCTGCCTTGGAATCCTCTTGTAAAAGAATTCTGTCGATAACCGTTGACCTTTTAGTATAAAAGGCTGACGGTTATTTTTCTATACACTGTTTTATTTGACGCTTACACTTGACCCATAAGTAATCATAGATATTTATATGTTCCCATGTTATACTAAAGAAAAAGGGGAGATCCAAATGACGGCGGAATACAAGAACTGGCAAGAAGAGTTTGTGGACATAAATTTTACTGACCAGCGTTTGAAGTCACGTTTCTTCAAGATCATAGACGCTTTTGCAGCATCGCCCGGAAAATCTACTTGGGCAGCTACCGGCTCCAGAAGTTCTGCCAAAGCGGCATACCGTTTCTTTAGTAATAGCGAGATATCCAAAGATGAATTACTTGACAGCATATCCAGAGCAACTGTAGAAAAAATAAAATGTGCAGATGCAGAGTGGATCTTAGCTGTTCAGGATACTACCGCTGTTGGATTTGGAGACCGGAAAGCGATCCAGGGAATGGGATACTATTGCAGTACGGAGCAAAGGGGAATGCGGGTCCATTCCTGCATCGCCGTGACAGACCAGGGGATCCCTTTGGGTATTATCTACCAGGAGACAAATACACGGGAAAAGCCGAAGGACGATTTCCAGACAAAAGAGCAAAAACGTTCCAGACCAATAGAGGAAAAAGAAAATTTCCGATGACTGGACAGCATGCGTGAAACACTGCTGAGAATGCCAGCGGATATCCCAATATTAACAGTATGTGACCGGGAAGGTGATTTCTATGAATTTTTCTCAGAAGCAACGGATCTGAAAGCAAATTTTCTGATCCGGATCGTACAAAATCGTATGGTAGATGATGGGAAAAAGATCTTTCATGAATTACGTAGTTCCCCAGTGGCAGGAAGCATGGTTGTCCGGATGAGCCGGAATCCCAAAGAGCATATCCCATCAAGAAATATAAAAATGGATTACCATTGCAAAAAGGTTACAATCTACCGTCCTGAAAGGAGAAAGGAAAAGCATTTACGGGAAAAGCTGGAGCTGACAGCGATCTATGTGCATGAATCCGGGAAAAAGGGGACAGAATGGTTTCTGCTGACAACGGTAACGGTAAAGAGCGAAAAAGAAATAGAAAAGCTGGTACAGTGTTATGCACACAGATGGAAGATAGAACGGTTTCATTTTATATGAAAGAGTGGGTGCAAAATAGAAAAGAACCAGGCAAGGGAATATGGGAGATTAAGCTTTCTAACGTTATTATATTCTGTCATTGCAATGCAGATATTAAATCTGACTTATCTTGGGAAAATATGTCCGGAAATTTCAAGTGGGATCGTATTTGTTGAAGAGGAATGGAAAGTATTATGTTGTTGCGCAAGAAAAAACAAGGAAATTCCTGAATCGTATTCACTTAAAGAAGCAATTTATGATCTGGGAGTTCTTGGAGGGACGAAAGGTGCATCGAGCGATGGTATGCCCGGAGTACGTTCTATCTGGCAAGGACTGGATGTACTATATTCATTGCTTGCTTATCGAAATTATCTTGTATAAATATGGGTCAAGTTAAGGCTTTAGCTATGGGGATATAAGACGCGTCCATCGAATTTACGCAAGTAATTGAGCTGGACAAAATAGTGGTTGTATTAAATGGAAAAATATAGTATAATACAAACATGAATACAACATATAAATCAAACAACAATGTCGTCTATTCGTGCAAATACCATGTAGTATGGTGTCCTAAATATAGACGAAAAGTATTAACCAATGGTGTAGATACCAGGTTGAAGGAACTGCTCACAGAGTATGCTGCAAATCTTTCTGTAGAGATTCTGGAAATGGAAATCATGCCGGATCATGTTCATATGCTGCTGGAAGTAGACCCTCAGTTTGGTATTCACAAAGCCGTAAAATCTTTCAAAGGCTATACTTCCAGAATTTTAAGACAGGAATTTCCATATCTTAAAACTAAGATGCCGACGCTTTGGACAAACAGCTATTTTGTATCGACGGTGGGTGGTGCTCCGCTGGAAGCAGTAAAACAGTATATCGAAAACCAGAAAACATCGCAGAGACAAAAGGATAAGATGGGATAATGCAAAAAGGGATCAAATTCAG
>NZ_QUIM01000031.1:0-2295 GCF_003480245.1 Blautia sp. AM42-2
TTCAGAGCTTTTTGCAATGCAGAATCGTTCCATTTTCCATGATTCAGAAAATAAGCTACCGTTGTTCTGTGATGCTGGCTGACAATAGAAAAGTCAACGGTCTTACCGCGGTATCCACGGAGAAAGACAGAAACAATAATGGTCATTACATGTTGGAGATAGATATCCGACAAAAAATGATGAAGTTTTAAAGTTTTTAGGTAATTGTAAATTTTATTGGAATGATGTATAATGTTTGCAACAGGCACCCCCTTGTTTGCGTGAGTAGGTTGATGGTCGCACTTCAATTATACATCATTCAGCAGAGGGTGTCTTTAGTTTGTGCAAAATTTAGGATTTGCTCATTTATAGTTGATAAAATAAAAGGAATAAGTTTGCGAGTTTTTGCTTACAAACATATTATATGAGGAGAGAGTAAAAAATAATGAACAAAAAATTTATTCGAAAAATCAAGGAAAAAATAAAAATTTATTTTTATAATTCGGGATATTATTTTTTAAAAAGATGCTTATTAAGTCAAAAAAAAAATTTCAATACGATGAATGAAAAAGTAAAAATGTGTTTTATTATTCAGAGGATAGAGATATTTCCATCGGTGCAATCAATCTTTGAATATATGTGTTTAGATGCAAGATATGATGTAACATTACTTGTATTACCGAGGTTTGACCATGCTACAAATAAAATAAATGTTAATACTATTGAGCAAAATTTAAAATTTGCTTCGCAAATTGCTAATGGTGCAGAAGTGATAAATTCATATGATGATCAAAAAAAGAAATTCAAAAGACTGGAGGATTATAAATTCGATTTTATTTTTCTTGGTTTACCTTACCAAAGAGAATATCCTATGGAATATAAATTTGCAAATTTATCAAAGATTTCAAGAGTATGTTATGTTCCGTATGGATCGAGTTATGCTGACGGGAAAGAAATGATTAGGACTTCATTTACAACACAATTACTTACTTTTGTAGATTATATTTTTTGCGATTGTATTAAAACCTATAAATATTGTCAGTCGAAATTAAAATATTGTCAAAATGCAGATGGAAAGAGAATAGTTTATAATATTGGTTATCCACGATTTGATTTGATAACATACGATGAAAGAAAAGGTAAAAAAAATAAAACTTTTTTGTGGATTCCTAGATGGACGACACCTGCAGATGATAATGAAAAAAGTACATTTTTAATGTATAAAGATTTTCTTTTGAATTACTTTTCAAACAACGCAGAACTCAGCTTAATTATTCGTCCACATCCGTTAATGTTTGATAATTATATAAAAAAAGGATATTTAACGAGAGAAGATGTTGAAAAATATAAAAATCAAGTAAAATCTTTAAAAAATGTTATGTTTGATGAAAACTGTTCATACAGATCTTCTTTTGTCCAATCGGATTGTTTAATTGCTGATTATAGTTCGATTGTAATAGAGTTTTTACTTATGGGAAAACCGGTTATATATTTGTCTGATGTAAGAAAAATTGAAACTACAATTGCAAACGCGTTTTATGTAAGCAAGAATGTGCAGGAAACAAAAGAATATATAAAACAACTAGCAAAAGGTGAGGATGGGAAAAGGCAAAATAGATTAGATGTTTTGAAAGCAACTATTTATAAAAAAGGAACTTGTAAAAGAATTGCTGATGTTTTAAATAAAATATGAAATTTTTGGAAAATATCCGAAAAAGACTTGCCCATCTGATACGGATTGTGTATTATGATAGGTGTGTCTAAAGAACGTCGAATAACAGGAGGAAAGAAAATGTTTTTAGCAACAACAACAGCAAACAGCGGTGTTATGAGCACCGGTATGTTAATTATGTGGCTGGTCATCATGTTCGGTATGATGTATTTCTTAATGATCCGTCCGCAGAAGAAAGAGCAGAAAAAACTGCAGGCAATGCTGAATGACCTCGCAGTCGGCGATGCAGTCATCACGACAAGCGGTTTCTACGGAATTGTCATCGACATCACAGACGATGATGTCATCGTAGAGTTCGGAAACAACAAAAACTGCCGTATCCCGATGCGCAAAACAGCCATCACAGAGGTTGAAAAACCGGATTCTGCAGTTGTAGAAGAGAAAACAGAAAAGAAAAAATAATGTTTGCATAGCGATATGTAAAAACAAGAAACGCAGGTATTCAAAAAGAGAACGAATACCTGCGTTTTTTTGGTAAGTAGGTAATCATCCGTACCTTGATTGTAAACGGTAGAACCTGAGTACTGCAAATTCCGGCTCATCTGACCACGCATTCCGCTAAGAGCTGATCAGTCTTTCCGGAT
>NZ_QUIM01000032.1:0-2144 GCF_003480245.1 Blautia sp. AM42-2
CATAGTGTGCGACTTGCAAGTCGTCATTTAAATTGTGATAAATTCACTACTACATCCGTTTGTAGTATTTCTACCGCATAGTGCCCAGTAAGTAATGAAAGGTGCGGAGCAGCGGGACAACGTGAGAAAGACAGAAACCACATCTGTCCTATTGCAAGGAAAAGATATGCAAGGTTAACGTATGTGAACTGTCGTAAGGGTCGTCACTCGTGTAAAAGGTGAAAGTGGTTGATACACCTTGACTAAAATAGTACGGAGTCAGGGACATGATAATTACTATGGTATCATGCCAAACGGACAGAGAACTCCCGGTCTATAGGCAGAACCTAAACATATCAAGATTATTTAAATGACGAAACAAGGTAAACCTTATGTGCTCCTGGGAAAAGGTAGGCTAATCGTAAGAAAAGCACAATGCACAGAAGGCAGAGGATGTTGGAAAAAGCGAAAGTTCATGTGTAATGCATGAAATAAGGGTTCAAGATTTGCCCTGTCCGAAAGGAAGCAGACTTCCAACGCGTATCAATTACATGAAGAAACTGGAAACTGTGAATGTATCAAGTTCAATGGCACATTTGTGAGGACAATACAGACATGAAACTTCAATGGAACCAGATAGATTGGAAGAAAGCAGAAGAACAAGTTAACAGGCTACAGATTCGAATTGTAAAGGCAACATTAGAACAAAAGCTGAGATTGGTTAAGAGATTACAGTATTTAATAACTAATTCATTTTACGCGAAGGCTCTGGCTGTTAAACGAGTGGTTAGCAACAGAGGAAAGAAAACGCCAGGTATAGATGGAGAAATTTGGAAATCTGATAAAGAAAAAGTAAACGCAGTAAGGAGCCTGGACTGCCAGACATATCATGCAAAACCATTGAAAAGGGTATATATCGAAAAGTTTGGCAAGAAAGAAAAGCGTCCTTTGGGAATACCTACTATGAGAGACCGGGCTATGCAGGCATTACAACTTCTTGCGCTGGAACCAGTGGCAGAAACAACTGCCGACAGGATCTCCTTTGGATTTCGGAAATACAGAAGTCCTGAAGATGCACGTGAGTATGCGTTTAGTGTACTTAGCAGAAAGGATTCTCCACAATGGATTCTGGAAGGGGATATAAAAAGCTGCTTTGATAAAATCAGCCATCGGTGGATGATGGATAACATTCCCGGAAACAAAAGAATTATGAAAGAGTTCATGCGTTGTGGATATGTAGAAAAGGGAAAGTTATATCCGACTATAGAAGGCTCTCCACAGGGAGGAGTTATCTCGCCAACTTATGCAAACATGGTACTTGATGGATTAGAACCCATGATACTGGATGTATACTGGAGAAGCAAAGTTAAAAGGACATTTAGTGTGAAGTACAATGCGCATAAAGTACATGTGGTGAGATTTGCTGACGATTTTATCGTTACAGCATCTGACAAAGAAACACTGAAAGAAATCAAACCAATGATAGAAAGATTTCTTGAAGAAAGAGGACTGAGACTGTCAGAAGAGAAAACGGTCATTACTCACATTAATGATGGATTCGACTTTCTGGGTTGGAACTTTCGTAAATTTAAAGGAAAACTGATTATCAAGCCGTCACATAAATCTATGAAGAAAATTACGAGAAAAATCAGTGAAATAATAAAAGAAAACCAGACAGCCACACAGGAAATACTCATAAAGAAAATAAATGAGGTGACAGTAGGATGGGCAAATTATCATCACTCATCATGTGCTAAGAAGTGCTTTCATACGTTGGATCATCGCATATGGGAAATGTTGTGGAGATGGTCCAAACGCAGACACCCAAACAAAAACAAGCACTGGATAGTTAACAAATACTGGAAAGAGCATAAAGGCAGAAAGTGGACATTTATGTCGGACAAAAACATCCTATTTCTGATGATGGATATGCCAATTGTGCGAAAAGGGCAAATATCTTTAAACAAGAATCCATTTCTTGACAGGGAATACTTTGAATGCCGAGCAAAAAGGTACCGTCTGAACCGAAAAAGAGCTATGAATTCCAATCGAGCCGCGCAAATGGGATATTATGCGTTATAGATACGTGAGCGGAATGCGGTGAAAGTCGCACGTTCCGTTCTTTGGGGAGGGAATAACCGTAAGGTTTGTCCCTTACCCGACAC
>NZ_QUIM01000033.1:0-1825 GCF_003480245.1 Blautia sp. AM42-2
CTACACTATATTTTATCACCGCTGTAAAGGGACTGCATTATTTAAGAGGTTTGCTATAATACGGTCTTCTGTAAGCTGATCCCTGAACATCGAAAGTTTTCTCATGTCTGCATAGATTTCTTCTGGAAGATAAGGCATTCCGTAATTCCCATCTTTTACAAGATTCGCAATCAGTTTATAGCATTTTCATAAATTAGTGCATATATCCACACGCATGGAACCACCCCTCACAATCCGTATGCCTTATCGTTTCCAGAGCTTTTTTTACAGCTTCAGGCAGCTCAGAAGCGACACGTACTTTTTGTTTTCTAAGAATCGCCTTCATTTTTGACCACATTTTCTCTATTGGGTTCAGGTCTGGACTGTACAGTGGTAGATAAGCATAGTGAATTCCTGCTTTATCCAGATATTCTGTCACTGTTTTTGCATGATGGGAACGCATATTATCCATAACTACAAGGTCTTCCTTTTTGAGACTTGGAACTAGCTGATTTTCTATGTATTCACGGAATCGCGCTGCTGTTGTGCCACCCTGATAGATGGTAAATATCGTTGTACTATCCAGACGGATGGATGAAAGGACAGTTGTTGCTGTTGGTGTATTTAATGGTGCAGCGTCAA
The DNA here is from genome assembly GCF_003480245.1 of Blautia sp. AM42-2. Taxonomy (NCBI): domain Bacteria; kingdom Bacillati; phylum Bacillota; class Clostridia; order Lachnospirales; family Lachnospiraceae; genus Blautia; species Blautia sp. AM42-2. The sequence continues at coordinate 622 of NZ_QUIM01000033.1, forward strand.
CCGCCCTTTTCCAGTGTAATGCATGTGCATAGAGTCTTGTGAGATTTGTATTAATATCGCTTTCATCAAGAAATACCAAGTGTTCAGCATTTATGCCAGACATAGTCCCGTTCCATGAGCGGCGTTTCTCCTGTACATCGGGGACGCTCCTGCTCGGAGGCATGAAGGGATTTCTTTTTATAAGAATATCCCAGTTTTATTAATGCTTTTCTGACAGTTTCGATGCAGATTTTTAGCTGAAGGGTATCTATAATTTCCTGGAGTGTAATATCGGGTTTTTGTTGTACAAGTTCTTGTATTTTTTGCAGGTCAGCCTCTTTGAGAGAAGCTTTACGCCCCCTGAGACTTGTCTTGACAGAAACAGAACCTTCCCGTTTCATTTGTTCAACCAGACGGTATACGGCACTGACATCAACAGAAAAACATTCTGCTACTTCTTTTGCGTTGTGTGTTTTGTTATAAGCTTGAATTAAAAGATTTCTGGTTTCGTTGTGTAACATATCTATCACCTCTTAGCTTAAGCATATCACTTTAGTCAAGAGTTGCAGTAATTTATGGAATTGCTATAGGATCCTTTCTGTCATCCTTGAGCTGGCTGTTGTCTTCGATTTCCTTGCTCTGTTTTACAGCATATGGATTCACCTGGACAACGCTGATTCCAGCCGTGATCAGCCATGCAGCCAGTGTAAACCAGTAGTGGCCAGTCGGTTCAAGCCCCCGGACAATCTGGCTTTTTCTATTCTGTACTGCAAGCTCCAGCATCCATACTTTAGCTGCTTCAAAGCCTTCTGCTGTGTTACTGAATTCAAATGCTTTTCTGCTTAATTCCCTTCCTCGGATGTCGATTGCTCTTATATAATGAGTTTCACTGCCTATATCGCATCCAACTATAAGCATGTCATCCGTGATAAAGGAAAGTTTATCATTTTTTGCAAATTTACCGTTTGTTTCCAGTTCTCTCCAGGTATACGATTTTAATTCTTTTTCAACACCTTCCATCCGCTTGCAGAGTTCTTCTTTTGATAAAAGATTAACTGCCTGATTTTCTACATTTGCTTGCTTTTTTGTCTTATTTGTTTTAACATTCATTTCAGATACCTCTTGTACTTTAGATTTTTACTAACTGGCCGGTCAGTAATAATCTAAACTATAAATGAGCAAATCCTAAATTTTGCACAAACTAAAGACACCCTCTGCTGAATGA
>NZ_QUIM01000034.1:0-1632 GCF_003480245.1 Blautia sp. AM42-2
CCAACTCGTAAAGGGCTGGAGTAATCTTGTATCTAACCGCATTATTATTTGGCGCTTACCTTGCAAATAGACAGCGTTTTGGAGCTTCCAGTGAAAAATACGCAGATGGATATGAGCAGATGAATCTGTTCAATGAGGCAGAAGCTGCATCAGATGTTGAATCTGCCCCGGAGAAAGAAATCGAAGTCACTTCCCACAAGCGTAAAAAGCATGCCGGAAAGAAAGAGGAAGATCTTTCACATTTCGAAGTAACAGAGCGGATGGAATACAAGCTTACAGGCCAGGAACGTTATTGCCCAGACTGCGGTAAAAAATATAAGGTTGTCACGAAGGAGACTGTAAAACGGTTAAAGTTCGTTCCTGCCCGTTTTGAGGTAGTCGAAGAAATCTCCTATGTATACAGCTGTCCGGAATGCGGAGCTATGAAGCGGATGGAAAAAGTTCCAGCCCTGATCAAGGGAAGTATTGCAACGCCGTCCCTGGTTGCAGGCATTATGAATGCAAAGTATGTCAACGGCATGCCGCTGGCCAGACAGGAACGGGAATTCGCAAGGTATAACCTGAAGCTTTCCACCAAAACCATGGCGAACTGGATCATCAGCTGTGCAGACCGATATCTGAGACTGCTCTACGACCGGATGAAAGAAGAATTCTTAAAAAGCCGGTACATTCACTGCGATGAGACACGGGTTCAGGTGATTGACGAGCCGAAGCAGCAGGGTTCTACCCAAAACTGGATGTGGGTCTACCTGACTGACCGCTACAGTGGGGCACCACAGATGGTTCTCTTCGATTATGAGCGGACCAGGGCTGGTTATCATCCCAAAAACTTTCTGGGAGATCAATTTGAAGGATATCTCACGTGCGATGGGTACCAGGCATATCACGGGTTGAAAGATTCGATTGTTATATCCGGATGCTTTACGCATGCCAGAAGGAGGTTTGACGCAGCGCTTACAGCATTGAAAAAGGATTTTACCAAAGAACAGCTGCGTGGAACCGTTGCGTATCAGGCGATGTCCCGGATCGGAATCCTCTATAAGATAGAAGAACTGATTCAGGATAAAACGCCGGAAGAACGGTATCTGGAGCGCCAGAAGCAGTCCCGTCCTGTCGTGGATGCATTTTTTGAATGGTTACATTCGATGGAAGATTCGGTAGACCGGTCTTCCCTTATTGGTGATGCCATTTTATATGCGCTGAATCAGGAGACGTATCTGCGCCGTTATCTGGAGGATGGGCATCTGAGCATTGACAATAACAGTGCGGAGCGCGCGATTAAAAACTTCGCTGTAGGACGTCGGAACTGGCTGTTTTCGAAAAGTATCCACGGTGCAGATGCCAGTGCTGTTGTATACAGCATCACAGAGACTGCACTTTTAAATGGGTTGAAGCCATATCTGTATCTTACATATGTCCTTGATCAGCTGCGGTGGATGGGACCGTTTCCCGAAGAAGAAAAATTGGATCAGTTGCTGCCCTGGTCAAAAGAATTGCCGGAGGAACTTCGGACAACAGAGTAACTTTGAGCCGCCCAGAAAAAGGGCGGCTCATTTTGAAAATCAAGGGTAAAGAGAGTATGAAACTTTTTCTGTAAAATAATGTTTATAAGGTTCTTCTATGATACAATAA
>NZ_QUIM01000035.1:0-1532 GCF_003480245.1 Blautia sp. AM42-2
TCATTCAGCAGAGGGTGTCTTTAGTTTGTGCAAAATTTAGGATTTGCTCATTTATAGTTAGAAACTTAAAATAGCTATAGCAATGATTATTATTAAAAAGAACGGAGAAGAAAGTGAGTAAACAGAAGATAACATTAGTTATACCGTGTTTTAATGAACAAGAATCGCTTCCTATATTTTATAAGGAAATTAGTAAGGTATTGCATAGTATGGAATGTGATTATGAACTTATATTCATAGATGATGGATCGAATGACGATACGTTAAAGTTGCTGAGAAAATTTGGAGAAAATGATAAAAATTTAAAATATGTATCGTTTTCAAGAAATTTTGGAAAAGAGGCAGCTATGTATGCTGGCTTTCAAAATGTTGATGGAGATTATGTTGCTGTGATGGATGCGGATATGCAAGATCCCCCGAGTTTATTACCTAAAATGTTAAAAATTCTTTGCACACAGAATTATGATTGTGTAGCTACTAGAAGAATAAGTAGAAAAGGTGAACCTCATATTCGGTCATGGTTTGCTAAAAAATTTTATAAATTAATTAACAAAATTTCTGATGCGGACATTATGGATGGAGCAAGAGATTTTCGCCTTATGAAAAGAAAAATGGTAGATTCTATAGTTGCGATGGATGAATATAATCGGTTTTCGAAAGGAATTTTTGGTTGGATTGGGTTTAATACATATTGGTTGGAGTATGAAAATGTGGCGCGTGTTGCAGGAAAAACAAAGTGGAGTTTTGGAAATCTGATTAAATATGCGTTGGATGGAATTATTAATTTTTCGGAAGTTCCATTAAATATGGCTTCTTGGTTAGGAATAGTAATGACATTTCTATCTTTTGTTTTTTTAGTGGCTATTATTGTAAGAAAATTAATTTTTAATAATTCTGTAGATGGTTGGGCATCTTTGGTTTGTATTATTGTTTTTGTTAGTGGAATTCAGCTGTTTTGTATGGGTATTATTGGAAAATATATTGCTAAAATATATATGGAAACAAAACATAGACCGCATTATATTATTAAAGATTCGAATATAGATATTTCTGAAAAATGAAAGTGCAATGGTATTTGGAATGTATAGATTTAGAATGGAATTTTCGTTATACTTTATCAAAGACTGAAAAAGCTGTACTTTTGTGTGAAAAGATTTTTGATAAAAAATCATAATTAAAATCTTATTTTTGATATGAGTGAAAAGAAGCAAGTGGGTAAAAATTTAAAAAAATTTTGAAATGATTTTCAGACTATAAATGAGCAAATAACGAAAATTGCACAAAATTACAAGAATGTAATAGAAACTGTGTAAGTTTTTCTGATCTGCTCTCAAGATTTTATCAAATGCCAGAATTGTCAGTCAAGGCTGGAACCCTTACCTTGACTGGCATTCCGGCATTTAAAGCAAGGTAGTCAAGCAGGCAAAGGGAAAATTGTCAGACAATTTACTTACACACTTTTTTAGACATTCCCAAAATTACCCTGCAATCATTAAAACATCCTTCAGCGAAGCTCCATGCTGGATCAACCG
>NZ_QUIM01000036.1:0-1470 GCF_003480245.1 Blautia sp. AM42-2
ATTGCAAAGGGTGCTTCCACGCATCTGGAATTTGCGCTAATTAAGAGGATAGCTATAGAAATATTAACCGTCTTCACAGGGAGCTTAAGATCTATTTCCCAGAATACATGGACGCATTTGGAAAAAATCGATGGTACATTCGCATTGGAAGTATTGAAAGTGTCGTGCATTCCATCAGAGATTACAGAACTGGGGACAGAAGGTCTGAGGAACATCTGGCATGAAGCGAAGCTAAGAGGACGCGGCTATAGCAGAGCCAGTGAAATCGTGGAGTATGCAGAAAAAAGCGTAGGACTGAAAGATGGATCCAGTGTCGGTCGTGAGACAGTGAAGTGGTTTGCGAAAGAAATCATGAAACTGGATGAACAGCTTGCCTGGATAGAGAATACCCTGCATAAAAAATGCATGGAAATACCTTATGCAGAAAATATCCTGGAGATCAAAGGCGTGGGTGAAAATATTTTAGCCGGAATTGTGGCAGAAATGGGAGACATCAGCAGATTTGATGATGTAAAAGAAATCCAGAAATTAAGCGGAATGAGTCTTGTAGCATGCAGTTCAGGTAAGCACAAAGGGCAGACAAAGATCAGTCACAGGGGACGCAAACGGCTCCGGTACTGGCTGTTCCAGGCGGCAAAATCAGCAGTTTCCCATGCCGAAGAATTTAAAGAATTGCATGTATATTACACAACACGGGCTGACAACCCGCTGAAAAAGATGCAGTCCCTGATAGTGATAGCCTGCAAGATATTAAGAGTAATATACACCATCCTGAAGACAGGAAAAGACTATGATCCGCAAAAAATGTTAAAGGACATCAAACGGTCAAAAGCTGCATTAGCAGCAAAAGCAGCATAAAGAGCAAAAACAGTGAATACTTCCAGAACTCTGTCGAGTCTGTGATAATCCGAATTGGAGACTGGACAGGGTTCTGGAACAGAAACCCGTAAATGATGAGGTCTGAAACGGACCACATCAGCCAAAAGACTAACAGGAATCTGTAATGGTATAGCGTCCACTGAGTAAATCAGTACCATAATAGATGAATGCAGGTCAGTAACAATCGAACAGAAAAAACAAGAGCTGTAGTCGGCATCGGTGTTTACCATGGGGCATGGACCCTGTTTAGGAGCTTGGCTGGCACTCAGTGTATGGTAGATGGGACGAAGGAAGTTGGGACATGATCCCTTTAGACACGGAAGGTTCATCATCATAGTTGATCAGAGGGAAAATAGCCTTTATAAAGCAAACAAAAGGGATGCTTTTAAAACTATATCTATTTATCAGCTATTCGGTACATGATACTACGATATCCATCACTCCCGGCTCTGTTTTTGAGGTAAATAGAGTACAAAATAATTCATTATATTAGAAACTATAAATGAGCAAATAACGAAAATTGCACAAAATCACCCTGCAATCATTAAAACATCCTTCAGCGAAGCTCCATGCTGGATCAACCGATAAATG
>NZ_QUIM01000037.1:0-1261 GCF_003480245.1 Blautia sp. AM42-2
AATGATGTATAATTGAAGTGCGACCATCAACCTACTCACGCAAACAAGGGGGTGCCTGTCGCAAACATTATACATCATTCCAATAAAATTTACAATTACCTAAAAGCTTTAAAAATTCATCATTTTTTGTCGGATATTTATCTCCAACATTTAATGACTATTATTGTTTCTGTCTTTCTACGCGGATATCGTGGTAAAACGGTTGATTTTTCTATCACCAGCCAGCATCACAGGACAACCGTTGCTTATTTCCTGAATCATGGAAAATGGAACGATTCTGCCTTACAAAAAGCTCTGAAAAGCAGTATTGTTGAACTGATTTATCAGGAGGCCCGTTCTTCCGGTCAGCCAATCTTCTGCATTGTGGACGATACGATTGCTTCCCATATCAAGCCTTCGTCACAGGATTTGCATCCAATCGAAGCGGCGTATTTTCATCAATCGCACCTCAAAGGACGACAGGATTATGGACACCAGGTTGTTTCTGTTATGCTTTCCTGCAATGGAATCACGCTGAACTATGCGGTCATACTGTATGATAAGACAAAATCAAAAATTAAAATCGTACAGGATATCGCCACGGAACTGCCGGAAGCCCCTGTGATTTCCTACTTTCTCTGTGACAGCTGGTATACGTCAGCCGGTATCATGAAAAGCTTTCTGGAAAAAGGATTTTATACGATTGGTAACCGAATCCTTTATCCGATGGGCATCCGTCAGAAAGCCAGCGAACTTGCACTTCGTATACGGAAAAGCGATCCAAATGTCAGCCTTGTGACCGTTGATAAAAGGAGATTTTACGTTTACCGTTACGAAGGAAATCTCAATAAGATTTCAAATGCAGTTGTTCTTCTGAGTTATCCAGAGGAATGCTTTGGGAATCCAAAGGCACTGAGGGTATTTATTTCCACTAACGTGTCCCTGTCTACGCAGAAGATTCTTGATTCGTATGCCAAACGCTGGTCTATTGAATTGTTCTTCCGGCAGAGTAAACAGAAACTGGGACTGGACAAATATCAGATCCGTTCCAGCCAGGGAATCCAAAGGTACTGGTTGATCATGTCATTCACCCATTACCTGTGCTGTATGTGCAAAGGAAACCACTGCACATTTGAAGAAGGTTATTTTTACCTTCAAAAACAGTTAAAGGAAGAACGGATTACAGCTATTTATCGGCTGATCCAGCATGGAGCTTCGCTTGAGGAAGTTTTAACGATTGCAGGGTGATTTTGTGCAATTTTCGTTATTTGCTCATTTATAG
>NZ_QUIM01000038.1:0-1016 GCF_003480245.1 Blautia sp. AM42-2
TCTATAGCTATCCTCTTAATTAGCGCAAATTCCAGATGCGTGGAAGCACCCTTTGCAATCGTTCGTACTTATTGTTTCTAAGGCCGCTTTTACAGCCTCAGGTAGTTCAGCAGCAACACGGACTTTCCTCTTTCTGAGAAAGGATTTCATTTTTGACCACATTTTTTCAATAGGGTTCAAATCTGGACTGTATGGTGGCAAATATAGATAGGAGATCCCCGCCTTGTCTAAAAGTTCCGTCACTATTTTGGCATGATGAGAGCGCATGTTATCCATGATTACAACATCGTCTTTCTCAAGGCTCGGTATCAATTGTTTTCCCATATATTCACGAAATCGCTGTGCAGTTGTTCCACCTTGGTACGTAGTATATACCAGACTGCCATTAAGCCGTATGGATGACAAAACAGTTGTTCCGGCAGGCGTGTTGATCGGGGTAGCATCCATGGCACGTTTCCCATGTACTGCATGTGCATAGTGTCTTGTGAGGTTTGTATTAATACCGCTTTCATCGAGATATATTTGATGTTCTGCATTTGCACCAGATATAGTTTCTATCCATTGACTGCGTTTTCTCTGCACATCGGGGACGCTCCTGTTCTTTTGCGTGCAAAGACTTTTTCTTATAAGTATAACCTTGCTTTATCAGAAAACGCCTGACGGCTTCATCGCCTACAGGTAAATGAAGCGTTTCGACAATCTCCTTCATTGTGATATCTGGTTGTTCTTGTACAAGTCCCAGAATATCGTGGTGCTGTTTTTCTGTAAGAATTGTTTTCCGGCCTCTCATCTGCGTTCTGGTCTCATAACTGCCAGTGCGTGCACGCTCTTCTACAAGGCGGTATACGGTGCTTTCATTTACTGAAAAATATTTTGCAATTTCCCTGGCATTATGAGTTTTATCCCAGGCCTCCAATACCCGTTTTCTAGCTTCATTGTGTAGCATACTATCATCTCCTACACTATATTTTATCACCGCTGTAAAGGGACTGCATTATTTAAGAGGTTTGCTATAA
>NZ_QUIM01000039.1:0-375 GCF_003480245.1 Blautia sp. AM42-2
TGCAAATTCCGGCTCATCTGACCACGCATTCCGCTAAGAGCTGATCAGTCTTTCCGGATGTAACTGAACGCGTTTCCGCTTCAGCTGATCAATAAGTTTTCAACGTGTTATAGTTCTTTCGTAGTCATCAAATGATTGCGAAAGGAGGCATAACTATGCAAGACTACAACACGATTATCGGCTCCATCCAGATGCGTTTGAATGGATGCCAGACCAGGTCCGTTATGGACCGTTACAAGATTGGCTCAGGTACATTAAATCTGATCATGAGCCGATACCATGCCAACGGAATCCCAATCGAGGAACTCCGAATGATGGCACCTAAGGAAGTTGAGAACCTTTTCTATCCGCAGAAAAATCTACAGAGGAAAGATG
>NZ_QUIM01000039.1:385-958 GCF_003480245.1 Blautia sp. AM42-2
AAAATCTACAGAGGAAAGATGTCCCACTTCCAGATTTCCAGTATTACTATGACAGAATCCATGCACCAGGGAGCCGCATGAACATTTCGTTCTGTTGGCTGGATTATAAAGAAAAGAATCCTGATGGTTATGAGAAGTCACAGTTTTACGAATACTTCAACCGATTCATAGCAGAAAACTATGGTGGCCAGAAGGTATCAATGGCCGTAAACCGAATCCCGGGTGAAAAGATGTATATCGACTGGGTCGGTGATCAGCCGGAACTGTTAACAGATACCGAAACGGGCGAGATCAAAAAAGTCCATATCTTTGCGACCACTCTTGGAGTCAGCAGTCTGATCTATGCAGAAGCTTTTCCAAATGAGAAGCTCCCATGTTTTATAGAAGGCTGTGCCCATGCTGTTTCATTTTATGGTGCTGTTACGAAATACTTTGTGCCCGATAACCTGCGAACTGCTGTAACCAGGCACACAAAGGATGAACTTATCCTGCAGTCTACATTTGCAGATCTGGAAGATTTCTATGAAACTATAGTTCTTCCACCACCCGCTAGAAAGCCGAAAGGCAAGCCTA
>NZ_QUIM01000004.1:0-221492 GCF_003480245.1 Blautia sp. AM42-2
GGCATGGAGCTGACTGTTACTAATCGGTCGAGGGCTTGACCTGAATGGTTGTGTTCACAGAAATGGAATGATAGATGTAAAGTGTATGCGGTTTTGAAGGTATATCAAATATCTTCAATTAAATAATCCTCGATAGCTCAATGGTAGAGCATTCGGCTGTTAACCGAAGGGTTGTTGGTTCGAGCCCAACTCGGGGAGTGAATGAGACCTGCAGGGATCCTGCAGGTCTTTTCGTATATTGAGTTGCCCTGTGTGATGTGATACAATAAGGCGTAGCTACTGTAAACGATGAAGGAGAAAAGAAAGATGAATGAAAGTTATACCAGTTTTGCCCAGGTATATGACATGTTCATGGACAACGTGGACTATCCTGCCTGGAGCAAATATCTGATTCAGCTTTTAAAAGAATATCAGGTGGAAGACGGACTGGTGCTCGATCTTGGCTGCGGAACGGGAAACATGACCGAGCTGCTCGCCAAAGAGGGCTACGATATGATCGGCGTGGACAATTCTGAGGATATGCTCGAGATTGCCAGTGAAAAACGCGCCGAGTCCGGCTTAAACATTTTATATCTGCTTCAGGATATGCGGGAATTTGAGCTCTACGGAACCGTGAAGGCGGTTGTGAGCATCTGCGATTCCATCAACTATATTCTGGAGGAAGACGATCTGCGGGAAGTCTTCTCGCTCGTCAACAATTATCTGGACCCGAAGGGAATGTTTATCTTTGATCTGAATACCAAGTATAAATATGAACAGATGGGTGAGACTACGATTGCGGAAAACCGCGAGGAGGCAAGCTTCATCTGGGACAATTACTATGACCCGGAAGAAGAGATCAACGAATATGAGCTTGCCATTTTCATCCCGGAGGGAGAAGATTCCGATCTGTACCGTAAATTTGAGGAGGTACATTATCAGAGAGCGTACGATCTTGCGACGATCCGCCGCTTATTGGAAGAGGCAGGCATGGAGTTTGTGACGGCCTACGATGCATTCACAAAGGATGCGCCGAGACCGGAGAGCGAACGTATTTATGTCGTAGCAAGAGAAAAAGGAAAAAGTGAGAAATAGGAGAGAAACATGGATTATATTGTAAGAGCAACAGCGGCAGACGGACAGATTCGTGCGTTTGCAGCGACAACAAGAGAAACCGTAGAGACAGCACGCCAGGATCACAACACGAGCCCGGTTGCAACCGCAGCGCTGGGCCGCCTTCTGACGGCAGGTGCAATGATGGGCGTTATGATGAAGGGAGATAAAGACCTTCTGACCCTGCGCATCCATGCCGGCGGACCGCTGAACGGCATTACCGTAACAGCAGATTCCAAAGGAAATGTAAAAGGTTACGTCGGAAACCCGAACGTCGTGATTCCGGCCAACAAAAAAGGAAAACTTGACGTGGCAGGTGCTGTCGGCGTCGGATTCATGGATGTCATCAAAGACCTTGGACTGAAAGAGCCGTACGTCGGACAGTGCGTTCTGCAGACGAGTGAGATCGCAGAGGATCTGACCTACTATTTTGCAACGAGTGAGCAGGTTCCGTCCAGCGTCGGACTCGGTGTGCTGATGAACAAAGACAATACCGTCCGTCAGGCCGGCGGCTTTATCATTCAGCTGATGCCGTTCTGCGATGAGAAAGTCATTGAAAAACTGGAGCAGCGTCTGGCAGAAGTCAATTCCGTTACCGCATTCCTTGACGAGGGCCTGACTCCGGAGCAGATTCTTGAAAAACTGCTTGGAGACATGGACCTTGTGATCAACGATACCGTGCCGACCCAGTTTTACTGCAACTGCAGCCGTGAGCGTGTATCGAAAGCGCTGATTGCGGTCGGAAGAAAAGAACTGAACGAGATGATTCAGGAAGCAAAACCGGTGGAGCTGAAATGCCATTTCTGCAACAGCGCCTATGAATTTTCTACCGAGGATCTGAAAGAATTACTGCGCAAAAGCAAATAGCGGAGGGATAAAGAGATGAAACAGGGATTTGTAAAAGTCGCAGCCGCTTCCTGTGCGGTGGCAGTAGCGGATGTCAGAGAAAATACGAGAGTCATTCTGGAAACCATTCATAAAATGGAGGACGAGGGCGCAAAAGTGATGGTGCTCCCGGAGCTGGCGCTGACCGGCTATACCTGCAGCGATTTATTCTGGCAGAGCCAGATGATCGACGCGGCGAAAGAGGGATTAAAAGAGATTGCCGACGGAACGAAAGGGACCGATGCACTGATTTTTGTCGGCCTTCCGTGGGAACAGGGCGGAAAGCTGTTTAACGTGGCCGCTGTACTCTGTCATGGAGAGCTGCTCGGCGTCGTACCGAAAAAGTATCTGCCGAACTACAATGAATTTTATGAGCTGCGTCACTTTACGCCGGGAAAAGAAGCGGTGACAACGACGGAATTTTTCGGAAAAGAGGTTCCGTTCGGCATGAATCTGCTCTTCCAGTGTGCGGAGATGCCGCGCCTCAAAGTTGCTGCAGAGCTTTGCGAGGATCTCTGGACCCCGAATCCGCCGAGTGTGGCGCATGCCCTGGCCGGTGCGACGGTGATCGTCAATCTTTCCGCGAGTGATGAGATGGTTGGAAAAGACAGCTATCGGAGAAGCCTCGTGAGTGCACAGTCGGCACGTCTGATCTGCGGTTATATTTATGCGACAGCAGGCGAGGGCGAGTCCACGACGGATCTCGTCTTTGGCGGACAGCATTTGATTGCGGAGAACGGAACGATTCTTGCCGAGGCAAAACGGTTCGAGAATCAGATCGTCTGCGCGGATCTCGATGTTGATCGTCTGACGAGTGAGCGCAGAAGAATGACCACATATCCGGAACAGAGAACCGACGGTTATCAGGTGGTTAAGTTCTCATTAACAATAGAAGAAACAAAGCTGATCCGTTACTTCGATCCGCGGCCGTTCGTACCGTCGGATAAGCACAACCGGGATCAGCGATGTGATGAAATTTTAAATATTCAGGCCATGGGACTGAAAAAACGTCTGGCGCATACGCACTGCCAGTGCGCGGTCATCGGTATTTCCGGCGGACTCGATTCGACGCTGGCACTGCTCGTCACTGCAAGAGCGTTCGATCTGCTCGGCCTTCCGAGAAACCAGATTCTTTCTGTGACCATGCCATGCTTTGGAACGACGGACCGCACGTATCAGAATGCCTGTGAACTGACGCGGTGCCTTGGTGCAACCTTAAAAGAGGTTGATATCAAAGAGGCCGTCAATCTCCATTTCCGCGACATCGGACAGGATCCGGAGAAGCATGATGTGACGTATGAAAACGGACAGGCGCGTGAGAGAACCCAGATTCTGATGGATCTTGCCAACCAGTCCGGCGGTATGGTCATTGGAACTGGTGATCTTTCCGAGCTGGCACTTGGCTGGGCAACGTACAATGGCGACCATATGTCGATGTATGCCGTCAATGCGTCCGTACCGAAAACCCTGGTGCGCCATCTGGTACAGTATTATGCGGACACCTGCGGGGAAAAAGCACTTTCCGATATCCTTCTGGATGTGCTCGACACGCCGGTCAGCCCGGAACTGCTGCCGCCGAAAGATGGTGTCATTTCTCAGAAAACAGAAGATCTCGTCGGACCGTACGAGCTTCATGATTTCTTCTTATACTATATGCTGCGTGTGACGTACGAACCGCTCAAGATTTACCGTGTGGCAAAACTTGCATTTGCCGGTGTCTACGATGATGCGACGATCTTAAAATGGCTGAAAACGTTCTACTGGAGATTTTTCGCGCAGCAGTTCAAACGCTCCTGCCTGCCGGATGGCCCGAAGGTCGGAAGCGTTGCGGTATCCCCGCGCGGCGACCTGCGTATGCCGAGTGATGCGTGCGTGAAGCTCTGGAGAGAGGAACTCGACCAGCTGTAAAAAACAAAACAGGAAATACGGAAAGAAACAAAGATAATCCCAATTGGTGCAGACAATCAAATTTTGAGATGCACGACAGAAAAAAGGCTTCGGAGCAGAAGAATGCTTCGAGGCCTTTTTGCATGGAAAGATCAGGATTCTGCGGAGGAAGGATTTTGAGCCTGTTCGAGCGCCTGATTGATCGCGGAGACGAGCAGTTCGGAGGTGTAGCGGTCGTCCTCTCCGTAGATGAGGCCTTCCGTCGTCTGATTCACATAGATCTGGCTTGCGATGGAATCGAGCGCGGGCTCCATGAGCGGATACATGGCGGCGGTGGTTTCACTTAAGTTATTCAGTGAAATCGCGGTGATGCGGTCCTGCTCAACATTGACCTGCACATCGAAGGTCTGGTCGCCGAGGGAGATCGTGGAGGTGTAGATGCCGGGAATGTAGCGTGCATTTTCGGCGGAAGCAGCAGTGGTGACAGAAGGTTTTTTCGCAGAATCCTTCTTCCCGGAGAACATGATCAGAAACACCACGAGAAGAATCAGCGCGAGAGCAAGAAAAACAGCGGTGTAAACCACTTCTTTCATATGTAGTACAATGATTTTCGTTTTGGAACTCATGGGCGGGCACACTCCTTTTTGAAAAGCCGTCTGTGAGCGGACGAGAGGCGAACGGACGGGCGTTTTTACTATAATGTATGTAAAAGAAAAATCGTTTATGAAAAAAAGTGTCTGAAAAATCATTTCCGCAAGCTGCAAGTAATCTTTGGACAGTCTTTCTTCTGTCCGAAAATTAGTATATAATGTAATCGGTCACGATAACAAACTTCAGGGAGAGTCGGGAAAAGATGAAAAAAAGAAAAATCAGAAGTACCATGGGCGTTTTTTTTACTACTTTTTTGCTTCTGCAGATTATTTTACTGTTTCTGTACAAAGCGTTTATTGTTGATATTGCTAAAAAAAATGAGGAAAACCTGGTGGAAAATACACTGCAGATTTATCATAATACGATGGAAAGTGTATTGGAACGTTTGGATGATAACCTGGATCTTCTTCTGGGGTATCGCCTGCTTTTGACACAGCTGAACGGAGAAAATAATCTGGAAAAAGTGAAAGCGCAGTATCAAATGTTGCAAATTCTTAAGGAAAAATGCCAGGATACCAAAGAAGCGGATGCCTATGTGATTGTTAATTGTAAAGACAACAGTATTTTGATTCAGAGAAATGGAAATATAACATATGATACAATAAAAGATATCAAAAAATATCTTCAAAAGCGTAATACGTTTGATAAAACTCCTACATCCGGCTGGACTTCCACTGTCATGGGGAAGCAGGTGTATCTGGTAAAATATTATAATTATGGTGCAAATACGATCGCTGTATTGGTATCAGAAAAAAGACTGGACTCTTTGTTAAACTATAATGATATGTCCATCAAAGAGGCAGCGTTCTATCTTACAGACAAAAAAGGGAAAATTCTGTGCGGTTCAGGAGAGGATTGGACATATGGAGAAGCGATAGAGAATCTGCAGAAACAGGATCCATCCATCAGTATCTATCAGGGATCTGTTCTGGAAGATGCATATCAGATGTATTACAGTGTAAAATCATCCGAGTATGCCGCATATTCTACCTCCGGTATCGTTATTTTTGGATTTTTAGTACTGTCTTTGCTTTCCTTTGGAACAATTGTCTGGTATATGCAAAAAGAAATCTTCCGGCCGATTGCAGACCTGTTCTGGGTGTCCAGAAAAATTCACAGTGGAGATTTCAGGGCAAGAGCGGAATATAATACAAACAGCTACGAAATGGAAGAAGTAAAACAGGCATATAATGATATGGTACAGACGATTCTTGAAATGAGGGTGCAAAAGTACGAACAGGAACTTCGAATGAAGGATGTGCAGCTGAAGTATATTCATATGCAATTAAAACCACATTATTTCCTGAATGCTTTATCAACCATTAACAGCATGGTTTATCAGCACGAGGAAGAGAATGTCCATGCCTTTATTCAGGCATTTTCACAGAACATTCGTTATATGTTTCGAACCGGTCTGCATACTGTTCCGCTGCAGGATGAAATAAAGAATGCCAAGGGATATCTGGAAATGCAGCGACTCATGTACCGGGATTGCTTTTATGTCTATATGGATATACCGGAAGAACTGCTGCAGTATCCAGTGCCGCAGATGATCCTGCATACATTTTTGGAAAATATATTTAAGCACGTGATCAGTATTGATTCGTTCACTACGGTTCTGATTCAGGCATTGTGGAGCTTCTCGGGGAAGGAAGTTTACTTAAAACTGGAACTATATATATCGCAGGGTCAATTTTCACAGGAAATACTGGACTTTGTGAATAAAGATATGGAAATAACAGAAAAAAAAGATGGAAGTGGAATTGGAATAAAAAATGTAAAAGAGGTTCTGAAGATGATGTACCAGCAGGATCATCTTCTGTATTTGGAGAATCTGGAACCGGAAGGAACCAAAATAACCATATGGATTCCGAAAACACTGAAATGTACAGATGAGGAGAAAGACGAAGAGAGATGAATTTGCTGATTGTAGATGATGAAATTGTGACAACGCAGGTATTGGAAGAACAGCTGGATCGCGCGTTACTTTCTATTGACCAGATCTATGTGGCCTACAATACTTCTATGGCCAGAGATATTTTGCAAAAAAATAAAGTGGAACTGATTTTATGTGATATTGAAATGCCAAAGGAGAATGGAATTCATTTTCTGGAATGGGTACGAGAACAGAAAATCCAGACAGAGGTTATCTTTCTGACCAGCCATGAAAAATTTGAATATGCCTATGGAGCTGTGCAGAATGGTGCGGCAAACTATCTGCTGAAGCCAATTGATATGAATAAAATCAATCAGGCCTTGCTTCGTGTGACAGAAAAAATAGCCTGGAAACAAAAAACGGAGGAAATCCGGGAATATTGGAAGATCGGAAAAAGAAAGATGGTGCGATATTTCTGGACAAGAGTATTGCTGGAACCCGGTGTGCAGAAACAGGGACTCGAGGAGGAAATCAAGCAACAGGGGATAGAGGAAGAGATTCAGGAAAAATATTGTGTTGTGATTCTTCATTTTGCCAGTGGCAAAATGGACTTCGGTAAAGAAAAGGAACAGGAATCCATTTATAAATTTGCAATGGAAAATATTCTGGCAGAAGCATTCACAGAAAAAATTAGAATGGAAAATGTGATCTGCTGGGAAGAAAATAAGGGAACCTATCTTGGAATTCTGTCGGAATTTTCGGAAAGGGAGACGAAGGAGAGAGCGGCACAGGTCAGAAACATATTTGAAAAATATTTTCCGGATGTATTGCAGATCGGATACATATCCCCAAGCGTTTCTTTTTATGAAGCAGGTTTGGAAAAAGAGAAAATAATGGAATATGACAAAACGCATATTTATGACGAAGGGGAAATAAAGGAATTTATGGCATTGCTCCGAGAAAAGGAGGCTTCCGGACATATTCTGGACGAAGATTATATTCTGCAGTGTCTGAACAAGGGTTCCAGGGTAAGTACAATGGAATATTTACAAAAAACGCTGCAGCATGTAAAGCAAACGATGCATTCCGTAGAAGGATTTCGCAATTTTCAGGTGGAACTGACACAGCTTGTAAGCAAATATCTCCATGATAAAAAGGAAAATATGAACAGCGTGATTCGTGACCCGATCTATCTGAAACTGGATATGAATGCGGTTAAATCGGAATTTTCTATGGTGCAGTGGATGACATGGCTGATGAATAAGGTATTTGATCTGACACAGGAGGAACGGAAAGAAAAAACAGAAAAAAGGATCACAGATCAGGTAATTGATTATATCAGAGAACATTATACGGAAGATATTAACAGAAATACGCTTTCGGAGAGGTTTCATTTTTCACCGGAATACATTGGAAAAATGTTCCGGAAGGATATCGGAACGTCGTTGAATGATTATATTAATTCTCTGCGCGTGGAAAAAGCGAAACATTTGCTGGAAAACACCAATACAAAGGTGATTGATATTGCGCTGGAAGTCGGATTTGATACGCTCCCGTATTTCTCATCTGTATTTAAAAAATATACGGGAGTTTCACCGGTAGAGTTTCGGAAAAAAGAATAGATAGCTTAAAAACGAAAGTTTTTGTACTTTTTTGTGTAAGAACTTTCGTTTTTTTTGCGCTATGATAAGTCTATCAAAAGGAACCGGAAAGAAGAAAGGAGAAAGAAATGAAGAAAAAGATTTTGGCGATTTTGATGGCCACCCTGACAGTGGGATCTCTGCTGAGCGGGTGTGGTGGAGCACAGAGCGGTGATGCAACCGGAAAACAGGAAAGCAGTAAACAGGAGAGCAGCGACAGCGAAGAACCGGCAGAAATTGTATTTGCGTATATGACACAGAACAATATCCCAGAGTCATCAGAACTGGAAAGAATTCAGAACCTGATCAACGATTATACGGTAGATAAGATCAATACGAAGGTCAAACTGGTACTGTTTTCCAATTCTGATTATATGAATCAGGTGAATCTGATGCTGGCATCCGGAGAACAGCTGGATTTATTTCAGGCCTATAATACGTCGCATCTGAAATATATTCAGGATGGAACAGCGCTGGATATTACAGAGTATCTGGACAATGATCTGAAAGAAACAACAGAAACTCTTTACGATGGTTTTCTGGCACCGACAACGGTAGAGGGAAAAACATATGGAATTCTGAATATGGGTTCTAACTATGTACCGGGTGGATTTACCTATCGTGAAGATATTACTGAGGAACTTGGAATCGATATGAGTCAGGTTACCAAACCGGAAGACTTGACAGCAGTGTTTGCAAAGGTAAAAGAAGCTTATCCAGATATGACAATCATTGATCCGAACAGAGCGAATGCATTATTTGAAAGTTATCTTGGCAAGATTGATAAAATTGATCCATTAGGCGACAATATCGCTTCATCCGTTTCCGGTGTGGCTTATCAGGATAATGCAACTGTAGTGGATATATATGAAACGACAGACTTTAAAGAACTGTGCGAACTGACCAGAAGCTGGTTTGAAGCTGGTTATTATGCAAGTGATGCAGCTACCACAACAGCAACTACCGCAGAATTACTGATGTCCGGCAACTGCTTTGGCACATTCTGTGGTCTTGGTAATCCAAAGATTGCGCAGCAGTATACAAACAACTATGGTCATCCATTTGAAAATGTACAGATCAGTGATTCGATGATCTGGTCTGGAAACTCCGGGGCGTGGATGGTAAATTCCGGCTGTAAAAATCCTTCAGCAGCCTGCAAATTTATGAATCTGCTGTACACAGATGAATATGTAGATAACCTTCTGGTCTATGGAGAAGAAGGCGTGGATTATAAATTGGATGAAAATGGTTGTGCAGTAGCACCGGATGGATATACGGATCTGAATAGTGTAGCCTATACCGATAATATGAACTACTATTTCTGGGGAAATAAATGGTTGACCTATCCGGTTGCAGGCGGTCTGTATGGAGAAGAAAAAGAGACAAATAAACAGCAGAATTATGATGGAGATCATTCAAACTATTATGGTTTCCTTTACGACTACAGTGATAAAGAAGCAGAATATACCGCATGCCTGAACATTGTAGAAGAATATAAAAAATCTCTGTGGGTTGGTGCTGCGGATGTAGATGCAACACTTGCCGAGATGACAAAACGACTGAAAGCAGCCGGCATGGATGACCTGATTCAAGGAAAACAGGAGCAGCTGGATGCATGGATGAGTAGTAAATAGGAAAGACTTTGAAAAAAGGAAAGGGCTGCGGAATATCACCGCAGCCTTATTTATAAAAAGGGAGCTCGAATTATATGCCGAAGAGTAAGAAGAAATATGCCAGCAAAAATACATTAGCATTGCTCTTAATTGCATTGCCGGGTATTACATATCTGATTATTAATAACTATATCCCGATTGTGGGAACCTTTATTGCGTTTAAAAAGTTCAGCTATGCGAAAGGAATCTGGGGCAGTCCATGGTGTGGACTGGATAACTTTAAATTTTTGTTTCTGACAGATGATGCATGGGTTATTACGAGAAATACATTGTTATATAATCTGGCTTTTATCGTGATCGGAACCGTAGTTTCTGTGATTTTTGCAATCCTGCTGCATGAGCTGGGAGAACTGTTACGCGGAAAGCTTTTCCAGTCCGTGCTGTTGTTTCCACACTTACTGTCCTGGGTTGTAACGGCGTATCTGGTATACGCGTTATTGGGAAGTACAACCGGTTTTGTGAACAATACAATTTTAGATGCGTTGGGGAAAAACGGCGTAGACTGGTATACTGCAAAAGCTGCATGGCCGTTTATCCTGGTTATTGTATATCTTTGGAAGAATGCAGGATATAATGCGATCGTTTATATGGCAGGTATTGCAGGCATTGATAAGGAAATTTATGAAGCAGCAAAGATTGACGGTGCCTCTAAACTGAAACAGATTACTGCTATTACGCTTCCGCTTCTGAGACCAACCATTATTATTATGACATTGATGGCGATCGGTCGTGTATTCTATTCTGACTTTGGTTTGTTCTATCAGGTACCAATGAATGCAGGAACCCTGTTTTCTACGACGCAGACGATTGACACGTATGTATATCGTGGTTTGATGGAACAGGGTAATGTAGGAATGTCTTCGGCAGCAGGTGTATATCAGTCATTGGTTGGTTTTGCACTGGTCATGATTGCAAACTTTATTGTACGGAAAAAAGATCCGGAAAACGCATTGTTCTAGGAGGCAGGATATGAAAAAGACAGTCAGCGATGAAAAACGATTTATTGCAATAGCAACAGTTATTTTAGTGGTAATCAGTATTGTGGCGTTGTTTCCGATGATTCTTCTGGTGGTTGCGTCCTTTACCGATGAAAATGAACTGATTACAAACGGATATCAGATTTTGCCGAAGAAACTCAGCCTGGAAGCATATACCTACATGGTAAAACAGGCAGCAACAATCGTAAGATCGTATCTTGTTACGATTGGAACAACCGTTGTCGGAACCGGATTAAGCGTATTACTGACGACTTCGATCGCATATCCGATGGCACGAAAAACATTCAAATATAGAAACGCATTATCCTTTTTTGTATATTTTACCATGCTGTTTAATGGAGGACTGGTGCCACAGTATATTATGTGGACAACATTTTTCCATATTAAAGATACGTATGCAGCACTGATTTTTCCGAATCTTCTGATGACAGCATTCAATATTTTCCTGGTAAGAAACTATTACAGCAACAGCCTGCCGGAAGCATTATATGAAGCTGCACAGCTGGACGGAGCGTCAGAGCTTGGAATTTTCACCAAAATTGTATTTCCGTTGTCGAAGCCGGTAGTTGCCACCATTGGACTGTTTACAGGTCTTTCCTACTGGAACAGCTGGACCAATGCTTTATATTACGTACAGGATCCAAAATATTTTGGTATTCAGAATCTTCTGATGCGTATCATGAAAAACATTGAATATCTGCGAAGCGGAGCATCAGAGCTGGCGGCCGAAGGACAGGCAGTTTCGCTTCCGGGAAACTCCATCCGAATGGCACTGGCATTTGTCGGAATTTTACCAATCATTATTATTTACCCGATGCTTCAGAAATATTTTATCAAAGGTGTGGTTGTCGGCGCTGTAAAAGGCTGACAGAAAGGAGAAACAGATGGCAGCATATGTACATTGCAATTTTCACTCCTGTATCCTGCGGATGCAGGTAGATGTTTCGATTCTGCTTCCGGAAAAAGAGCGAATGGAAGATGTAGAGCAGGGAAAAAAGGGAGAGACTTTCGGGAAAAACAAAAAATATCAGACCCTGTATCTGCTGCATGGATTTACAGGAGACCATCTTTCGTATCTGAGGACCTCCAAGATTGAGCGTTATGCAGATGAGCATCAGATTATGGTGGTTATGCCAAGCGTATATAACAGCGCCTATACGGATATGAAATACGGACTGGATTATTTTTCTTATCTGACAGAAGAACTGACAGATTTTGTGGAGAGAAATTTCCCGGCAGCAACAAAGCGGGAAAACCGTTTTATTGCAGGAATGTCGATGGGAGGTTACGGTGCCTATAAATGGGGACTTACCTGTCCGGAAAAATTTGCGGCAATCGGAGGCGTTGCGGGATCTTATCATGCGGAATATCGTTATCAGGGAAAGGTTAACACGGTATCCACCCTTTGTGAAGCGTTATATGGTGATCCGCCTGCGATTACACCGGAGGTTCATGATGTTTTTACACTGTTGAAAAACCGGAAAGAAGAAGGAAGAGATATTCCGAGACTGTATACCTGCTGCGGTACAGAGGACAGACGTCACCAGGATTCGGTCGATCTGAAGGAGTTTGCGGATCAGCTGGGCGTTCCGCTGCTGTTTGAAGAGGGACCGGGAAGACATGATGATATTTTCTTTGATGAGTATATTCAGAAGATTCTGGACTGGATGAACTTTGCAGGGAAATCAGTAGAAGAATAAAATATACCGCAAAGTGGGGCTTGCAGATTGCGGAAATGATTTTTCAGACACGCGCTAAGCGAAAACACTACAGAATATAGAACTATTTAGCAGATAAAGACCCATATTTGTAGAAATTTTTCTTAGTGCGGCAGCCCCCACGGGAAATACAGGGAGAAGAGGAAAATGCAGATAGAAAAAGCAGCTGTAGCCGGAACACTGGAATCCAGCGATTGTATGGTTACGGTAGAAGATGGGGATGGCAATATAGATCTGGTACTGGAAAGTACAGTGATTCATCAGTATGGAAATCAGATCCGTCATGTGGTTCTGGATACTCTGGAAAATCTGGGAGTTCAGAACGTAAAAATTAAGATTGTAGATAAAGGAGCTCTGGACTGCACCATCCGTGCAAGGGTGGAAGCTGCGGTATACCGTTCCGCCGGGCAGTCGGAGCAGCTGCCATGGGGAGGTGCGATCCGATGAGAGACGCAAAAAAACGATTACGTCGTACCATGATGTTTTTAAACGCACAGAAGCCGGGACTGATTAAAGATCCCTATATTTATGGAGCAGATTCTCTGATGTTGGATCTGGAAGATGCAGTGGCAGAAAATCAGAAGGACGCGGCCAGATTTTCCCTGTTTCATGCACTTCGCACGATTGATTATCATGGAGCGGAACGGATTGTACGTATCAATGGCCTGGACACACCTTTCTGGAAGGAAGATATCCGTTGCGCAGTAGCCGGTGGATGTGATGGCATCCGGATTCCGAAGACAGAGACAGCACAAGATGTAAAGATAGTGGAGCAGCAAATTTTAAAGGCAGAGAATGAGTTTGGCAGACCGGAGAACAGTACCTTAATTATGGCAGCGATAGAATCGGCAAGAGGTGTGGTGAAGGCGTTAGAAATTTGCGAGGCTTCGAAAAGGTTGTTTGGTATCGCACTGTCCGGTGGAGATTACACGAAAGATCTGCATACCCACATCACGGGAACCGGAATAGAACTGATGGGAGCAAGACAGCAGCTTGTCATCGCTGCACGGGCAGCAGGTGTACAGTGTTTTGATACCGTCTATACAGATTTGGAAAACGAAGAGGGCTTTCGGGAAGACGTCAATACGATTCACCTGATGGGCTTTGATGGGAAATCGATTATCAATCCAAGACAGATTCGTATTGTACATGAAATTTTTACGCCGAAAGAAAAAGAGATTATTTTTGCGGAAAAAGTAGTCCGTGAGATT
This sequence comes from Blautia sp. AM42-2, assembly GCF_003480245.1. Taxonomy (NCBI): domain Bacteria; kingdom Bacillati; phylum Bacillota; class Clostridia; order Lachnospirales; family Lachnospiraceae; genus Blautia; species Blautia sp. AM42-2. The sequence goes on from NZ_QUIM01000004.1 coordinate 13,632, forward strand.
GACAGCAAAAAGGCACAGGGAATCGGTGTGTTTACTGTAGACGGAAAGATGATTGATATTGCGTTTTATGATGGTGCAAAGCGAATCATCGAACTGGCCAAGGCTTCCGGTGTGTACGAGGGGGAACTGTAAAATGAAAAATGCAGTAGGGAGAGAAATTCCCGAGGAAATATTGAAGATAACAGGAAAAGAAGTATTTCACGGAGTGCATTATTATGATGGTTATGAATATCAGAAAGATGGTCCGAAAACCCGCTGCGTGGTGAATTCCGATGGCAGCAAACTGGTGAAAACAATTCATGAGGCACTGGTGAAATGCGAAATCCGGGATGGCATGACAATTGGATTTCATCATCATTTCCGGGATGGTGATCTGGTTGTAAATATGGTGATGGAAGAAATCCATAAAATGGGTATTAAAAATATTACCATTTGTGCCAGCTCTCTTGGGAAAGCGCATGCAGGACTGGTGCCGTACATGGAAGATGGAACGATTACGGGAATCCAGTCTTCCGGTGTGCGCGGTGAGATTGGAAAGGCGATTTCTGAGGGAAAACTGAAAGGGCTTGCAGTGATGCGCTCTCACGGCGGCAGAGTTCGGGCAATCGAAACAGGAGAAGTACACCTGGATATTGCATTTATCGGAGCACCGACGTGTGATGATTATGGAAACTGTCGTGGTATCGGTGGAAAGGCGGACTGCGGAGTGTTGTCCTATGCGATGGTAGATGCTGATTACGCAGACAGAGTCGTAGCAATTACGGACTGTCTGGTTCCGTTTCCTAATTTCCCGGCGCATATTTCCATGACAAAAGTAGACTATGTAGTAGTGGTAGATGCAATTGGAGATCCTAAGAAAATTGCAACAGGTGCAGCAAAACCGACGAAAGATATGAGAAAACTGATGATGGCGGATTACTGTACACGATTTGTAACGTCTACCCCGTACTTTAAAGATGGATTTTCCTATCAGACAGGTGTGGGAGGCGCGTCTATCGCTTCCACCATTTCGCTGGCAAAAATCATGAAGGAACGTGGAATCCGTATGCGTTTCGGTGTCGGAGGTCTGACAAAACCGATGTGTGATCTTCTGGATAACAATCAGGTTGATGTACTTCTGGATACGCAGGATTTTGATCTGGATGCGGTAGAATCAGTAAAAGATATCAGGCATTTCAGAATCAGTGCCGGTGAATATGCAGACCCTTTTAACAAGGGCGCAGTAGTCAACAAACTGGACTTTGTGATTCTGGCAGCACTGGAAGTTGATGTAAATTTCAATTGCAATGTTGTAGTAGGTTCCGATGGCGTTATAACAGGCGCGCAGGGAGGTCATCCGGATACGGCGGCAGGTGCAAAATGCACCATTGTACTGACTCCTTTATTACAGGGAAGAATTCCGGCAATCTGTACGGAAGTAACAACAGTGACAACACCGGGAGAATCTGTAGATGTAGTCATCACGGAATATGGAGTTGCAGTTAACCCACTGCGAAAAGATCTGCTGGAAGCGGTAAAAAACAGTGGACTTCCGCTGAAAACGATAGAAGAACTTCGGGATTTGGCTTACCGGATTGCAGGAGAACCGGAGAAAGTAGAATTTGGCGAACGTGTTGTAGGAATTATTGAAAGCAGAGATGGAACCATCATGGATGTAGTTCGTCAGATTAAACCATTCCGATTTAAAGAGGAAAAGAATATACTCCCGGAGCCAGTACATAAATAAGAGAAGGGAGGGCAGGCAGTGAGTGACTATATGGAAGAAACAGGGGATCCTTTTACCGGGAAAAAGAAAGAGGAACTCAAAAAATTTCTGGAATACATGGGACTTACTTATGATGAGCAGATTACACATTCCATCGTATTGCGAAAAGAGAAAGAAATCATAGCAACTGCTTCCTGCCAGAAAAATATCATAAAATGTGTTGCGGTATCAGAAGCGTATCAAGGACAGAATCTGCTGGCACATCTTATGACATCTCTGATTGAATATTTTTATGGAATGGGAATTTCTCATTTTTTCGGATTTACCAAGCCTCAGAACAAAGAACTGTTTTGTAGTATGGGAATGTATCCGGTGGCACAGACAGAAAAAATTCTTCTTCTGGAAAATGACAAAAACGGACTTGAAAAATTCCTGAAACGATTAAAAAAAGAAACACAGGAACAGCAGAAATGCAAAGTGGAAAACAGACATGAAAACGGTATCGGTGCAGTGGTTATGAATTGTAATCCCTTTACCAGAGGACATGAATACCTGATCCGGGAGGCAGCAAAAAAAAACAAATGGCTGCACATTTTTATCCTCTCAGAAGAACAGAGCTTTCTGACAACGAGAGAACGGTATCAGTTGGTAAAAGAAGGAATACAGGAAATTCCAAATGTGATTCTTCACCAGACCTCAGAATACATGATTTCGCCGGCTGTGTTTCCGACATACTTTATCAAAGAAAAAGCGAAAGCCTATGAGATGAATTGCCAGTTGGATATTCAGCTGTTTGGAGAGTGCATTGCACCGGAGCTTAAAATTACAGATCGCTATGTGGGCAGTGAACCGGTCTGCGATGTGACACATACCTATAACCAGTGCTTACGGGAGCAGCTGCCGTGCTATCAGATCCGCTTTCATGAAATTCCCAGAAAAACATATGGAGACCAGATCATCAGTGCATCTGAGGTCAGAAAAAAATATGCGGAAAATCAATTAAAAAGCGTCTGCGGAATGCTTCCGGAAAGTACCTGGCGCTATCTGGAAAGGAAAAAGAATGAAAACGGAAAATAAAGTTTCCTTAGAGCAGGTATTGTGGAGCCGAGAAAAAAGGGTGGCAACGCAGAAAGAGCTTCTTGAAAAATATCCGGGTACGTTAATCTGCTTTATGCTCAATATTCCGGGTCCGGAAAAGGTAAATAAACTTTTCGAAAAGGTCTTTTATGAAGGACTGGAAAAGATACAGAATAAGCTGGAAACGGAAAAAATTTCGACGGAAGTCCGGCTGGTACAAGAAAACATAACCGGATATGAGGGATATTTGGTTGTGAAAGCAGACGGCTGCCGGGTGAAAAAGCTTATGATTGCTTTGGAAGAGACGAAGATTGGGAGACTGTATGATATTGATGTATTGGAAAAAGAAAATACGAAAATCAGCAGAAATGATCTTGGATTTCCGGAAAGAAAATGTCTGTTATGCGACAACCCGGCCTGTCAGTGTGGCAGAAGCAGAAAACATTCGATCGAAGAATTGAGAAAAAAGATCTATGATATCATATGGGAAGAGCAGCTACAAAGAGGCGTAGCCGCTGAGATCAGTCAGGCCCTGATGGAAGAAGTGTATACGACACCAAAACCAGGCTTAGTAGACCGGGAGGATACCGGTGCACATACAGATATGGACTGTCAGACATTTCAAAAGAGTACAGAGGCGATCGCCGAAGATCTGGCGGCAATGTATGAAGCAGGGTATTCCTGGGAGGCAGATCCGGAGACGCTGTTTCCGCTTCTCAGAGAAAGAGGAAAAAAGACGGAAGAAAAAATGTTTGCTGCAACCGGAGGAGTCAATACGCATAAAGGAATCATTTTTACGATTGGCATTCTAGCAGCTGCGGCCGGAATTTCCCTGAGAAATTACGGAAAAATCGAGTCAGAGAGTGTTTGCCGAATCAGTCTGGAAATGACAAAAAAAGAGCTGGAACAAGATCTGAGAAAGTTAAAACAAAGTTCGGGGATCACGCATGGAGAAAAAATTTACTGCCATCTGGGCGAAAAAGGTGTCCGGGGACTGGCAATGACCGGATATCCGATTCTGTGTGAACTTACGGTTCCTCATATGAAGCAGTATATAGCAAATAACAGGGACAAAAATCAGATCAATGTACAGATTCTTCTTGAAATTATAGCAGAGCTTACAGACACAAATGTCATCAGCAGAACCAGTGAGAAAGAAATGCGATGGCTGCAAACGGAAGCAAAGGCAATTCTTAAGGCAGGTGGTGCTTTTAGTGAGAATGGTTTGCAAAAAGTGCGGGAACTGAATCAGATTTGTATCCGGAAAAATATGAGTCCGGGCGGAGCTGCGGATTTACTTGCAGCAACGATTTTTTTGTGCCGCATGGAAACACTGATGGAACGACGGAAAGGTATTTTACAATAAAAAGAAATTAAAAAGAAACGGCCGCTTTCAATACGGAATATTTCGTTATTGAGAGCGGCTTTTCCTATAACAGCCTTCACTCGGACAAAATCTCCCACAAAGTGGAATTCACAGCTTACGAATATCCGCTTGACACACACTCTGGTGCGGTAATGTTTAGGGAAGGAAGAGTTACAATTTGCCCGGCGTTTGATTGCATCGAAAAAAAGAGTCTGTTATACTTAGCTATGTCTATTTTAGGAACGGAAACGGGGCAGAACAGGAGGAAAAAAGCATGAGTCTGCAGTTTATTATGGGAAATTCGGGGGCTGGGAAATCGAGGTATGCGTATGAAAAAATTCTGGCGGAAGCGGCGCGCCACCCGGAGAAAAATTATCTGATTGTCGTGCCGGAGCAGTTTACAATGCAGACACAGAAAGAACTCGTGTCTCTGCATCCGGCGGGCGGAATTTTAAATATTGATATTTTAAGTTTTCAACGTCTGGCCTACCGTATTTTTGAGGAGACCGGCGGAAGCCTGTATCCGGTGCTCGAAGAGACGGGAAAAAGCCTCGTGGTGAAGCGCGTTGCGCAGGAAAAGAAAAAGGAGCTGACAATTCTTGGCAGCACGTTAAAAAGAACCGGTGCGGTTTCGCAGATGAAATCGCTGATCTCCGAGCTGAAGCAGTACCAGATTGCGCCGTCCGAGCTTGATGCGTGGGCGGAAGAGACGGGGGAGAAAAAGCTGCTGGCGGCAAAACTGAAGGACACCGGTGTGATCTACCGCGCGTTTGAGGAATATCTGGAAAACCGTTATGTGACGGCGGAGGATGTGCTGGAAGTTCTGGCGGGGAAACTGGAAGAATCGGCGTTGATCAAAAACAGTGAGGTGCTGGTGGATGGGTTTACCGGATTTACGCCGGTGCAGATCGGTGTGCTTGGAAAACTGTTCCGGCTCTGTGCGAAGGTTTATGTGACGATTATTATGGATGAGCGGGAGGACCCGTATAAAAAGGCGATTCCGCATCAGCTTTTTGCGATGAGCCGCCAGCTTGTCCAGCAGCTCATGAAAGCGGCAGATGAAGCAGGGTGCCCGGTGGAGCCGGAAATCTGGGTCAGACGCTCGGGACATGGCCGTTTTCAGCCGGGAAGCACGATGGATCAGCTGGAGCAGAGACTGTTCCGGTATGGAAAGAGAGGATTTTCCGGAAATGGAATAGAAAAAAGACCAGAATCAGGAACGGAAGCAAAGAAGGGAAATCCGGCAGCAGGATACGAGGCGAAACAGCAGGGCATCTACATCAGCGTCGCGCCGAATCCGCGTGCCGAGCTGGAAGAGACGGTGCGTCTGATCCGCCGCATGGTGCGCGAGGAGGGCATGCGTTACCAGGATTTCGCCGTTCTGACCGGAGATCTTTCTGTTTATGGCACGTATGCGCGGGAAATCTTTGAAAAATGTGGTGTTCCGTACTTCGTGGATGAAAAACATTCCGTGCTGATGAATCCGTTCGTCGAATTTCTGCGCGCGGCGATCGAGATGGTCGTGCAGAGCTTTTCCTACGAGAGTGTCTTCCGCTATCTGCGCTGCGGCCTTTCGAGTCTGGACCGCGAGGAGACGGATGCGATGGAAAACTATGTGCTCGCGCTTGGAATCCGCGGGCTGAAAGCGTATGGGGAAACCTGGACGAGGGGCTACCGCGGCATCAAGCCGGATGAAGTGCCGCAGCGCAATCTTCTGCGGGAGAAGTTTTATGCTGAAGTGCAGCCGTTTGCGGAGCGGATGAGGAAAAAAGATGCCACGGTGCGGGAGCGGACGGAGTCCCTGTACGCGTTGGCGGTACAGAATCAGATGCAGGAAAAACTCGAGGAGCGGCGACAGCAGTTTGAGCAGCAGGGACAGGAGGCGTTTGCGAAAGAATACAGTCAGATTTACGGCATTGTTATGGAGCTTCTGGATAAGATCGTCGAGGTGCTGGGCGATGAAAAAATGACGCTGGCAGAGTATCAGGAAATTCTGGAAGCGGGATTTGCGGAGGCATCTGTCGGTATTATTCCGCCGACGGCGGATCAGGTACTGATCGGAGACAATGAGCGGTCGCGTCTGAAGGACATCCGCGTGCTGTTTTTCGTCGGCGTGAATGACGGGCTGATTCCGCGCTACGACGCGGGCGGCGGCATTCTCTCGGAATATGACCGCGAGGAGCTGGAACGGGCGGATGCGAAGCTGTCCCCGACGGCGCGGGAGACGATGTATCAGCAGAAATTCCATCTGTACCGAAATTTGACGAAACCGTCGGAACGGCTCTATCTTTCGTTTGCAAAGGCAGGCGCGTCCGGCGAGGCGCAGAATCCGTCGTATCTGATCAACGAAATACGAAAACTCTTCCCGGAAATTCCGGTGCGGGATATCGAAAAAAAGGAACAGCCGGAGGAACGGCTGGAAATGCCGCGGTCCGGTGAGGCACTGTTCCTCGAAGAACTTGGAAAAGCGGCGGAGGGAGAGATCGATCCGCTGTTTGAGGAGCTTTACCGCTGGTATGCGGCGCACCCGGAGGCTGGAATTCCGGCGGAGACGTATCGAAAAGCGGCGTTTCTGCGCTGTGCGGACGGTGTAATCGGAAGGAGTGCGGCATCGGCGCTGTATGGAGATACCTTGAAAAACAGTGCGACGCGGCTGGAAAAATATGCGGCGTGTGCGTTTGCCCATTTCATGGAGTTCGGCCTTCAGATCCGCGAGCGGGATCAGTATGAGCTGAAAGCGGCGGATATGGGAACGGTCATGCATGAAGCGCTTGAGAAGTTTTCGAAAAAACTGCAGGAGAACGGTGAGACCTGGAAGACGGTGACCGATGACACGCGTGACCGTCTGATTGAGGAGTGTGTCGAGGAGACGATGGCGGACTATGGAAACACAATTTTTCAGAGTTCAAGCCGGAATCAGTACCGCATTATCCGCGTGAAGCGGATCCTGAAACGAACTGTCTGGGCACTGCAGCAGCAGATCCGGCAGGGAGAATTTGAGCCAGGGGAATTCGAGGTTTCGTTCTCGATGGAGGACTCGCTGTCGGCGATCAACATCGATCTGTCGGAGCATGAGAAAATGCGTCTGCGCGGACGGATTGACCGCGTGGATCTCTGCGAGACGGACGATAAGGTCTATGTGAAAATTATCGATTACAAGACGGGAAATACGTCGCTCGACCTGGTGGCGCTCTATTATGGACTGCAGCTGCAGCTTGCTGTTTATCTCGATGCGGCGGTGGAACTGGAGCAGAAAAAGCATCCCGGCAAGCAGGTGGAGCCGGCGGGCGTGTTCTATTATCATATTGATGATCCGATGCTCGATCAGGAGGAGGATGAGACCGACGAGGCGTGGGGCCGGCGGATGCTGAAAGCGCTGCGGATGGACGGTCTTGTGAATGCGGACCGGAAAGTTGTGGAGCTTCTCGACCGCGTGCTTGAGGACGGAACGACATCCGATGTGATTCCGGTTGGAAAGAAGAAGGATGGAAGTTATACGAGCTATTCGAAAGTAGCATCGCCGGAGCAGTTTGATGTGATCCGCACGTACACCAGAAAGAAGGTGCGTGAGATCGGCGAGGGCATTTTTTCGGGCAATGTAAAAATTTCCCCGTATCAGCGGGACGGTGCGACGGCGTGTGCGTACTGTGAATATCAGGGAATCTGCGGTTTTGACCAGAAAATTCAGGGATACGAGTACCGCAAACTGAAGGGCATGGACACGGAACTGCTGATGAAGGCGATGCAGGAGATAACACAAAGTGATCAAAAGGAGTGACTGCCTTCCGGAAAGGAAAGAGAAATGCAGTTTTCCATGTATGAGAAAGTAATCAGCCAGAAAGAAGAGGGAGAGATAAATGGCAGTAAAATGGACAGCGGAACAGCAGAAAGTCATTGATACGAGAGACCGGAATCTTCTGGTCAGCGCAGCGGCAGGTTCCGGAAAGACGGCGGTTCTGGTAGAGCGGATCCTTGCGATGGTGAAAGATCCCGTGCGCCCGATTGATATTGATCAGCTTCTTGTCGTGACCTTTACGCGTGCAGCGGCGGGAGAAATGAAAGAGAGAATCGGCCGCGCCCTGCAGCAGAGCCTAGAGGAAAATCCAGAGAATGAGCATTTACAGCGGCAGCAGACCCTGCTTCACCATGCACAGATCAGCACGATCCATGGCTTCTGTTCGTATGTGATAAAAAATTATTTTCAGATGATCGATCTCGACCCGGTATACCGCATGGCGGATGAGGGAGAGATCCGTCTGATGAAAAGTGACGTGATCCAGAAGATGATGGAGGAGCGGTTTGCGGAAAAAGATCCTGCGTTTACACGGTTTGTGGAGAGCTACGCGGCGGGAAAACAGGATGACGGACTCGACGCGCTCGTGCTGAAGCTGTATGAATTTTCCATGAGTTATCCGTGGCCGGAGCAGTGGCTCGAAGAGTGCCGGGCGGCGTATCAGATCGATTCGCCGGAGGCGGTGCAGAAAAGCATCTGGGTACAGGTACTGATGGCTGAGGCGAAAAAGCGGCTCTCGAGTATTCTGGAAGGAATTGAGGAAAACCGAAAAACGGCGGTAAGCCCTGGCGGACCGTATCTGTATGACGAGGCGCTGGCATCAGATCAGCAGATGGTGGAAGAGCTGATCGAGACGGAATCGTTCGACGGAATGGTGCGCGCGATGGCCGGAATGAAGTTCAAGGCGCTTTCGCGGAAAAAGGCAGACGATGTGAGCGAGGCGCCGAAAGATCAGGTGAAGGCAGAGCGCGATGCATGCAAAAAAGAACTGCAGAAATTAAAAGAGCAGTTTTTCGAGAAGGACAGCGCCGAGATTGCGGAGGAGATTGCGGACTGCCGGGAGCCGATCGGCGTGCTGATCGATCTGACGGAGCAGTTTGCGAAAGCGTTTGCAGAGAAAAAACGGAGCAAAAATATTCTTGATTATGCCGATCTGGAACACTTTGCGCTCGAAATTCTTGTGAAGCAGGAGGACGGCCGTCTGGTGCGGACCGATGCGGCGCGGGAGCTTTCGGAACAGTTCCGTGAAATTATGATCGATGAGTATCAGGACAGCAACTTTATCCAGGAGGCACTGCTCTCTGCAGTGTCCGGCGAGGAGGAAGGCAGATGGAACCGGTTTATGGTCGGCGATATCAAGCAGAGCATCTACGGATTCCGCCTGGCGCGGCCGGAGCTGTTTCTGGAAAAATATCATACGTATGCGAAGGACGGGGAAAGCCAGCAGAGAATCGATCTCGACAAAAACTTCCGAAGCCGGCCGGAGGTGCTTGCGACGGCGAATTATGTATTCCGCAAGCTGATGAGTCCGGAACTCGGCGGCATCGCGTACGATGAGGCGGCGAGCCTCCATGCGGGAGCAGCGTTTCCTGCATTGCCGGAAATGGAAGAGGAAAAGACGGAAACGTGGCATGCGGCATATGAAACAGAACTTCTTCTGCTGGATGACAAGGCGCCCGAGCTGGAAGATGATAAGTCGCGCGAGACAAAGATGGAAACGGAGGCGGCTGCCGTTGCCGCGCGCATCCGCGAGATGGTCGGAAATGAGGAAGTCGTGGGCAAAGAGACCGGGGAATACCGGAAAATTCAGTATCGCGATATCGTAATTCTGCTTCGTGCGGTCAGCGGATGGGCGGAGACGTTTTCGCGCGTACTGCAGGCGGCGGGAATTCCGGCGTACAGCACATCAAAAACGGGATACTTTTCCACGCAGGAAATCGTGACGGTGCTGAATTATCTGCATCTGTGCGACAATCCATGCCAGGAGATTCCATTTACGGCAATCTTACGCTCGCCGATCTGCGGATGCACTGATGCAGAGCTTGCTGCGGTGCGTTGTGTGGATAAAGACGTAAAAATTTATGAGGCGTGTGGAAAATATGCGGCGGTAGGTGAAGATGAGGCGCTTCGTGAGAAACTGCGGCGGTTCCTCACACAGCTCGAAATGCTGCGGAGCCGTGTGCCGTACACGCCGATTCATGAACTGATTACGCAGATTCTCGAGGAGACGGGCTACGGCGGCTATGCATCCTCGATGCCGGGCGGCGTACAGCGGCGGGCAAATCTGGAAATGCTGGTGGAAAAGGCGGTGGAGTTCGAGGCGACGAGTTACCGCGGCCTGTTCAACTTTATCCGTTATATCGAACAGCTTCAGAAGTATGAAGTGGATTTCGGCGAGGTGAATATTTATGGTGAGAGCGCAGATACCGTGCGTATTATGAGTATCCACAAGAGTAAGGGACTTGAGTTTCCGGTCGTGTTCCTCTCTGGTATGGGAAAATCGTTCAACCAGATGGACAGCCGCGCGGTACTCGTACTGCATTCCCGGATGGGTATCGGTGCGGATGCGATCGATCCGGAGCACCGCGTGCGCCAGGCGACATTGCCGCGGCAGATTATCCGGCAGAGCATGAAACTGGAAAATCTGGCGGAGGAACTGCGTGTGCTTTACGTTGCGATGACGCGGCCGAAGGAGAAGCTGATCATGACAGGGATGGCGTCGAAGCTGGAAAGCCGTGTGAAACAGTGCGCGGCACATGCGGGACGGCAGGAAGAACTGCTGTCGTATCAGACTTTGAGCAGTGCATCCGGTTATCTTGACTGGATTCTGCCGGCGTTTTCCCGAAACCGGTGTTTTGATGGGCTGTATGAGCAGTTTGGTCTTGCGGGTAATGCGGAAAATCCATTGTACGCGGAGAAAATTCCGGTTACGATCCGCCTGGTATCACCGGCGGGACTCGTCGAGGGCGAGGTTCTGCATCAGATGGAGCGCGCGGTCAATGAGCAGAAAATCATGGAAATTCCGAAGCAGCCGCCGAGAGAAGCGGCGCTGAAGGAACTTGTGGAGGAGCGGTTTGCCTACCAGTATCCGTATGAGAAGGAAAAACAGATTCCGGTAAAGGTTACCGTTTCACAGCTGAAGAAGGCCGGGATGGAGGAATCCGAGATCGGAAAAGAGCTGTTCGCGCAGGAAGAACTCGTACCAATTGTGCCGGGCTTTCTGAAAAAGGATCATGTTGCGGCTCTGACGGGCTCTGACCGCGGAACGGCGTACCACCGCCTGCTGGAATGTCTCGATTACCGCAGAGCGTACAGCATCACAGAGCTGATGGCACAGACGGAGGAATTGATTGCAGAAGGAAAGATGACGAAAGAAGCAGCGGAATGCATTTATTTCAAATCGATCCTCGCTTTCGCAAAAAGTCCGGTTGGAATGCGGATGCGGAATGCCTTTTTGAATGAAACCCTGAAACGGGAGCAGCCGTTTGTGATGTCCGTTCCGGCAAGTGAGGCAGATCCGTCCTATCCGGAAGATGAAACCATTCTCGTGCAGGGAATCATTGACGCATGGTTCCCGGAGGGGGATGAGATTGTTCTTGTGGACTACAAAACGGACCGTGTGAAAGAAGCCGGGGAGCTGAAAAAGCGGTATGAAAAACAGCTCGCCTATTACCAGCAGGCACTGGAGCGGACGACAGGGAAGAAAGTGAAAGAGAAAATTATTTATTCGCTGGCACTGGATGAAGAGTTGGTATTGTAGGAAAAAACTACTAAAAAAAACAACTGTCAAAACAGGGATAAAGTATGATATCATGGTTGAGAAACAAACAGGTATTGAGAAACAAAGAGAAAAAAGGAGATTCAGCGATGATTCGAAAAATTGTTCAGATAGAGGAAGACAGATGTACAGGATGCGGGCTTTGTGCGCATGCCTGTCATGAAAGTGCGATTGCGATGGTTGACGGGAAGGCAAAGCTGATCCGGGATGACTACTGCGACGGATTCGGTGACTGCCTGCCGGTCTGTCCGGCAGATGCGATTTCGTTTGTGGAGCGGGAGGCGCTGCCGTATGATGAGGAGGCGGTAAAAGAGAACCAGCGGAAGGCAAAAGAGGCGGCCGGACAGGAGAATACCGGAGCAGGAAAAGCAGGTGAAAACAGCTGGGCGATTGACCGTGCAGATGCGCAGGAAAATTCTGCAGCAGTTCCGTCCCGGCTCCGCCAGTGGCCGGTGCAGATCAAGCTTGTGCAGGAGCGGGCTTCGATGTTTGCAGGAGCAGATCTTCTCATTGCGGCAGATTGTACAGCGTATGCTTATGGAAACTTCCACCAGGATTTCATTCGAAATCATGTCGTTCTCGTAGGCTGTACAAAACTTGACGATGTCGATTATTCCGAGAAACTTGCGCGGATTTTCATGCGGAATGATATTAAGAGTATTACGGTTGCACGCATGGAGGTTCCGTGCTGCGCAGGGATGGAGCGTGCCGTGAAGATGGCACTGAAAGAGAGTGGAAAGAAGATTCCGGTGAAAACCGTGGTGATTTCTACGGAGGGGGAAATTTTGTAGAAAATCAGATATAGTAATTAGCGTGTGCCCTTAAAAGTATTTTTACAATTGGTACATTCTGCTTTGTGGAATATGTAAGACGAAAAAAATGAAAAGCTCGGTAAGAGGTATTAGAAAAATGAGTATGACGAAGATACAAAAGGAGCTTCTTGGTGCGCTGATCGGTCTGGCCCGGTCGGTCGATGGAAGAGGAGAAGCAGCAAAAGGTGAATCGCAGGAGTTTTCCAGCGGTGACAGCAATGGTCACCGCCCGGACAAAGCCACGCATGAGATTCTGCTTGGCGGAATTTGTGCGGCAAATCCGGAAAAAGAGCTGAGGGAAGAAGATGGGAAATCCTGGATTGTACGCGTGGAGGCAGAAAAGAATCGTTTGAATCCGGATTGCGCAGTGTGCAAAGGAAAATGCGGCAGAACAGATAACTATGATCTCGAAGAAATGGAGACAGATGAACCGTCGGACCGGGCACGAAAAGAGCAGATTCTTGCGGAATTGTTTCCGATGGCAGAAAAACTGCAGCAGCTTCGGAAAGAAACAAAAGAGCAAAACAAAGAATTGCAGGGGGCGGTTAATTTTTTATATAAAGCATTGTTTGCGATTGGAAACTATGTCGGGGAAAAGAGTCTGCAGAGTGTGGTGCAGGAGATGAATACCCTTTTTGTTGAATTGGAAAATGTATTGAAATAAGTAGAAAATAAGAAAAATCCTCTGTCCGGAGTGTATAAAAAACCCCGGAAACAGGGGATTTTTTGCGTTCTGCGCCAAGTGCATAAAACGTATTATCGCGTTTTCACAAAGTTTTGCAAAAGCAGACAAAATTGCAGACAGGCGCTTGCAACAGAAAAATGAATAGGTTATAACATTATAACAAGATGGCAGGGAGAGCCAATACAAAGAAATGAGATTCTATTGGCATATAAACAGAAAAAATACAGGGGAAAAGATGAAAAGGGACGGAAGCGGGATGGAGCAGAAAAAATATATCCTTCTGGATGTTGGCGGAACGGAAATCAAAGGAAGTGTGTCGGACGGAAATGGAGTAAGAATGAGAATCCGGAAATTTCCAGCACAGGCGCAGAAGAGCACAGAGAAGATTCTGGACAATTTTGCAAAGATCTGCCGGGAACTGATGAGAGAAGCAGACGGAAGTGTTGTCGGAGTTGGGATGGCGATTCCGGGTCCGTTTGATTATGAAAATGGAATCAGCCGGATGCAGGGACTGAATAAGTACGATGCCATTTACGGGATTCCACTGGAAAGAGAAATCAAGGCGCGCGTGCCGGAACTTGGATCAGCACGATTTTTGTTTTTACATGACATTGAAGCATTTGCACTGGGAGAAAGCTGGTACGGAAACTGTCGTGATGCGGATAAAATTCTGTGCGTCTGCATCGGAACCGGCGCCGGGTCGGCTTTTGTAGAAAACGGGAAAACGGTGAAAACAGGAAAAGGTGTGCCGGAAAATGGATGGATTTATCAACAGCCGTTTGGAGATTCCATTTTGGACGATTATCTTTCTGTGCGCGGGCTGGAGCAGATTAGCCTGGCTGTGACAGGAAAAGTGTGGAGTGGAAAAGAATTGTATGGTCTGGTAAAAGCGGGAAACATGGAGGCAGAAGAAGTCTGGAGAAGATTTGGAGCAGATGTGGCGGCTGGCCTTCTTCCTGTGCTGGAGGAATATCAGCCGGATCTGCTGCTTCTGGGCGGACAGATTGCAAAAAGTTTTTCCTGGTTTGGAAAAGAACTGGAAAGAGAGTGCGAGAAAAGAAAGATTCGGATTCAGATAGAAACGGAAACATCCGGCCGTGCCATGGAAGGCCTGTTGTCACAGTTTTCTGAAAAAACACAATAGAGCAAAAATATTTTCAGAAACAAAAATACAATGCTATGGAGAGAAAAGAAGAAGGAGAAACTGCAAAAATGGATAGAAATCCGGGAGCACCGCCGCTGTATGCGCAGCTGGAACAGATTCTGAAACAGCAGATCGAATGCGGCACGTACAAAAAAGGAGATTTTCTGCCAACAGAAAAAGAGCTGATGGAAAAGTACGAGCTTTCGCGTGTGACAGTACGCCAGGCGATGACGAATCTGGTACAGAGCGGTTACGCCCGTGCACGGCGCGGCATCGGAACAGATGTTGTCTACGAGAAAGTCGAAGAGCAGATGGAAGGTGTCATCAGTTTCACGGAAGAAATGAAAAAGCATCATATCGAAATGCAGACAACATACTGCAAGATGGAACTGATCAGTCCCGGGGAAACGGTAGCAAGAAGTCTGCAGATTCCATTGACGGAGCCATGTTATTGCCTGAAACGTGTGAGGAATGCTGTGGGAAAACCCATGGTCTATACCATTACGTATCTGAAAAAAATCTGCGAACTGCCAACAGAGCCGGAGCCATACATGGAATCGCTGTATCAGTATCTGCGGGAGGAACATGGAATCTATATTGAATCCGGCCGGGATACGCTTGAGGCGGCACTTCCATCGGAAGAGGTGCAGAAAGCACTGAAAATTGATGCGCAGATGCCTATTTTTATCCGGACGCGGCAGACATTTCGGAAGGGCGGCGAGGTTTTTGAATATTCGATCTGCTATTATCCGGGAAATCGTTATAAATATACAGTGGAATTGTAAAAACATGACACATAAAAAAGATAAAACCGGACAGACAACGGGCTGGAAATGTGTAAGTGAATCAGGCAGTGAAAGAAAATTGCAAAATCCGCCAGATGCGAAAGCGTTGAAATAAAGATGATGGGGCTGATCGGCGCAGGAAACAACTCAATGGATGGAAGAGAAATTAAGAAAAGGAAAAGAATCCAAATGAATTTAAAAAGGAAATATGGAAACTACGAGTTACATCCCAAAATGAAAATCACAGGATACGAAAATGAAATCTGGGATGAAAAAAAGGAGATCATCGAAGAATTAAAACGGGCGGTTCAGGAAAAACAGAAAGAAAAGAAAACATGTATTCTTTCCTTTGATCTGTATCCGGGTGTACGAAAAGAAGAAATGATGGAACTGGCAAATGCGCTGCAGCCGGACCGGATTTTTGATATCGAAGACTGCGCCAAAGACGAAGAAACGTTGTTAAGAGAATTTAACGATTACATCACCGATGACCGTGTTTTCGGTATCATGTGTCATAAAACCATAGATACCTGGTTTGAAAGCGAAAAGCTGAAAACCATGAAAAAAACAATTGAGACAGAATATGTGTCAGAATGTGTGGAAGAAAAAGATACAAACGGTGGTCTGATCGTGATCATTGGTACAGCGACAGAGCTTCTGACCGAGGCAGATGTTCTTGTTTATTGTGATCTGACCCGCTGGGAAATTCAGCTCCGCTACCGGAGCGGCATGCCAAACTGGCACAGTACCAATTATAATGATCCGATCCTGACGAAATATAAACGGGGATTTTTCATTGAATGGCGTCTGGCGGACCGCTATAAAAAAGAGCGGTATGAAAAATTCACGTATCTTCTGGATACAGAGACAGAAAATGCACCGGTTCTTACAACGGGAAATGCCTTCCGAGGCGCACTGCAGCAGCTTGCCGGACAGCCATTTCGTATGGAGCCGTATTTTGATCCCGGCGTATGGGGCGGTCAGTGGATGAAGGAAAACTTTGGTCTTGATGCATCGAAGGAAAACTTCGCGTGGAGCTTTGACGGAGTTCCGGAGGAAAACAGCCTGAATCTGGAAATCGGAGGAAAGACGTTAAAAGTTCCGGCCCAGGATCTCGTTCTGTATGCACCGCACGAGCTGCTCGGCGAGCGCGTCCATGGCCGGTTTGGTGCAGAATTTCCGATCCGTTTTGATCTGCTGGACACGATGGGTGGTCAGAATCTTTCCCTGCAGGTGCATCCGCTGACCGAATATATTTATGAAAAATTCGGCATGCCATATACGCAGGATGAGAGCTACTATCTTCTGGATGCCGATGAAGACGAGGAAACGTATGTCTACCTCGGTCTCAAAGAAGGCGTGGATAAAAAAGAGATGGAGCGGGAACTCCGTGCAGCAGAAAAAGGAGAAGAACGTTTCCCAGTGGAAAAATATGTCAACAAAATCCCGGTCAAAAAACACGATCATGTGCTGATTCCGGCGGGAACGGTGCACTGCTCCGGAAAAAACACGATGGTGCTGGAGATCAGTGCGACACCGTATATCTTTACCTTCAAACTATGGGATTGGGGCCGCCTTGGCATGGATGGACTGCCGCGTCCGATCCACCTCGACCACGGTATGAAAAATATTCAGTGGAACCGTGATACCAAATGGGTGTACGACAATATCGTCGGCCAGACCAGAACGATGGAAAAAACAGAAAACTGTGAAGTAGAGCGCACCGGACTGCACAGCCGCGAATTTATCGACACAATCCGCTATACACTTTCCGGGCCGCACACCGTCTCGATGGATGACACGGTTCATGTGATGAATCTCGTGGAGGGACGAAGTGCCCGTATCGAGAGCATGGATGGTAGCTTTGCAGCGTTCACGGTACATTATGCAGAAACCGCCATCGTTCCGGCAGCGGTCGGAACATACCGGATTGTACCGGAAGAGGGCGAAATGATTAGAATGCTGGTAGCATCAGTGCGATAAGGGAAAAGTGATAAAAACTTATGGTAGCTGCATGGAAAAAAGAACGTAGAATTTTATATATTTCAGGAAGAATAATGTATGTTATTGGAGATTCTCCTGTGCTAAACTCTTTTTGCACAGGAGAACAGAAGAATATTTTAAGAATCCAAACAAGAGCACAGATATAAACGGCGGTAGGAAGATGGCGCCATTCCGGTTTGTTTTTTGAAAAAATTTGAAAAATAAAACTGGTTATCAAAACCGAGGGTATCTGCAATCTTGGAAATGGGCAGATCTGTAGAAGTTAAAAGCAGCGTTGCAGTTTCCGTTTTTTTCTGCAGAATAAACTGTCCAGGAGAAATTCCCATGTGGGTTTGAAATAGTTTTGTAAAGTAACTGGAATGATAGCCGGCCACTTCTGCCATCTGTTGTACGGTAATCTGCTCATGCAGATGTGTTTCAACATAGGAAATTGCACTGGAAAGTGGAGAGTCAAAGGATTGTGGAATGAAAGAGACACTTCCAGGCGGGCAGCATTCAAAATAATAGCAGAGCAGATGAAAGACAGCCTGTTTGGCCTTCAGAGCGGAAGAAATATCCGTCTGCTTACAGGATTGAATAATGTCCTGAAAAATTCGCTGTGCTTTTTGCGGGTCTTTCGCATCAACACAAAGAGGAAACTGAACCAGCTGAAAGAGATCCGTTTGCTGACAGGTAATCTCAAAATGGCAAAAATAGGTGCGATAGGGATTTTGAACATCTGTAAAAAAAGATTGATGCGTACAGGCTGGGAGCAGATATAACTGACCTGCGTGAGGATGCAATACTGTCTGGTCGACCTGTACTGTGCCTTCCCCTTGCATTACCAGCTGAAAGCTGGAAAAAGGAGGACGAGAGGAATCGCATTTCCAGGATTCATCGCAAATAATCAGATTAGCACGTTCGAGAATGACAGTTGCCTCCCGGAGGCGATTTTTAATAAGTAATTCGTTTTCATTCATAAGTCGTTTCCACCTACACATTCTTCTGTGAATATAGTAATTTTAAAAACAAATCATTGATAAATGAATGATATGGCATTACTGCAAGAACAATTGTTAGCATTCTAGCATAAAAAGGAGAAAATAGCAAATGACACACAAAATCAG
This sequence comes from Blautia sp. AM42-2, assembly GCF_003480245.1. Classification (NCBI taxonomy): domain Bacteria; kingdom Bacillati; phylum Bacillota; class Clostridia; order Lachnospirales; family Lachnospiraceae; genus Blautia; species Blautia sp. AM42-2. The sequence goes on from NZ_QUIM01000004.1 coordinate 31,887, forward strand.
AGAAGTCTACATCGTACATCATTCCCACACTGACGTGGGTTACACCGATCTGCAGGAACAGGTTATTTATAACCAGGCAAACAACATCCGCCGGGCGGTCGAACTGATTGAAAATGGAATCAAAAACAACACACCCCAGAAAGATCTGAAATGGAACTGTGAGACATGGTACTGCGTGGAGCAGTTTTTCAAAATGGCAACGGAGGAAGAAAAAGAAAAGTTTTTCGATCTGGTAAAAAAAGGAAACATTGGTCTGTCTGCCAATTATCTGAACTTCAATGATCTTGCCGACTGCAAATATCTGAAAGAAAAAATCCATACGATGCAGGAAATCTGCGGCGAGCAGGGAATTCAGATCAAAACAGCCATGATTGCAGATATCAACGGCATCTCTATGGGACAGCGCGATGCCATGATCGAAAACGGGGTAGAATTTTTATATACCAACATTCATACGCATCACGGGATGTATCCACTGTATCAGAACCAGAAACCGTATTTCTGGGAAAATGAGGATGGAAAGCGTCTGATGGTATGGAATGGCGAGCATTATAATCTTGGAAATGCCCTCGGCATCGTCCTGAATAAAAATGTTAACTTTATGACAGAAAATTACTTCGGCAAAAAGAATGGCGATGTGGCAGGACTTCTGGAAAATCTGCACACGAATCTCTCTGCAAGCATAAAGGAATATGAAGAAAACGGTTATCCGTACGATTTCTATATCACCAGTGTTTCCGGCGTTTTTTCGGACAATGCGCCGATCAACCCGGCCATTGCAGATACGGTTGAGCTGTTTAATGAAAAATATGGCGAAGAAGTCACCATGCATATGGTAACTTTGCAGGAACTGTATGAACGGATCCGGGACAAAGTGCAGGATGCACCGGTGTATCGGGGTGCCATCAATGACTGGTGGGGCAATGGAGTTGGAAGTACACCATATGCGGTAAAACATTACAAAGAGGCCGTACGTCTGAACCGTATCTGCGACCGTCTGGAAGAAAAAACAGGGGTACATAACGAAGAGCTGATCCAGGCTTATGGCGACAATTCTCTTTTGTATGCAGAGCACACCTGGGGTCATTCTGCTACTGTAACGAATCCGTACGATACCATGGTGACCAATCTGGATATGCGGAAAACCAGTTATGCGTCCAAAGCACACGAGGCAGCAGCCATGCGTAAAAATGAACAGTGCCATAAACTGGGTGATATCCTGCGGTATTACAATCTGTCCGGCAAAGTGAAAGCTGTTTCCACAAGCCATGCAAAGAGAATTTTCCCGGTAGAATTTTACGTTGAGACCATGAGTCTTCCGGCCGTGAAAGTAACCGATGACAAAACAAAACAGGAGATGGAGGTGCAGCTGTCTGCTCATCCACGCGGAGTCCTGGTAAGTTTTCTGGCAGAATTTGAGCCAATGGAAGAAAAAACGTTCACGTACGAAGAGCAGCCGGCTCCGTCCCAGACCCTGTTCACCAGAACTGCCTGGGTAGGCGCAGAGCGGGTACGCGATATTGTGAATACGTACGATCCGGAAAGTTACAAACTGCCTTACGGTCTGGAAAACGATTTCTTTCAGATCAAATGGAAAGTCGGAGAGGGCATTACCTCCTTCTACAATAAAAAAGCAGAGATTGAAATGTGCAAATCCGGTCTGGAAACGTTCTTTACGCCGGTTTATGAACGCACCGAAATCCGGAAAGGCGTTTATGAGGAGCGCCGTCTGATCGGAAGAAATATCCGCGGACTTCACGCAGAGCAGTATCAGGGTGACCTTACGGATGTGAAAATTCTGGATCACGGACCGGTGTTTACCAAAGTAGAACTGATCTTTACCCTGGAGGGAACTTATCACAGCAGTGTTGTGATCAAAATGTACCGTCATCTTCCGAAAATTGAGTTTTCTTACCGGGTGGCAAAAACATTAAGCGAGGATATCGAAAGCCTGTATCTGCCATTATCATTAAATCTTCCGGATGCGGAAGTGATGATCCAGAACGGAGGTGTTACCATGCGCCCTGGTATTGACCAGCTTCCTGGCACCAATATGGAATATTATATTGCGGATGAAGGCCTCGTTTACCGGACAAAAGATCAGACGATTCTGGTTAATACTTTTGACACACCGTTACTTTACATGGGGGAGATGGAATCCCATCCAATCCTTCTGTGCGATAACAAAGAGGAGAATAATAAACGGTCGGTTTACAGCTGGATTATGAATAACACATGGGAAACAAACTTCAAGATGGACCTGTCCGGATTCAGTGAGTTCCGTTATGGAGTGGAGATTGTGGAGCAGGAAACCGCAGAGAAAGATATGGAAAGTCTGTCGGACAATGACAAGGGTGTTGTTACCTTTATTTGCGCATAACTGAAAATATGGAAAAGAAAAAATATATTGTTCTGCTGCTGCAGATTGCAGCAGTCGCTGCAGCCGGGGTGATTGGCGGGGACACGCTGTTTGCCCTGGTAACAGCACTGATCGGCATTACGTTTAATTTTATGGTGTCTATGAATTTTGCACCGGGATTTCTGTTTGGTTTTGTCTATGCGGTCTGCAATGGTATTCTGGCATGGCAGACCAAGGTATATGCGACCTTTGTATTTATGATTTTTATGCAGGCTCCGATGGCTCTTTACAGTTTTTGGAAATGGAGAGGGGAGAAGAAACAGACGGAAACCATCATGCGGAAGATGAACCGCAGGGAGCTGAGTGTTACGGTCCTCGGAGCGATGGTACTGTTTGGAATTATAGCGGCTGTCCTTTCCCGGGTAAATGGAACGCTGGATATCAATGTTTTCTTTGACACCTTCTTTTTTGTCTGCAGTGCGATTGCCTGTATCGGACTGGCGGCCTGTTATAAAAATGCCTATATTGTTAATCTTGGTTCCGGGATTGGCGGAACAATTTTATGGGTGTTTAAAGCAGTAACAATGGGAACAGGGATATCGGTAGCCGTCTTTTTTCTGGCGGTGGCAATCAATGCGGCTATGGCTATCCGGCAGCAGTATGGAAGAGAATAGAAAAGTGAGAGACAGCGGGGAGTATGACAATTAGATGAAAAAGTTAGACTTTCCGCTGCTTTTTTCGTTAAAAATGCAAACAGGAGAAAAAGTGCTGTGTTAATATTAAAATATTAAGTGACTTAACATAAAAACACAGATTTTCTGCCAAAAAACCAAAAGAAACAGAAGAATGCTCCTCGATCTATACAAATTTAAACGGAAAAATAAGAATTTTAATATACAAAATAACGAAAAGACTATTGACAATCTTTTTGAAGAATGCTAACATATAATCACAAGTTAAGAAACAAATAGAGAGGCTGTTGGTAACATGGCAGAGAGAAAATCAGTATCCATGCAAGACCTGGCAGATAAGCTGGGCATCAGTAAAGTAACAGTTTCCAAGGCGCTCAACGGAAAAGACGGCGTGGGAGAAGAACTGAAAGAAAAAATTTTTGCACTTGCGAGAGAATCCGGTTATGTCCTTCCGGACTACGGAAAACGGAAGAGCAAAAAAGTCGGTATCATCATGAGTCCGCGGTTCAGCTCCGGAGACGAAGGAAAATTTTATATGGCAATGTACGAGCGGATCATCTACGAGCTGCAGAGAGCATCCTGCTCGAGTATCATGATTTCTCCGACAACAGCAACACTTCCGTCGGACATGAACACGATACAGACCAGAGGACTGTTCGACGGCCTGATCTTTCTTGGGATTCTCGATAAGGGTGTCCGGGAGCAGATTGCACAGATTGATCTGCCGAAGGTTTACGTAGATATCTACGATCAGACCCACAAATCCGATTCCGTCATCACCGAGAATATTTACAGCTCCTATGAGCTGACCAATTACCTGATCCAGCAGGGGCACACAGACATCGGATTTGTCGGAACCGTAGGAAGTACAACCAGTATTTCCGACCGATATCTCGGATATCTGCGGAGAATGCTGGAGGAGGGGATTTCCCCGAAAAATGAGTGGAGAATCCCGGACCGGAGCGAGGAAGGCATTGCCATTCCGCTTTTGCTGCCGGAGAAGCTTCCCACCGCATTTGTCTGTAACTGCGATGCCACCGCATTCAAATTAGTGCAGACGTTAAAAGAGCGTGGAATCCGCGTGCCGGAGGATATTTCCGTGACCGGTTTTGATGATTCCATCTATGCACAGCTGTGCAGTCCGCCGCTCACCACGGTTGCGGTTGACACCGATGCGATTGCACGTCTTGCGGCAAAGCGTATGATCAAACATATGAATGAACCGCAGAAAAAGGGCGGCGAGGTATACCGCATCCCCGGAAAGATTATTTACCGGGATTCCGTTTGTAAGATAAACGGATAAAGTGATAAGCCCGAGCGATCGGGAGAAGGAGGAAAAAATCTTGAGTAAACCAAGCAAAAAGAAAAAAGGACGCTGGACCAAGAATGACACGGAGCTGACCGTCATGGCGCTGCCGACCACCATCTGGTACATTCTGTTCTGCTTCCTGCCGATGTTCGGTCTGATCATTGCATTCAAGAACTACAAAATCACAGGCGGAAAGAGCTTCATTTACAACCTGTTCCACAGTGACTGGGCCGGATTTAAAAACTTTTCGTTCCTGATCAGATCCAATGATCTGTTCGTCATTCTGCGAAACACAATCCTGTATAATCTGGCATTTATCGCCCTGGGTATGGTGTTTTCCGTAGGACTGGCTATCATGATCAGTCTGCTTCACAACAAAAGAGCATCGAAGGTATATCAGACCATGATGTTCTTCCCGTACTTCATGTCATGGGTTGTAGCTTCCTACTTCCTGGATGCATTCCTGAACCAGGATAACGGTCTGATCAACAGCATTCTGAGAAACGCAGGCAAGGAGCCGATTCAGTGGTACATGAGTGCCGGTGTATGGCCATTTATCCTGATCTTCATGTATCTGTGGAAATCCACCGGATACAACATGGTCATTTACCTGTCCAGTATTTCCGGTATTGATACAACACTGTATGAGGCAGCCGTTATGGACGGCGCCAACAAAAGACAGCAGGTATGGCATATCACCCTGCCGTGCTTAAAGAGCGTCATTATCATGATGTTCATCCTGAATGTCGGAAAGGTCTTTTACTCCGACTTCGGACTGTTCTTCCAGCTTTCCCAGGGAGCGAGCGGTTCGATTTTCAAAACGACAGCAACTATCGACACATACGTATACAACGCACTGCAGTCTTCTACTCCGATCGGAATGACTTCTGCGGCAACATTCTTCCAGTCTGTTGCATGCTGCATCACCATCCTTCTTGCCAACGCCATTGTGAAGAAGATTGATGAAGACAGCGCGATTATTTAAGGAGGTACAAAAATGGCAAAAAAGAAAAAAGATCTTGATCTGGCTTCCTCTTCACATTTAAATCAGATCCAGGGATCTACAAATGCAATTTTCAATGTTATTTTTGCGATCCTCGCCCTGGCCTGCATTATCCCGGTGGTATTCATCTTCATGATCTCAATTTCTTCTGAGCATTCGATCAAGATGAACGGCTACCAGTTTATCCCGAGTGCATACTCGCTGGATTCCTACAAATTCCTTCTTCGGGAAGGACAGATGATTGTGACTGCACTTGGCGTTTCCGTTGCGGTAACGGTTATCGGTACGGTAATCGGTGTTGCCCTTACGATGCTGATGGGTTACGTTCTTTCCAGAAGCACCTACAAACTGAGCGGATTCTTCACCATGGTCGTTTTCATTCCCATGATCTTCAATGGTGGTATGATTTCTTCTTATGTAGTCAACACACAGTTCCTGAACCTGAAAAACAGTATCTGGGCGCTGATCCTTCCGCTTTGTGTTTCTTCGTTTAACGTTGTTATCTGTAAAACGTTCTTCAAGACCAACATTCCGGAATCCATCATTGAGTCGGCACAGATCGACGGAGCAACCCAGTTCCAGATTTTCGGAAAGATCGCCCTGCCGCTGTCAAAACCGCTGATGGCAACGATCGCTCTGTTCCTCACCTTCGGTTACTGGAACGACTGGTTCCAGTCTTCCCTGTACATCAGCGATACCAAGCTGTATTCCCTGCAGGCTCTGCTGGATCACGTACAGAGAAATATTGAGATGATGGCAAACAACCCGTCTCTTGGCGTTACCACGGCACAGTACATGAACTCGATGCCAAAAGAGGGCGCCCGTATGGCGATGGCAATCATCATCATCATCCCGATCGCATGCTGCTATCCGTTCTTCCAGAAATACTTCATTTCCGGTCTGACGGTCGGTGCGGTAAAAGGCTGATCGACCATTTACCTTTATGGATCTCATACTGAAGCAAAAGGCTTCGGTTAAGGATAATTTCAACATTCTATATTTTATATCAGGAGGATGCTACAATGAAAAAGAAACAGTTTTTAGCTCTTGCACTTTCTGCTGTTATGGCCGGTGGCATGCTGGCAGGCTGCGGAAGCAGCAACGGAAGCAGCAGCTCTTCAAAGAGTGATGCAAAAGATGAAGTTGTTACACTGAAATGGATTCAGGTTGGTAACGGAATGCCGAAGGATTATGATGAGTGGCTTGCACAGATCAACCCATATCTGGAGGAGAAAATCGGCGTTAATGTAGACATGGAGATCGTTCCGTGGGGCGACTGGGATAACAGAAGAAGCGTTATCACAAACTCCGGCGAGTACTTCGATATCCTGTTCACAGACCAGAACCGTTACTCTTCCGAGGTTAACACCGGCGCACTGATGGACATTACAGATCTGCTCAAAGACAACGCTTCCGAGCTGTATGACATGATTCCGGAAGATTACTGGAAAGCAGTAGAAGTAAATGGAAAAATCTACGGCGTACCGACCTACAAAGACAGCTCCCTTTCCGAGTACTTTGTATGGGATCAGGATATCGCAGATAAATATAACATTGATGTAAACTCTGTAACAGATTTCAATACTCTGTACGATGCTCTGAAGACAGTAAAAGAGGGCGAAGGCGGATCTCCGTACTTCATGTCCAAAAATGGTGCAAACTTCCTGCTGAACCTGAACTACGATGATTTAAGCTCCGGACTTCCGGCAATCGGCGTTAAATACGGCGATGACAGCAAGACCGTTGTCAATCCGCTGGATGACGAAGAAATCCTTTCCAACCTGGATATCGTTCGTAAAATGTATCAGGAGGGCATCATCAACGGAGACGCTCCGACAGCAGATGATTCCAGCAAATACGCAATGTTCTTTGCTGCACAGGGATGGAGCGGCGCTGCAAAAACAACATGGGGTCCGAACAATGGTATCGCCAATTGTTCAGCAGTACAGTATGGCAACACAGTCGTTTCCAACACAACTGTACGTGGTTCCATCAATGGTATTTACTCCGGATGCAAGCACCCGGACAAAGCACTTCAGCTTCTGAACCTGGTAAATACGGATTCCAAAGTACGTGACTGGTTCTACTATGGAGCAGAAGGAAAAGACTTCGAGTACACCGATGACAATAAGGTACACCGCCTGACCACTGACTGGGGTATGGCCGGATATACCCAGGGTACTTTCTTCAACGTAACTCAGACAGATGATGTTGACTTCAACCAGTGGGATGAAGTAGAAGAGCTGAACGAGAAAGCAACTCCGTCTGAGATGCTTGGATTCAACCTGGATACCTCCAACATCGAAACAGAGCTTGCAAACTGCCGTGCCGTATATGAGAAATACTATTCTGAGTTATTCACCGGCGCACAGGATCCGAGAGAGCTTGTAAAGACAATCGATGCAGAGCTTGAGACCGCAGGCTGGGAGACCATCCGCGAAGAAGCTCAGAAACAGATTGACGCACAGAAATAAGTCTGATACATTAATTTTATAAGAACTACAACAGGGCATTTTCGATTGCGGAGATGCCCTGTTGTAGAATAACGGGAAATGAGAAAAATTGAGCGAAAGGATGAAAAAAGAATGAAAGAGACCTTACCAAAGTCCATTCAGGAGCTGATTTTAAGCCTGAGAGAAAAACTGAAAGACGAGCCGGAAATCGTTGATATGTTTGAACGATGCTACTCCAATACCCTCGACACAACCGTAAAGAAAATGGAGGACGGCAGCACCTACGTCATCACCGGAGATATCCCGGCCATGTGGCTGCGTGACTCGGTAGCACAGCTGCGCCCGTACCTTGTTCCGGCGCAGAACGACCCGGAGCTGGCTGACCTGATCGCAGGCCTGATCCGCCGCCAGTTTATGTGCATCAACATTGATCCATACGCAAACGCATTCAACGAAGGACCGAACGGCAACTGCTGGGAGAAGGACGAGACCGATATGGGACCGTGGATCTGGGAGAGAAAGTATGAGATCGATTCTCTCTGCTATCCGCTGCAGTTCTCCTATCTGTTCTGGAAGAACACCGGAAGAACGGATCAGTTTGACGAGGTTTTCTGGGAAGGTGTTGACAAAATCCTGACTGTATTTGAGACTGAAATGAACCACGAGGAGAAATCCCCGTACAGCTTCATCCGTAAAAACTGCTCCTACACCGATACGCTTTCCCGCGATGGAAAAGGTGCGCAGGTAAAATCCGGCATCGGCCTGATCTGGTCCGGCTTCCGTCCAAGCGATGATTCCTGCCGTTACGGTTATCTGATTCCGTCCAACATGTTTGCGGTTGTCGTTCTGAATTATCTGAAGGAGATCGCAGATTTCGTCGGCGGAAAAGAGGAGATTGCGAAGAAAGCAGAAGAGATGGCAAAGACCGTAAAACAGGCCATTGAGACTTACGGTACCACCCATATCTGGGGACTTGGCGATGTTTATGCTTACGAGGTAGACGGCTTTGGCCAGTATAATCTGATGGACGATGCCAATGTACCGAGTCTTCTGGCTATGAGCTATCTCGGCTACGAGCCGGAAAGCCAGGAAGTGGCTGACAACACAAGAAAGCTGATCTTAAGCGAGGCAAACCCGTTCTATTATGCAGGAACGAAGCTTTCCGGTATCGGAAGCCCGCACACACCGGTCCGCTACGTATGGCACATCTCCAAAGCCATCGAGGGACTGACCGCACCGACAAAAGAGGAGAAACATCAGATGATCCACGAACTGATGGCAACCGACGGCGGTACAGGACTGATGCACGAGGGTGTTTTCGTAGATGATCCGACCGTTTACACCAGAGAGTGGTTCTCCTGGGCAAACGCAATGTTCTGTGAGCTGGTGATGCAGTATTGCGGATATGAGATTAAGAAATAAAGATGAAAAAATAAAGATGAAAAACACGAAAAGAGGAGGCTGTGCTCAGTGCACGGCCTCCTCTTTTACCTACACCACAGAAAACTGTCTGCGACAGCCTTCACTGAAAGGAGAGACAGCAGTGGGGAGAATACTGCTGTCCCAGGGGAATATGGGATTTTCATCCCGCTTCTTTTCTCTGCCCACGGGGTATTATACACAGTTTTTTGCGATATGTAAAAGATATAATTGATATGAAAGATATAATAAATTGGCATGATGAAGAAATGTAAAAGAATCTGAGCATCAGAAAATCTTAGGAAATCTATAGGGATTTCTTTGGAAAAGAAGAAGCGGAATCCTAAGAATGTTTTGGTAGAATCCTCTTATCAAGTGAAGATGAGAGAGGAAAGAACATGACCTGGAAAAACGAGAAAAAATCAAAAGCATTACTTGTGGTATTCGGCATTTACCTGGCGCTACTTGTCTGGTGCATTTTATTCAAATTCGCTCTGCGCCCGGAAGAAATTCCGCACCTGCGGGGGATTAATCTGATTCCGTATGCGGCGTCGGTTGTGGTGAACGGGAAAGTGCAGATTAGTGAAATTATCGAAAATATGCTGGTCTTTCTGCCGTTCGGCCTCTGCATCTCAGCCTTCTATCCGGACAGCGAAATCCAGAACCGCATTCTCCTTGCATCGGGACTGAGCCTGTTTTTTGAGGTGACGCAGTATATTTTTGCGATCGGCGCGAGTGATATTACGGATGTGATCGATAATACGCTTGGCGCGGTGATCGGAATTCTATTGTATCTGGGGATGAAAAAAATCTGGAAAGAGAAGACGGGAAAGATCATTACCATTCTGGGAGCGGTGCTGGAAGTGCTGTTTCTGGCGTTATTGTTTTTTACGTTTGCGGCGAATAGGATGTTTTAAGATTGGAATTCAGGAAAGGATAGTGTATAATCGAGAAAAGGACAAATTCCGAAAGCAGGTGTGATGGATGGAAAAAGTAATCAGTATAGGAAAACAGAATTTTGCATCCTTAAGGGAAAACCATTATCACAGTTATAAGAAATGGAAAGGGGATTTTTACTTATGGCAATTACAGAGACAAAAACAAAATATGGACAGGTTCATGGTGTGCAAAAAGACGGCTACACGGTATTCCGCGGCGTTCCGTACGCAAAGCCGCCGGTAGGCGAAAAACGATTCTGCCCGCCGGAAGAGCCGGCGTGCTGGGAGGGCGTTTATAAGGCGGATCATTTCGGATGCGTCTGCCCGCAGACCGAGCATGAGCCGGACTCCTTCTATGGAAAAGAATTTTATCTCGATCCGGAATTTGGTATGAACCAGAGTGAGGATTGTCTGTACTTAAACATCTGGACACCGGCAAATACAGTGGATGAAAAACTGCCGGTTGCTTTCTGGATTCACGGCGGCGCGTTTATGCACGGCTTCAGCCACGAATCCGAATTTGATGGAGCTGCTTACTGCGAACGCGGAGTGATTCTCGTTACGATCAATTACCGTCTCGGTGCTTTCGGATTTTTGGCACATCCGTGGCTGTCCGAGGAGAGCGGTGTCGGAAGAAGCGGAAACTACGCGATTCTCGACCAGATCGCAGCACTGAAATGGGTAAAAGAAAATATCGCAGCATTCGGCGGCGACCCGGAAAATATCACCGTATTCGGCCAGTCCGCGGGATGCATGAGCGTACAGACACTCATCAGTTCTCCGCTGACTGAAAACTGGATCAGCAAAGCCATTTTCCAGAGCGCCGGCGGCTACGACACCGGACTGAACCGCGATATGCCGCTTTCCGAGGCAGAAACCATCGGCCAGGAATTTGTAGAGCTTAGCGGAGCAAAATCGCTGGAAGAACTGCGTGCGATTCCGGCTGAGAAAATTGTGGAGCTGCAGGAGGAGTTTGGCCGCGTAAATCCATCGAGAATGCTGAGCTTCGTACCGAACATCGACAATCATCTGCTGACCTGCGGCTATAACGATGCCGTAACCGAAGGAAAAATCAAGGACATCCCATATATGCTCGGATCAACCGCAGACGACATCGGCGTGTTCCCGGAGATGAAAGAAAAAGGCGAGCACGGCGGCATCTATAAGGGATGCATCAACTGGAGCCTTGCGCTGGAAAAACTCGGAAGAAAACCGGCTTACGTTTACTACTTCACCCGTGCCCTGTTAGGTGACAACGCCGGAGCGTTCCATTCCTCCGAACTCTGGTACATGTTCGGAACCCTGGGCCGAAGCTGGCGCCCGAAAACCGAAGGCGACTATGCCCTCAGCAAAGAAATGATGGACGACTGGACCAATTTCATGAAAACCGGAAACCCGAACGCAGAGGGAAAAGACGACTGGAAACCATGCACAAAGGACGACCCGTATGTGCAGGTGCTGGATGTGAGAAAATAAGCAGAAGGAAATAAAAATGGCAATCGAATATCAAATACTTATCCCAGAGGAACTTGATGCAGTATAAACTGTAGATAGCAACTGGAAAGTCAGGAACACAAACAGAGCAGCATTTTACCGGCGTGTGAAAGGTAAAAATGCTGCTCTTTTTGCGTACCGGAATCAGTCGTCCAGATCGTTGCGCTCGCGGAAGATCTGATAAATGGTGTCGATCAGTTCATCGTCATCGAGGCCTTCGAACTCGGCTTCGTTGACATCAAGATTCTCGGAAATGATGCGCAGAATGTGTACCGGCTCATCGTCGCCGCCGTCGGCTGGGTAGAGAACGGCGTACTCATCCTCCTTGTATTCTACGATATCCAGAAGCTCAAAACGGACAGAATTTCCGTCCTGATCGGTAAGGACAATAAGATTGGAATCCATAATTGCAATATACTCCTTTATGTGTTATTTTTGCCGCTCAAAAACATGCAAATATAAATTTATTATACTATGAGCAATTGGATTTGAAAAGAAAAAAGTGTCTGGTGCGATACGCTTGATATTTTGCGCCGATACGGTATAATGACAACAGAGTAAAAACTGGCGGCTGTGGCCGTACCCGGAAAAATTGGAGGAAAGGAAGAACTTATGAATTATCAGGTATTAGATGTCAAAGTAAAAGATACAGAAGAAACTGCAAAATTATATACGTATTTTCTGGACAACTCGCGTGAGATTGCTCCGGAACGCGTGCGTCCGGTCATCGTGATCTGCCCGGGCGGCGGTTATGAATGGGTGTCCGAGCGTGAGGCAGAGCCGATTGCGCTGAAGTTTGTCGGAGCCGGTTACCACGCTGTTGTTCTGCATTACAGTGTTGCTCCGGCAGCTCACTATCCGACGGCACTCCGCCAGCTTGCCTGGACCGTTGCACATCTGCGGGAGCATGCGGCAGAATATCATATTGATCCGAACAAAGTAGTAGTAGCGGGATTTTCCGCAGGCGGCCATCTGGCAGCATCGTACGGTGTGTTCTGGAAAAAGAAAACATTCCTTGCAGAAGAACTTGGCGTAGACGCAGAGCAGCTTCGTCCGAACGGTCTGCTGTTATCCTACCCGGTTATCACATCCGGTCCGAAAGCGCACCGCGGATCCTTCACTAATCTGCTGGGAGACCGGTACGATGAGCTGGTAGACGAGATGTCTCTCGAGAATCAGGTCAGCCTCGATACGCCGAAGACCTTCCTGTGGCATACCGCGCCGGACGACTGCGTGCCGGTAGAAAACTCCATTCTGTTCTTTACAGCACTGCATGCACTGGAGATTCCGGTAGAAATGCATATTTATCCGGTCGGCGGCCACGGCCTTGGCCTTGCAAGCGAGGAGACACAGAGCTATGAATACCAGAACGCAGTACGCGAAGAGTGCCAGAGCTGGATTTCACTGGCACTGAGCTGGATGCAGCATTTATAAAAAATGTCCCAGAAGGGAGAACAAAGATGAAAGTATTAATTGTAGTAGATATGCAGAATGATTTTATCGACGGAAGTCTCGGCACGAAAGAGGCGGTCGGGATTGTTGACCGCGTTGCAGAGGTGATGGATTCGTTTGACGGAGCTGTTATCTGCACCAGAGATACCCATTTTGCGGATTATCTGGAAACGTCCGAGGGCAGAAAACTTCCGGTAGAGCATTGTATCGAAGGAACGAAGGGTCATGCACTGCAGGATACAATTCAGAAAATGGCGGAGAAAAAACAGGCCGTGGTGATGAATAAAATCACCTTCGGTGCAAAAAATCTGCCGGAGGAGATCGAAAAACTGGCAGGCGGCGTGCCGGAATCCATCGAACTCGTGGGACTCTGCACCGACATCTGCGTGATTTCCAATGCCATGCTGCTGAAAGCATTTTATCCGGAGGTGCCGATTTCGGTCGATGCATCCGCGTGCGCGGGCGTAACGCCGCAGAGTCATAAAAATGCATTGGAAGCTATGAAAATGTGCCAGATTGACATTGTAAACGAATAGACGGAAAAGAGGAAAAATTATGAGCACAACAAGATTATTTGATCAGGATGCGTACCTGGGTGAATTTGAGGCAACCGTAGAACGGAGCGTCTGCGAGGGCGGCATGTACCGCGTGCTGCTGGATCAGACCGCATTTTTCCCGGAGGGCGGCGGCCAGCCGGCAGATGAGGGAACACTGGATGGAATTTTTGTAACGGATGTACAGGAAATCGACGGCGAAATCTGGCATACCGTGGAAGCACCGCTCGAGCCGGGCAAAACGGTAGTTGGAAAACTTGACTTTGAAAAACGTTTTTCCAATATGCAGAATCACTGCGGAGAGCATATCGTGTCAGGTATCGTGCATCGGATTTACGGTTTCAACAACGTTGGATTCCATATGGGAAGTGATGTCATTACCGTTGATTTTGACGGCGTTCTGACCGAGGAGCAGCTCTACGATGTGGAGCAGGAGGCAAACGAAGCCGTGCTTCGAAATGTTCCGGTTACGATCAGTTATCCGTCAAAGGAAGAGCTGGAAACCATGGATTACCGGAGCAAAAAAGAGATCGAGGGCCAGGTGCGGATTGTGACGATCGAAGGCTACGACAGCTGTGCGTGCTGCGGAACCCACGTTGCAAAAACAGGGGAAATCCGTCTGATCAAAATCTTAAGTGCCCAGAAATACAAAGGCGGCGTCCGCGTGACCATGCTTTCCGGTGAAAAAGCGTATGCGGATTACTGCTTAAAACACATCAATACCCTCGGCATTGCACGTTTACTTTCTGTAAAACCGGAAGAAGCCGGGGATGCTGTCGTACGGCTGAAACAGAAAAATATTGAGATGAAAAAAGAAATCAAACAGCTCAAAAAAGAACTGTATGCACTGCAGGGAGCACCGGAGAGAAAATAATGGCAAAAGAAAAAGAAATCAAAACAAATGCAATGCGGATTCTGGACCGCCAGAAAATCAAATACGAAGTTCTTCAATATGAATGCGATGAATTTATCGACGGGCTTCACACAGCAGAGAAAACCGGCGCGCCGGTCGAGCAGTCGTTTAAAACGCTTGTGGCACAGGGAAAAAGCAAGCAGTATTATGTGCTGGTGCTTCCGATCGCAGAGGAAGTGGATCTGAAAAAAGCGGCGAAAGCGGTGGGGGAGAAATCCATCGAGATGATCCATGTCAAAGATATCACTGCAGTCAGCGGATACGTCCGCGGCGGATGCAGCCCGATCGGAATGAAAAAACAGTATCCGACCGTGATTCAGGAATGTGCGGCGAATTTTGACAAGGTTTACGTGAGCGGGGGAAGAATCGGAACCACGCTGTGCATGGCGCCGGAGGATCTGAAGAAGGTCAGCAGAGCGGAGTATGCGGATTTTATTCAGTAAAAACAGAAAAAACTGTATGGAAGCAGACCAGAACGAAGAAAAAAGTTCGGGTCTGTTTCTTTTTACTGTGATGCGGCTGGGGAATTTCTTTCAAAAAAAGATCATAAAATAATAGCCAAAAAGCAGCGGTGAAATTGCGATACGATTCTACGAATCCGCGAAAAACGGAAAACCTTTCACACGATTTTTCTTTTTGGTGTGAGAAATTTTCATCTCGTTTTTGGAGGCAATTCACAAACCGGAAAAAGTTGCCGAAAACCGCTGGACAAATCGAAAAGAGGCAACTATAATGACCTCACAATCAAGTTGACCCAAACGAAACGGGAGGTGAGAGACAAAATGTCTTTGCAGCACTGTCTGGTACTGACAGTTGCGACAGGGGCGGTATGGATGGATTTAAGAACACGCAGAATTGCAAATGAATGGATTATCACCGCATGGATCGCCGGGCTGGTTACACAGCTCATCCGCTATGGCGCCGCGGGAGCGGGTATTTTTCTTTTTGGGATGCTTTTCCCGATACTCGCACTTTACATTCTGTTCTATTTTCATATGCTGGGCGCGGGAGATATCAAACTCCTATCCGCTGTTGGAGGCTTTCTCGGTGTGCCAGCGATCCTGAAATGTATGATTGTGTCGTTCCTGTCTGGAGCGGTCTTATCTATCGGAATTATTCTCGTCTGCGGAAATTTACCGCAGCGTCTTACCAAATTTTTCAATTATTTCCAAACTTATTTTACCAAAAGAAAATACCAGAAAAAAACAGAGCCGGTTCCCTATTACGATGGGAAGTGGGGCATGGAGTGCATCCATTTTTCAGTTCCCGTGCTGATGGGAGTGCTGCTCTGGATTGGGGGATTTTATTGAATACTGCAAAGAAAAAGAGTGTTTTTGCAGTCTGTGACACGGAAATGGAATATGCACGCAATTTTATGGAATATCTGAACCAGAAGAGAAATATTCCGTTCGAAGTGCATGCATTTTCCAGTGCGGAGATGTTTCTGGAGTTCGCAAAGAATAACGAAACAGAGATTCTTCTGATTTCGGATAAAGCGATGAAAGAAGAGATCCGCCGGTATCCGATCCGTCAGATTATCATTCTGTCTGAGGGCGTACACAGTCCGGTGCTGGATCAGTATCCGGCGGTCTACAAATACCAGTCGTCGGAAACGGTGATCCGCGAGGTCATGGCGTGCTACGGCGTAGAAAACGGTGTCGATACATCGCCTGCACTGCTGCCGAAAAAGGAAATGCGCATCATCGGCATTTATTCGCCGGTCGGACGGACGCAGAAGACCTCGTTTGCCCTGACGATGGGGCAGATTCTGGCAAAAGAGCGGGCAGTGCTGTATCTCAATATGGAGAGCTATTCCGGATTTGAACGGCTGCTGGAATGCAGCTACGACAGGGGGATGAGCGATATTCTGTATTATGCGAGACAGGAAAATCAGGGCATCATCTACAAACTGGGCGGAATGGTCCAGTCGATGCAGAACCTGGATTATCTGCCGCCCGCTGCATCGCCGATGGACATTCAGACTGCAAAATACGAAGAATGGAAATGGCTGTTTCAGGAGATTGAGAAGAACAGCAGCTATGAAGTGCTGATTCTCGACCTCGGGGATGGCGTGGCGGATCTGTATCAGATCCTGGATTTTTGCAATGAAATTTACGTTCCGATAAGGAATGATGTGATTTCTGCGGCAAAAATGGAGCAGTTTGAAAATTTGCTGCGCCGGTGGGACTGCCAGTCGGTGCTGGACAAGATGCGGAAAATCCACGTTCCGTTTCACACGGCCAACCGGACGGGAAAAGCCTACTTTGAGGAGCTTGTCTGGAGTGAGCTGGGCGACTATGTGCGTCAGATTCTGCGGGACGGAAGAAGAGGAGAAGAAACATGACAATGCCGGAAATTCTGCGGAGAAAACTGATGGAGCGGATCGATATCGCATCCGAACCGGATGACGGAGAGGTTCTCGAAGAGATTGACCGTCTGATTTTAGGGGAAGAAGAAACACGGTATCTTCCGGTGGCACAGAAGGCGGAGCTGCGCAGACAGCTGTTCTACAGTGTGCGGAGGCTCGATGTCCTGCAGGAGCTGCTGGAAGATACGGGAATTACCGAAATTATGGTAAACGGTTATCAGCATATCTTCGTGGAACGGAACGGCAGAATCGAGAGATACGGCAAAAGCTTTACCTCCGCGGAAAAGCTGGAGGATGTGATTCAGCAGATTGTAGGCCGGTGCAACCGCGTGGTGAATGAACAGAATCCGATTGTGGATGCACGGCTGGAAAATGGAGACCGCGTCAACGTTGTCATGAAACCGGTCGCATTAAACGGACCGATTCTGACCATCCGCCGCTTTCCGGAGCAGGCGGTGACGATGGAATTTCTGGTCTCCATCGGGAGTATTACAAAAGAGGCGGCAGAGTTTCTGCAGACCCTCGTCCGGACCCGCTACAGCATGATGATCGGCGGGGCGACCGGATCTGGCAAAACGACATTTCTGAATGCGCTTTCCGCCTACATTCCAAAGGGCGAGCGCATCATAACCATCGAAGACAATGCAGAGCTGCAGATCCAGGGTGTGGAGAATCTGGTGCGGCTGGAAGCAAAAGAGGCAAATCTGGAATCAGGAACAGAAATTACGATCCGCGATCTGATCCGCGCAGCTTTGCGTATGCGTCCGAACCGCGTAATTATCGGCGAAGTGCGCGGAGCGGAAACGTTTGAATTATTATCCGCACTCAATACCGGGCATGCGGGATCTTTGAGCACGGCACATGCAAACAGCGTGAAAGATATGATCTCCCGTCTGGAAACGATGGTGCTGATGGGAGTGCAGCTCCCGTTGGAAGCAATCCGCCGCCAGATTGCATCGGGAATCGAAATTCTCGTGCATTTAGGACGAGGGGAGGATGGAAGCCGTCGGGTGGAGGAGATCGCAGAGATCACAGGGATGGAGGAGGACGAAATCAAAACGGTTTCTTTGTTTCGAAGAGAATATGGGAGAGGCCTGCAAAAGACAGGCGAACTGGTACACAGAGAAAAACTGGAGGGGAAAACAGGATGAGAATACGTGAGGGAAGCCAGGCAAAGACGGGCATGGCAGAGGAGAAGGAGACGAAGGGGATCGACTATCAGACCTGGGAATTTACCGGTCGGGAATATCTCGAAATAGCGGGAATCAGTCTTGGGATTGCCGCCGCTGTGAACCTGCTCTGTTACCGGGCGTGGTGGGCATGCATTGCTGTGGTTCCGGTTGGAATCGTATGTTTTCACACGTATCGGAAAAACCGGATTCAGAGGCGGAAAGAGGAGCTGTACGACAGTTTCCGGGATCTGATTGCGTGGATGCACACGGCACTGCGTTCCGGCTATTCCATGGAAAATGCAGTGCTGGAGGCGGCAGGACAGCTGGAACAGTCGCTGGGAAAAGAAAACATTCTGGTACAGGAACTGCGCCGGATGCGTCATAAAATGATGATTTCCGTGCCGGTGGAACAACTGTTTCAGGATCTTGCGGTGCGAAGCCGCATTGATGATATTGCGACGTTTGCAAGTGTACTGGTGATTGCGAAGCGGACAGGAGGAAATGTCTGCGAGATCTTTCAGAATACGTGGGATATTTTCTGTACGAGAATTGACACGATGCGGGAAATCCGTGCGGGCGTTTCTTCCCGGCGGTTCGAGCAGAATATTATGAGTGTTGTGCCGTTTGGAATTCTGGGATATGTACAGCTTTCCTTTCCGGAATTCTTAAGTGTGATGTATGGGAATGTAATCGGGGTTTTCTTCATGAGCGGATGCCTTGCCGTGTATCTGGCGGCATGGGTGCTTGGAAAGAAGATTCTGGACATTGAGTTTTAAGAAGCAATTGAAGTTTAAAAAGTAAGACTGCGAATCATAACGATTCGTCCGCAAAAAAGGGGAGGAATCAAATGTTGTGGATTTGTCTGACCGCATGGGCGGGGCTGTTCATCTGGTATTTCCGGATGAGAAAAAAGGCGGAAGATCACAAATTGGTGAGACGGATTTTCTGCCTTGCAGCGACAGGGTTTATAGCGGGCACTGCACTCTGCCTTCCGATCGGAGTGCGAAAAGTTTCAGGAGATGAAAAAGCGGAACTTCAACTGGAACGGGGTGCCTTAGGCAGCCAACCGACAGAGGAAAAACTTGAGGTTTCTGTTGGAAATCAGAAACCGGAAAGAATTACACTGTCTGTACCTGCAAGAGCTTACAGCGCAGAAGAGATAGAAGAGGCGTTCAGTACGGCGATAGAGGCGCTGGATGAAATCATCTTAGGTGAGAATCTGTCTTTTCATACGGTAAACAGAAACATGGATCTGGTTACGGAAATACCGGGAAGCCCGGTGGCGCTTAGCTGGGAAACAGACAGGCCGTTGTTGATTGACAGCCGGGGTTTGCTGTCAGACGAGATTCCCGAAGAAGGAGTGGAGGTTACGCTGAAAGCGGAACTGGAACTTCAGGGGGAAACAACAGAATATATACGGAAGGTTCAGGTCTATCCACCGGAGATAAAAGGGCGGGATGAGGTTCTTAGGGCACTGAAAAAAGCAGTGGAAAAAGAAAACGAAGCACATCCCGAAGAAACAGCCTATTATCTGCCGGAGACACTGAACGGAGAAACTGTAACATGGTCAAAAGTGCCGGATCTGACAGGTCTGGAACTGATGGCACTTGCCGCGGCGGCAGGAGCAGCCTGCTGGGCGGCAAAAGGAAGGGAAGAAGAAAAAGCAAGGCAGAAAAGAGAAGAACAGATGCTGCGGGATTATCCCGAAATTGTCAGCAAAATGGTTCTTCTTCTGGGTGCCGGGCTTGGGATGCGGAAAGTACTCGAGCGGATTGCAGTGGATTACCGGAAAGATCTGGCGCTTGGCGGGCAGAAACGTTTTGCCTATGAAGAGATTGTATTTACCTGCCAGGAGATGGAAAACGGTGTTTCTGAGCAGGAAGCGTACCAGCGCATGGGAATGCGTATGGGAACCGGAGCGTATCGTTCCCTTGCTGTTCTGCTGACGCAGAATCTGAAAAAAGGCAGTAAAGGACTGCTGGAATTATTGAAACAGGAATCGCAGGAGGCCTTTGAGGAGAGAAGAAGGCAGGCGAAAACAACAGGAGAAAAGGCATCGACAAAGCTTCTTCTTCCGATGGGCATGATGCTTGCGGTTGTATTGGTCATACTCACGGTTCCGGCATTTTTGTCCTTTTATGCATAGGGGATGTTTTTATCCCCACAACAGCTGGTAAAGAGAGGGAGGTGGAAATTATGAAGCTGATATCGGAGTTCTGGAAAGAGGAAGATGCGGTGGGTGTTGTGGAAGTGATTCTGATTCTCGTTGTGCTGATCGGACTCGTACTAATCTTTAAAAAGCAGCTTGTGAGTCTGGTCAACAGTCTGATGGAGAAGGTCACAAACCAGAGCAACACCGTATAAACGGGAAAATGTCCAATACGGAACTCCAAAGAAAAATTTAGAAGCCGGTACGGACCTATATGTCATTTGCATATCTGTGTCTCGGTATATCCTTTATCCGATCCACGGCATCTAAAGTTCGAAAAAGTAAAAGTAAAGTGGAAGGAGCTGTATCCCATGAGGGAAACAGAAAGACAGAAAAGATGGGCAGCCGGAAGCATAACAGCATATTTGTGTCTCGTTCTGATACTGATGCTTTCCCTGGTTTCCGGGACAATTGCGTCGGTGCGAAATGCCCATGCACGGGTGATGACGGCCTGCGCAATGGAACAGGGACTGTATTCTCTGTTTGCCGGGTATGACAGAACACTGCTGGGACAGTACGAGCTGTTTTTTTATAACGGCGGGGATAAGAGCGGTGTCTGGAAACCTGAAACCATGAGCAGAAAAGTCGCAGAAACTGCGGGAGAAGTTCTGTCCCCCACTGCATCGGGGATGGGAATTCTATCAGGCAGTTTATCTGGCGGACAGGTTACAGAAGTTTATCTCGGCGGCTATCGTCTTGCGACAGACGAGGAGGGAAGTGCTTTCTCCCGTCAGATCTGTGAGGCAATGAAAGCCAGCCTTGGAACTTATGGAATACAGCAGCTTTCCCAGAAATTAAGAGGAGAACAGGAAACCGTGAAACGTCAGGAGGACGGACAGAGCGGTTACGAGGAAGAGGAGGTTTTAAAACAGTATGAAGAATCCAAACAGCCAGAAGAGGGAACAGAAAAAACAGAAGGTGAAGGAGAATCTGGAAACGGCACGCCTTCGGAACCGGATCAGAAGCAGCCGGTACCGGAAGATTTTGTGAATCCGATTGAGGTCATTCAAAAAGTAATGAAAATGGGAATTTTAGGACTGGTCCTCCCGGAAGGGCAGGCACTGTCGCAGGTGGAAACGGATGTATCGTTTCTTGCATCAAAACGGGAGCTGCAGAGCGGGTTTGGCATGGCAGAGTGTGGAAAAGAACTGAGCTTTGTGGATAAGATGCTTTCATCCGAATATATTCTGTGGAAATTTCCGTGCTATACCAGCAAGGAGAAGAAGGAAGGGCTGCAGTGCCAGGTGGAATATGTGCTCTGCGGAAAAAACAGTGATCAGGATAATCTGGCGGGAACCGTGAACCGTCTGCTGGCGCTGCGGGAGGCGGCAAATCTGGTGTATCTGGCAAAAGATGCGCAGAAGCAGGGCGAGATGGAAGCAATGGCGGGGGTAATTGCCGCGTCGTTTGGAGTTCCGGCGGCGATGCCGGTTGTGAAAATGGCACTTGCCGTGTGCTGGGCATTTGCAGAAAGCATTCTGGATCTGCGGGAACTGCTGGATGGTGGAAAAGTAGCACTGTTCAAAACGGCAGAATCGTGGCAGCTTTCTCTGGAACAGCTTCCGAAACTGCTGGAAACAGGGGATCAGAGCAGAAAAAATGCACCGGGCGGCATGGAGTATTCCGATTATCTGCGGCTGCTTTTGATGCAGAAATCGGGAAAAGCGGTAACGTTTGGAGCGATGGATCTGGTGGAATACAATATGCGGACAGAACAGCAGCAGCCGGTTTTCCGACTGGATTGCTGTGTCGATGAACTGGAAGCCGGTTTTACGGCGGTAATTGGGAAACGAGAGTATGAGATTACGAGAAATTATGGATATGAAATGCAGGGAGCAGCCTGAAAGATGGGATGACTCCGGCAGGGATACAAAAGGGTGTTCTTCTGAACGGCACATTTATTTCTGGAACCTTATCAAAAAACTTATCCACTCTTCCGGGAATTTTTATAAATCCGGATCAGGAGAGCAGCCTTTTGTAAAACGAAAATGGAACAGGGCAAGCCTGACGGTGGAAGCTTCACTGGCACTTCCTGTTTTTCTGATCGCGGTTCTTGTGTTATTAAAAATCGTGGATCTTTACCGGTTGCATGGAATGCTGACGGTATCTCTGCAGGAGTCCGCGCGGTATCTTTCCGTCTGTGCCTACGCGGTGGATGAGACGGGAAAAGAAACGTATGAAATACCGGAAACGGCCGCGTGCATTGCTTATGCAGAAGCAAAGATTCCAAAAGAAATCCGCGAAAATGGAATGGTGACACTGGCAGGAAGCTGTGTGAAAAATGGATGGCTGGAACTGAAAGCGATTTACTGGCCGAAAATGGGAAACCGCCTCGTTCCGGTGCAGAACCGGGGAATTGCAGCGTGTGCGAAAGTGCATCTGTTCTGCGGAAAGACAGAAGAGGAGGCGGATGAAGAAGAGGGCGAAGCAAAACAGATGGTGTGGGTGACTGAGAACGGCAGTGTGTATCATACTGATTCGTCGTGCAGTCATATCAATCTTTCGATCCAGGTTTCCTCACCGGGTGCGCTTGCGTGGAAACGGAATCAGGATGGAGAAAAATATAAGGAATGCGAACAGTGCGTGGGAAATGGCGCTGCGGGTGCGGAAGTTTACTATACGAAATACGGAAACCGGTATCATAACAGTCTTTCCTGCAAAGGGCTGAAACGTAAAGTAAAACTTGTAGCACTGGAACAGACGGATGGACTGCCGCAGTGCTCGAAATGCGCGAAAAAGGCGGCGTAAGAAAGCCGGATATGAGCAGAGCAGGTGTCTTCTTTCCGGGTGAGACCGGAAAGAAGGACGGTAAACAGAAACTCGGGTTTGCGGAAAGGAGGCCGCG
This sequence comes from Blautia sp. AM42-2, assembly GCF_003480245.1. Classification (NCBI taxonomy): domain Bacteria; kingdom Bacillati; phylum Bacillota; class Clostridia; order Lachnospirales; family Lachnospiraceae; genus Blautia; species Blautia sp. AM42-2. The sequence continues at coordinate 55,067 of NZ_QUIM01000004.1, forward strand.
GCTGTGTATCAGGAAGAAGTAAAGAGTGCAATTATATTGCTGTATCTGGGGATTCTTGCCGGAATGGATGTGAGGAAACGGCAGATCAGCCTTGTACTGACCGGTGTTTTATTCCTTGCAGGCATTGGATGGCAGATTCTGGTGGAACAGACATCGTGGCTGGAATGGCTGCTGTCCCTGCTGCCGGGAGCGGGATTTCTGACGCTCAGTTATATATCACGGGAACAGGTGGGATACGGGGACGGCCTTCTGCTTCTGACGGTTGGAATCTGGCTGGGATTTGGGCAGACGTTCGGCGTTCTGACGCTGGGACTCATTCTCTGTTCGGTACTCTGCGGAGTCCTTCTGATGCGGAAGAAAATACGGAAACAGGATTCCATACCGCTGGTGCCGTTTCTGCTGCTTGGATTTGTGGGGAGGTGCGGAATGCTTTGAAAGTGAAAATGAGAAAAGCAAGTATTACGGTAGAGGCAGTTCTGGTCGTGCCGCTTGTTCTGATGGTGATTTTTCTTCTGCTGTCGCTGACATTTTTTGTGCACGCACGGAGCTGGTATACATTTGCGGCATATGAAAGCACAATGCTTGCCGCCAGTGAAGGCCGCCTGTCTGTGGAAAAAGGAGAGGCAGCCGCCCAAAGCCGGATGGAATGGTGGATTTCCCAGATACCGCTTCCGGCTGAACCGGTGACCGTACAGACGGTGTGCAGAGAAAAAGAGATTCAGATAAAAGCAGAAGGAAACATTCTGCCAATCTGGAGCCGGAACGCGTGGGAATATTCGGTTTTGAGTGAAAGCAGGAGAAACAATCCGGTGAAAACGATCCGGAAGATACGGGCAGTAAAACAGATCTGGAACCAGAAGTAAGGACGGAAGCGGAGAAATGCAGATTGATTATAAAAGAGATTTGAACCATACGTATGTTATTTTACAGGAGGAAAAAGAGCCGGACACGGCGTCGTATCAGATCCGTATGCTGCTGACAAACGCAATCCCAGGGCTTTTGGACTGCAAAATCGGGAAAATGGATGATAAAACATTGTTTTACTATGAGGTGACATCAAGGCAGTCGCTTCAGAGTGTGTTTGAACAGCGCTCGATTGGGGCGGAGGCGCTGCGGAAACTGTTTGAACAGCTGCTGGATCTTCTCGAAGAACTGGGGCAGTACCTGCTTGCACCGGACGGCCTCGTTCTGCAGCCGGAGCTGGTTTTTGCAGATGCAAATCTGGAGAACTTTTCCTTCTGTTATCTGCCGGGAAAGCAGGGACACACAGGCTGTTTTCAGAAGCAGATCCGGGAGCTGATGGAATATCTGCTGCCGAAGCTGGATCACCAGGAGCAGGATGCGGTGGTACTCGGGTATGGACTGTATCGGGAGATTTCGGCGGAGATCTTTTCGGTTGAGATGATTCAGGCACTCTTATATCAGACAGGGAAAGAGAAGAAAGAAACGACGGAGCAGGAGGGAAAAGAGCGTCCCAGGGAAGAAAATCCGCCTGTACAGATGGAGGAAACACTTTGGGAAGAACAAGAAGCGGAAGCGGCGGAAAATTTTTTTGTGGAAGCGGAGGAAGAAAAGGATGAGGGACGCTGGAAAAATATTGTGGAAGCAGTGATCTGCATCGGATTTCTGGGAGGTGTGCTGGCACTGCGGTGGACACAGGCCGAAACTGTTTGGTATCTGGTGCTGGGAGGAGCAGCGGCTGTTGTGGGAATTGTAAGTCTGGCATTGGAACTTGTCAGTCGATGGAAAAAGCGGCAGTCGGGAACAGAAACAGGAAGCTATGGGAAGGCCGCAGGAATCCGGAAACAAGGAGAAACGGGAGATGTATTTTCGGAATATCAGAATCGGAAGGGCTTAAAACAGAAAGATGGAACATGGAATCCGCAAAGCGATACAGAACAGCAGGGATGGAGAAGGGATTCCTCAGTCGAAAAAGAGAAAACATGGGAAAAGAATGAAGAACAGGAAAACAGAAAGATGCACAGCCTGATGGAATTGGAGGGGCATGAAGAGGATCTGTTTGGAAAAACGGAACTGCTGACCAGCCCGGAGGATGAGGGAAGGGCATATCTGATTCCGATAGATCCGATTGATCTTCCGCTGATCCCGATTGAACGCGGAAGCACATTGATTGGAAAACTGTCAGCGGCGGCAGATGTAATTCTGCCATACCGTACGGTAAGCCGCCTTCACGCAAAGCTGGTCAGTACAGAAGAGGGAGATTATCTGCTGGATCTGAATTCGCGGAACGGAACAACGGTGAATGGCGTTCCATTGATGGGCGAGACAAAAAAGAAGCTGGAGGATGGAGATGATATCTCATTTGCCGGGAAGAAATACCGGTATAAGGCGGGAGAGAAAAACAGAAATTAGAGAAAAATGACGCATTACACTTTTTCGATTTGGAGAAAGTGCTGGATGCGTTATTTTTAACACCAGTAGACAAGAAGTCCCCCGTTTCTGAAGCGGTGGGATGAATTGCTAGATGAATTGCTAAAAGAAACATAACGGCAGTGGCGGGCGGAGAGAAATCGGTATCTTCCACTGACATGAGGCAAGTCACAGTCGAACTATTTTCGACATGTCAGACTCCGTGAAATACCGACTGTGAGTTGAAACAATATGGCAGAATGATCGAAGAAAAAAGTTATGCGAATGAAACAAAAATATTATAGAAAAGAAAATTATGTATAAAGCTAAAAAGAGAAATAATGTAAAAAATAACGTCATAAAACGTCGAAAGCCGTTGTGAAGCGTCAATAATTGTCGAAAAACATTTATCAAAAAAGAAAAAAATTTGACGATTTCTTGCATTTACAAGTGAATTAAATTATAATAAAAAAATAGCACAAATAAGGAAATGATGTAATGGAAGAACAAAGGAAAAACAGTTACGATCCGAACGAAGATATCGTGGACCGTATGTGGAAGAGATCAAAAAACAGCATCAATCTGGTCATCATCGTATGCAATATTCTGGTATTCCTTGCAGTCACACTGACCGGAGGGACAGAGAGCTCCAGACATATGATGGACTGCGGTGCGGCGTATGCGCCGCTGATTGAGAGCGGAGAATACTATCGCCTGTTTACGAGTATGTTTCTTCACTTTGGCATCCAGCATCTGATCAACAACATGCTGCTTCTTTTGTTCCTTGGGGATTACCTGGAACGCGCAGTTGGAAAGACCCGTTATCTGGTCATCTATCTGGGCGGCGGACTCGTCGGAAATCTGTGCTCGTATCTGCATGAACTGTCCCTGATGAAAACAGGGGAAGCACCGGCAGTTTCCGCCGGCGCTTCGGGAGCGATTTTTTCTGCTGTCGGAGCGATGCTTGTTCTTCTGGCATTTCGGAAAGGAAGGCTGGAGGATCTCACCTTCCGGCGGATGGCCGTCATGGCTGTCCTTTCGCTGCTGGTCGGATTCCAGTCTTCAAATGTGGACAACTTCGCACACATCGGCGGTTTTCTGGCAGGTGCAGTCTTGATGGCGGTTCTCTATCCGGGAATGGCAAGGATCAGGAAAAGGGGAAAACGACCGTAAAGGTGCTTCCTTCCCCGGGAACGGAAGAAACGGAAATCGTGCCGTCGTGTGCGGTTACAATTTCCTTGCAGATGGCAAGTCCAAGGCCGGTTCCGTTTTTCTTATGTGTGACAAAAAGGTCAAAGAGAGTCGGCAGATCCTCGGCGGGGATTCCGCAGCCAGTGTCCTGCACACGGATGGTCAGAAAGTCACCGTCGAAACAGAGAGAGATTTTGATCGTTCCGCCGGAAGGCATTGCTTCCGCCGCATTTCGGATCAGGTTCAGAAAAAGCTGACGAAATTGCGTGGTATCAAGGGCAAAGCGCGGAATGGCAGATTCCTTGACAAGTTCAATGGAAACCTGTTGTTTTTCGAGGAGAACGCCGGTATCGGCACAGAGATTCTGGAGCAGAAGATAAGGATTCACGTAAGCGCGTACCGCCCGATATGAATGATTATAGCAGGAGAGCTCATCGAGCAGGGAGTTCAGAAAAGCCATATTTTCCTGGATTTTCTGAAAATAGAGATCGTTGGAAAGCTCCGGATGCGCTAAAAGAAGAAGCTGATGAAAGCTGTGGATAACCGCAACAGGATTTCGAACCTCATGTGAAATCCGGGAAATCATAGCGTGACATTCTTCCGATAAGCCCTGTGAATTGGTTGTTGGTTCTTTTGACATAGCCGTATCCTCCTTATGATGCGTAGGTAATGATTTTTGATTAGGCAAAAGTTTAGCATTGAAAGGGGGAGCGCGCAACAAAAAGCGTTCTGCATTATTTGACATTTTTCGACAAATAGTGAGAAAATAGAGTTGTTCGGAACCGTGCAGAACGGGATTTTGAACAACAGAAAAATTAAAAAAAGTAAAGGAGAAAAAGATCATGGATTGTATTTTTTGTAAATTAGCAAACGGAGAAATTCCAACCGCGACACTGTATGAGGATGATGAGTTCCGTGTCATTCTGGATCAGGGACCGGCAACGAAAGGACATGCGCTGATTCTTCCAAAACAGCATTTTGCAAACATTTATGAAATTCCGGATGAAACCGCAGCGAAAGCAATGATTCTCGGCAAAAAAATGGCGACGGCCATGACGAAAGCGCTTCATTCCGATGGCTTCAATCTGGTACAGAACAATGGTGAGGCAGCAGGACAGACGGTATTCCACTTCCATATGCATCTGATTCCAAGATATGAAGGTGACAATGCCGGTATTGCTGCATGGAAGCAGGGAACTCTCGAGGATGCGGTAAAAGAGCAGATCATTGAGAGCGTGACGGCAGAGCTGAAGGCCTGAGAAAAGGCTGGCAGCAGCCAGAAAAAGAATCAATGACAGACGAACAGGGGCGGAGAACAATGGACAAAAATAACTTTTCAGAAATATATAAAAAGTATGTAATGACAGCCTATTCAGCCGCAATGCAGGTGGTACACAATGAAGCCGATGCGGATGATATCGCACAGGAAACGATGGTGAAACTGTACCTGAATATTGATGCGCTGGATGAAGACAGAGTAGAAGGCTGGGTCCGTGTCGCTGCAAAGAATCTGGGAATTGATTATCAAAGAAAAGCACAACGTTTTGACTGGAACGAACTGGATGAGGATCTTCGGGCGGAAGAGATGGAACTTCCGACGCTTGCAGAGGAAGAAAAGCAGGAGAGAAATCATTTTTTGCGGGAAGTGATGGATGCACTGAAAGATCATGATGAATCGGGTTATTATATTACGCGTGAAATCAAGGTGCATGAGCGTTCGGAAAAGGAAGTAGCATCCGAAATGGGTATCACCATCGGAAATCTGCGGGTGAAAATGACCCGGACGAAAAAATGGCTTTGCCAGCACTTTGCTGACAAAGCCAGAGAAAGGGGATTTCTGTAGTTACTATTTGCGTTCGCATTCCTGGATCAGGGAAAGGATGCGGCCGATGGAATCGGTGTGGCTGCTCTTCTTCATCGCATTGATATAGGTCTGACGGTTTTCGTAAACCTCACGGATTGCGGACTGAAGGGTCTGCGCATTCACGGATTCTTCTTCCAGAACTTTACTGTAACCCTGACGCTCAAAGGAACGCGCATTTAAAATCTGGTCTCCGCGGCTGGCATTGGCAGAAAGCGGAATCAGAATGTTTGGTTTTGCCAGAGCACTGATTTCGCAGATCGCATTTGCGCCGGCGCGGGAGATGATCAGATCTGCTGCGGCGAAGAGATCCGGGAGCTCATCTTTGATGTACTCGAACTGAACGTAACCTTCGGTACCATTTAAGGATGCATCCAGTTTATCTTTACCGCAGAGATGAATCACCTGGAAATCTTTCAGAAGTTCTGGTAAAATAGAACGGACCGCATTATTGACAGCGACGGAACCGAGGCTTCCTCCGATGACGAGAATAACCGGTTTTGCGGCATTGAATCCGCAGAACTTCAGGCCTTCCCGTGCATCGCCGGACAGCAGTTCCTGGCGGATTGGCGTTCCGGTCAGAACGGCTTTGTTTTCCGGGAGACATTTAACGGTTTCCGGGAAATTACAGCAGACCTTTGCAGCGGACGGAATACACAGCTTATTTGCCAGGCCAGGCGTCATATCCGATTCATGGATGAGCGCCGGGACTTTACATGCTTTGGCGGCAAGGACAACCGGTACCGAAACGAAGCCGCCTTTGGAGAAGACAACGTTTGGTTTCAGCTTTTTGAGCAGTTTTTTTGCTTCAAAGTAGCCTTTTACGACGCGGAATGGATCGGAAAAGTTTTTCGGATCGAAGTAGCGGCGCAGCTTTCCGGATGAAATTCCGTAATACGGAATGCCGAGATCTTCGATCAGCTTGCGCTCCATACCGTCGTAGGAACCGATATAAGAGATTTTATAACCTGCTTCCTTTAATTTTGGAATCAGGGCAATATTCGGGGTAACATGGCCGGCGGTACCTCCGCCTGTCAGAACAATATGCTTCATGAGAATTCCTCCCTGGAATTTGATAATATCATTTGGCTTTTATTATCCCCTCAAGAAGAAAAAAAGTCAAGAGCGGTTACAACATGGAAAATGCCGAGGAACGGAAGAAGATGAAAAAGATAGAAAAAGAAGAACAGCTGAAAAAGAAACTGGAGCAGACGATAGAAGAAAAAATGGCTGCGGATTCGAAAACGGTGGAAGGGGAATCGGCAGTTGTAAAGGCAGAGGAAGGAAACACAGCAACAGAACAGGAGGCTGCGCCTGCGCTCTCAGAGGAAGAACTGAACGCAATGTACGAGCGCTTCCAGCAGCGCCTCCAGAAGGAAGGACTCGCGGACGCGGAAGGGAATCCGACAGAAAAAACACTGGAGATCCGCCGTCAGATCGTGGAGAAAAAGGTGGAACGCGAGAAGCAGGCGAAGAGACAGAAACAGATTGCGAAGAGAGTGAAAACAACAAAACACTGGGTACAGACGGCAAAGGCGGCTGGTGTTGTGTTGGTTGTGGGAGCGTGCGTTTTTGGAGCCAGTATGACGAGCGAGGCAAATCGGATTCGGTTGGTGGAGACGATTAGTGGGGTTCGGAATACTGGTGATGTGGCGAAGATGAATAATGGTGAAGATAGAGAACCGTCAGGTGGAAGTATTGATGAAGCGGCGCGAAAAATAGAGGATACTTTGCATATTGCAGTTCCGGAATTTTATTACATTCCGAATGGAATGAAATATAATAAGTTTATGATGTTTGAAGAAACACAAATGGCTGTGATTAAATATGAGTATAATGGATATTCGATATATTTCCATTTGGCAGCCAATGAAAAAGATTTATCTCAAGGGAATTGGAAAGATAGACAACAGATAAAAGTTGAAACATTAGATGAAGAGATTAATGTTGAAATGGGAAAATTATTAGAAAATAATGAAGAATATTATTATGCAACGTGGAAATACAAGGATGCGTATTATCAGCTCGGAGGGAATATTGAAAAAGAGGAAATAATAAAAATATTGAATGAAATGCAGTATAATATGTAATTTTCTACGAATATGCACGTATATAGTATAAGTGATGAAGACGAGAGAAAGAGGGTATATGAAAAGACGTATTAGTTTAAAAAGTATGTTTCTTTGTGCTATAATGATTTTTACAATGACATTTAATATGGTAAATGTGCAGGCGGAATCGTTAGATTATTTAGGAAGTATTATAGATGGATCTGTATTAACAAATGATAATGAAGCATTAGGAACATATAAAAGTATTGCTAGAAGTACGTATTTGTTGGAAGGATTTGTAAGAATCACAAATAATGGAAATGGATACGTTGGTATAACTGGTGGAACCGAATGTAATGTTAGTTGCAATACTGTAAAATTAAATGTCTATTTAGAGCGTTCAAGTGGTGATGGTAATTTTTATAGCTATAAAAAATGGGGGAATGTAGATTACAATACAGATTGTTTGTATTTTAGCACACAAATAAAGGTAGAAAAAGGATATTACTATCGTTTAAGAGGATATCATTCTTGTACGAAAAACGGTGTTACTGAAAATGGTGGAAGCGTAACAGATGGCATCTATATCGGCTAAAGAAGAATGTTAAGGATTTTATAAAAATTCAAACTAAAACGGATAATAATTATAATTTATGTAAACACAAGAGAGTAGGTGTAAACAAACGGAAACAGTTTTTAACCCAGTAATTTACACACTCCCTCATCCCCTTTCGGGGCCAGTCCCCTATAGAAACCTTATAACAATGAATATATTAAGACGAAAACGCAGATCTTTCAGGATTTTCAACGCGTCGAAATTCCTTTTTCCAACCACAACACAGATCTGAGTCATCATGTGTTACTATGTTCAGCGTGTGAGTGATCATACGGAACATCGGCTGGCCCCGATAAGTGAGGCATCGGTATTACTGCAGGAATACCGGTGCCTCTTTTCTGTACGCTTCTACAAGCCGATGCCCATAACTGAACAAAAATATCAAGATTGTTGTGCAATCTGCTTTAAAATTCCGTTGGAATCCGCCAGATATTATGCTATAATAATCAAAAAAGAGAGAATAAGCATAAAATACAAAAGAAATTTCAGACTATTTTCGCGGACAACGCGTCAAAGACCATGCTGGCATGAGAACTTGACGACTGCTGGCCGCGATAACGGGCCAAACGCATAACGCGTGTTTTGACCCGTAGTGACAACATTTTGTCCCCGAACAAAACGGGAGAACAGGAGGCATCTTATGCGTCTTACATTTCTTGGAGCAACACATGAAGTGACGGGCAGTTGTTATTATCTGGAGGCTGCCGGAAAGAAGTTTTTAGTGGACTGCGGTATGGAGCAGGGACCGAATATTTATGAAAACAAGCCGATTCCGGTCCCGGCATCCCAGCTTGATTTTGTATTGATCACGCACGCGCACATCGATCACACCGGAAATCTGCCGCTGCTGTATGCGCACGGCTTCCGTGGCCCAATCTATATGACTCCGGCGACGGTAGCGCTTTCGGACATCATGCTCCGCGACAGCGCACACATTCAGCTTGCCGAGGCCGAGTGGCGGAACCGCAAGAACCGCCGGGCGGGAAAAGAAGATTACGTTACGCCATATACGATGGAGGACGCCCTCGGCGTGATCCGTCTGCTGGAAGGCATTCCGTATCATCAGCGTGTGACACTATCGGACGGCATCCAGATCCGTTTCCTCGATGCCGGTCATCTGCTCGGCTCCGCATCCATTGAGCTGTGGCTGACAGAGGACGGTGTGACGAAAAAACTGCTCTTCTCCGGCGATATCGGAAATATCCATCAGCCGCTGATCAACGACCCGGAGTACCCGGAGAGCGCTGATTACGTGATTATGGAATCCACCTACGGTGACCGGAGCCACGGTCCGAAACCGGATTATGTACCGGAGCTGGCAAAAATCATTCAGGAAACGCTCGACCGCGGCGGCAACCTCGTGATCCCGTCGTTTGCTGTTGGAAGAACGCAGGAGATGCTGTACTTTATTCGTGAAATTAAGGCAGAACATCTGGTTCACGGCCACGGCGAATTCCCGGTTTACGTGGACAGTCCGCTTGCCGTTGAGGCAACCAATATTTTCCGCGATCATCAGAAAGAGTGCTACGATTCCGATGCAGCTGCGCTCCTTGCGCAGGGCATTAATCCGATTCTGTTTCCGGGCTTAAAGCTCTCGATTACATCCGATGAGTCGAAAGCCATCAACTTCAACGAAACCCCGAAGGTCATCATATCCGCGAGCGGCATGTGCGATGCAGGACGAATCAAGCATCATCTGAAGCACAACCTCTGGCGGCAGGAGAGTACGGTTCTCTTCGTCGGCTATCAGGCCGTCGGTACACTGGGACGGGCGCTGATCGGAGGCGCGAAGGAAGTGAAACTGTTCCAGGAAGAGGTTCATGTGAACGCGCACATCATCCAGTTCCCGGGCATGAGCGGCCACGCAGATCAGGAAGGACTGCTCAAATGGGCGGGCAGTCTGCAGGCAAAACCGGACCGCGTTTTCGTAACGCACGGCGAAGATAAAGTGACGGAAATTTTTGCAGAAAAACTGTGGGACGAATTCCGCTACCCGGCGATGGCTCCGTTCTCCGGCACGGTATTTGACCTGAAAGAAAATGAATTCATCGAAAAAACCGTCGGCATTCCGATCCAGAAGGAAACAACGGCAAACGCTGGAACACTGCGCACGAGAAGTAGCGGAAATGCCGTCTTCGATCGTCTCGTTGCGGCTGGTCAGCGGCTGCTCACCGTCATTACAAGAAACAAAGGCGGTGCTAACAAAGACCTTTCGAAATTTGCCGATCAGATCAACAGTCTCTGCGACAAATGGGACAGATAAAGCAGTCCGGTGGCTGGAAGAAAGACTGTGCTATTAATATAGAAGAAAAACCGGAAGAAAGCAGGCGGCAGGGAAGCTGTGCTGCATCAGAAAAGAAAAAACAGAAGTGGATAAATTACAAACTCCCCGGGGTGAGCATTCCCCGGGGAGGTATTATAATAAAAAAGAGCAAGCGTAAAAAAAGTTATTTCTGGATAGCCTGTTCCAGTGCTTTTGCAAGCTGGTCTGGACATGATGTTCCGCGTCCGTTGCAGTCGATGCCTTTCATGCGGGAGATGGCTTCGTTTACGTCCATGCCCTCAACGAGTCTTGCAACACCCTGTGTGTTTCCGTTGCATCCGCCTACGAACTGTACGTTGTGTACTTTACCGTTTTCTACCTCAAACAGAATTTTTCTGGAACAGGTACCTTTTGTTGTATATTCCATCGATAAGATCCTCCTTTGTGAATAAAAAATTAGAACATTATCGTGAACTTCAGCCACGATAATTCTTCGGTTCCTGCTATTATACCATAGATTACGAAAACAGCAAAGAAAAAAGATACCACAGATCCAAAATTTATTGTATACTGTAACAGGAATTACAAAGAAACCAGAAGGAAAAGAAAATGGACTCCCGGAGTTTTCCGTTCTTACTTTAGCGGCTGACCGCTGACAAAAATGATTTCATAAAAGCAAGAACAGAAAGAATCGGAGAGTACATGTAAAGTTATTGGAGGATATCATAAACATGAAGTTAATTGGAATTATCGGTGCAATGGAAGTTGAAGTTGCAAGCTTAAAGGAAATGATGACGGATGTTACAATCCGCACGAAAGCATCCATGGAGTTCAACCACGGTTACCTGAACGGAAAAGAAGTGGTTGTTGTGCGCAGCGGAATCGGTAAAGTAAATGCCGGTATCTGCACCCAGATTCTTGTAGATGATTACGGCGTGGACTGTGTCATCAACACCGGAATTGCAGGCTCCCTGCGGAATGAAATTAACATCGGCGATATCGTCATCTCGACCGATGCTGTTCAGCACGACATGGATGTGCGCATCTTCGGATACCCGCTCGGCGAGATTCCGCAGATGGGCGTTTTGAGCTTCCCGGCAGACGAGCACCTCGCAGAGGTGGCAGAGGAAGTCTGCAAGGAAGTCAATCCGGAAATCCAGGTATTCCGCGGACGCGTGGTCAGCGGTGACCAGTTTATTTCCAGCAAAGAAGTGAAAAACCATCTGATCGAGGAATTCAACGGTTCCTGCGCCGAGATGGAGGGCGCTGCGATTGCGCAGGGCGCTTATCTGAACAAGATTCCATACGTCGTACTCCGCGCCATCTCCGACAAAGCAGACGACAGCGCAACAATGGACTACCCGACCTTTGAGAGCGAGGCAGCCCGCCACTGTGTCAACCTGCTACAGGAAATGGTAAAACGCCTGTAATCTAAAAAAAGCAAGAAGAAAAAATCGACAAACGAGTAGGTGAAAACCAGCGAAACCACGCGAACCGGCACGAAAGCAGTCCCCTGAAAGAACGAAAAATAAAAATTCACGCGAAAAAGCACAGAATCACAAAGAATTTGACGAACGTTTTTTGTTTCCAAATTTTTCCGGCAGTGCTATACTGTGGCACATCGGAACAAGAAGATGCTCACTACGGATTGCTCAGCAGTAAAACACTTGCTGTTTTGCTGCGTAAGAAAGTGATTCAGGTGTGAACAGCCCTCCTTTTGCGAAGCAAAATTTTCAATGAGGGCTGCGAATGTTACAGTTCCCAGGTACCTGGGAACTGTAACACGTCTCCACTGCCGATATGCCAGCGGAAGAATCCTGTGCGCGCAAATTCTGCCGCGGCATCCGCCGATGCACCGCAACGGAACGGGAGCACCGGCATATGATCATGACAGGCAAATTCAAAAATCGTCAGGGGGAATAAGAATGCTGGAGTTTTGTGTGAAACAAAATGTGTTCTTATACGCAATGATAGCAGCAGGAATCGCCGGTGTGTGGTGCCTGTTCTGGAATAACCGTTTCTACACCCGGGCCATCCGCGATCTCGGAAGGCTGAAGGAACCAAAGTCGAAATGGACCAGGTCGGTGCTGGAAACGTGTCAGAGAAAAGCGCATCCCTTTTCGAATGCCGGGGCGTTTATGCGCAGTCAGATTGCACAGGGCAGGTCAGCGGGAATGGCAGTCCCGACGCTTCTGCGCGGAAGCCAGAATATGATCCTCACGGTTCTGGCGCTGTCGATTCTTTCGCTGTGGGCGATCTACCGATACCGTTATGGAGAGGCGGAGCTGATGCGCTACCTCGGAACGGGAATCGCGCTCGCCGGAGGCCTTGTCTTTTTCCGGCTCTGTCTGGATTTCGGCGGAAAAGAGGAAATTCTGCTGAACGGCTGGACAGACTATCTGGAAAATGAGTTTGCAGCGACGAAACAGAGTGTGGTGCTGGAAACCGTACAGCAGACCGAACGGCAGCCGGTGCAGGCGGAAACCATGGCACAGGCAGGAACCGGAGCGGCGAAAGCAAAACCGCAGACTGCGGGAAGCGAGTCCGCCAAAGAGCGGAATGAACTGTTCGCAGACCCGGAAAAAGAAGCGAGGATTTCGAAAGTCAGGGAGGGCATCCGCCAGACCGCCGCGGCCGAGAGCAGGTTTGCCGGAATGTTGACGCCCGAGGAAGAGAAGCTGATGAGGGAAATTATCAGCGAATACGTGTAAATACCAGGGGATCAGGCCGGGGAGCATGGCATATCGACATGACCATATTTCCGAATCGGCAGTCCGCAGGTATCTAAGATAAAAATATTTCAGGCAGTGCCGTCTTTCAAAACAGACAGGCGGCACTGCTTTCCCGGATAAAGCAGAATCATCATCTGCAAAAGGAGGAACCAACATGAGACTTGTAATTCTTGAGGCAGAGTCACTGGGAAAGGACATGGATCTGTCCGGCTTTTCCCGTTTTGGAGAAGTGACAGTATATGAAAAAACAACGGAGGAGGAATGCCCGGAGCGTGTGCGGGAGGCGGATATCGTCATCTGCAACAAGGTGCGCATGTGCAGCCGCACCCTGTCCGGCGCGGAGAACCTGAAACTGATCTGCGTCACCGCAACCGGCATCAACAACATCGATCTCGATTATGTGAAGCGCCACAACATCGCCGTGACGAACGTCGCCGGCTATTCCACCGTCAGCGTGGCCCAGCACACCTTTGCGATGTACTTCTATCTGGCAGAAAAACTCCGTTATTACGATGATTACGTAAAAAACGGCAGCTACGCCGCCAGCAGTCTTTTCACCTGCATGGACAGACCGTTCACCGAGCTGGAGGGCAAGACGTGGGGCATCATCGGCCTTGGCGCGATCGGCAGAAAAGTGGCTTCGATTGCACAGGCATTCGGTTGCCGTGTGATCTATTACTCCACCTCCGGTGCACACGACGATCCGGACTACGAGCGGGTCGATCTCTATCGTCTGCTGAAGGATTCTGATGTGGTTTCCATCCACGCCCCGTTAAATGAGGCGACCGAGAACCTGATGAATATCGAAACGTTTGCCAACATGAAGCGGAACGCAATTCTGATCAACGTCGGCCGCGGCTCGATCGTGAATGAGCGTGACCTCTGCTGTGCCCTGCGAGAGGGCCTGATCGCCGGAGCAGCGCTCGATGTACTTTCCAGCGAGCCGATCCGCAGTGACAGTCCGTTGCTGAAAATGGCGGACGACGACCGCCTGTACATCACGCCGCACATCGCCTGGGCATCGAAGGAAGCCCGCACGCGCCTGATCGGACTGGTGCAGAAAAATATTGCTTCGTACCTGGAAGGCGGCATGGAAAACCGCGTGGTATAAAAGGGATACAAATCCAGGGACAAAATACATAAAAAGAGCCGGACATCCGACGGAACCGCAGAGGGGACTGTAAGAACAGCCGCTCCCAAGTTCCGCCGGATGCCCGGCTTTTGCATTTGCTTTATTCGCTGCAAAAACGAGAGAACATTATTCCTCTGTAATCTGAATTTCCAGATAATCAAACTCCAGAGATTCAATAAAATTATCCTGTGTGAACCGCGTTTTCGATCTCCGTTTAAACTCCGAAATATTCGTATCGAGCCAGATCGGCTTCGCCAGATTCCAGGCATCACAGATTTCATCGAGCGCACGGAAGACCTTGTGCGTTCTGGTATCCTCATCGTCGATGCAGACGGTAAGATCCTGAAGAATATGATTGTTTTCCACTAATTTTCCCCACATCTGAAACATATTAAAAATCCTCCTGAAAAGTACAAAGTAAACAGTGCATTTGGAACGACCGTGTTAATCGCTGGTAACGGTATGCAGTTCTTTAAAATCCTTCGGCGAGATCCCGTACTCTTTTTTAAACGCGCGGTAAAAACTCGAATAGTCGTGAAATCCGAACAGCAGATACACCTTCGTGACCGGTACATCGCCGAGCAGCGCTTCACGGCACCTTGCCAGCCGCTTTTTGGAAATGTACTGGTGGATCGACATGCCGATTTCATCCTTGAAAACGTGTGCAATGTGATATTTGCTCACAAAAAGTTCCGCCGCCAGCCGTTCGAGCGACAGATCCTCGGACAGGTGCTCATCAATATAGAAACAGAGCTGTTCATACAGCGAGAGCTGTGCTTTCCGGGTGAGCGGGTGATGCTGCTCATACACCGTTCGGTTGATCTGCATCAGCAGGTCGCTGACGTAGAGAAAAATCTGCGTCTCTTTTCCAAAATGATCGGACCGCATTTCCTCAATCAGTCGGATGGTGCGGTACTGAATCGTGTTGAACTCGACGGAATCGAGCGGGAACAGATATTTCTGATTTTCGGCAGCGTATTCCATCAGGTAAACGTAGTCGGCGGAACGGGCGCGGAGCTGCTCTGCAAAAGAGGCGCTGACCCAGAACACAAAGCGGCGGTACGGCACAGACAGGTCGTGCATCACCAGATGATGCGGCACGCCGGGCGGAATCAGAAGAAGATCGCCGGGCGTCGGTGTGTAGAGCACTCCGTTGATTTCCAGTGAGATCGCCCCTTCGAGAAAGAGATAGAACTCATAATGGGTATGCGTATGTTCTTTTACGCCGGGCACATCGACGGTGCTGTAATAGTATAACTCAAACGTATCCGAAATCATGTACTGCCGGGTGGCAAATTTCGTCTGCAGTTTTTCTTTCATAATAAAAGCATCCTTGCAAAAAAATGATATTTTTGAACCATAACAACAATTCCCAGCATATCACAAAACAGCAAGTTTTACAATGTATTCGACAATCCGCACAATAGAAAAAAACAACTTGTCCGGTTATGATACAAGGGAATAAAATAAAAACAGAATGCAGAATAAATTTCAGATAAAGATCAAAACGGAGGAACAGCTATCATGAATCAGATTCTCGAACAGCTTGGAACATATGGCATTGTGCCGGTTGTCGTTTTACAGGATGCAGCAAAAGCAGAGCCGCTTGCCGAAGCTCTCTGCAAGGGCGGACTTGCCTGCGCCGAAGTGACCTTCCGCACTGATGCGGCAGAAGAATCCATCCGCATTATGAGCGAAAAATTCCCGGAGATGCTGGTGGGAGCCGGAACTGTGCTCACAACCGAGCAGGCGGACCGCGCCGTGAAAGCCGGAGCAAAATTTATCGTCAGCCCGGGCCTCAACCCGGAGGTAGTAAAATGGTGCCAGGCACACGAAGTACCAGTGATCCCGGGCATCGTGACCCCGACTGAGATGGAGCAGGCGATCGGTCTTGGGCTCACCATGGTGAAATTCTTCCCGGCAGAACCGGCAGGCGGACTGAAATACATCCGTGCCATCGCAGCACCGTACACCATGATGAAATTCATGCCGACCGGCGGCATCAACCCGCAGAATGTAAGAGAATACCTGGCATACGACCGCATCGCAGCATGCGGCGGAAGCTGGATGGTAAAAAATACGATGATTGAAAACAACGAATTCGACCGCATCGAAGAGCTGGTGAAAGAGGCGGTTGAGATCGTAAAGGAAAGCCGGACGTGACGACATCCTTCCCGCAGCCGATCGGCATGAGTGCCTCGTGGGATCCAGAGCTGATAAAACAGGCTGGTGAAGTGACAGGAACCGAAGCGCGAGTCATCTGGCACCGTCATCCGGACTATGGCCTCAGCCGCTGGGCACCGACCGTTGACCTCGAGCGTGATCCGAGATGGGGAAGAAACGAGGAGGGCTACGGCGAGGACCCTGTGCTGGCCGGAAAAATGGCCGGCGCTTACATCGAGGGAATGCAGGGCGACGATCCAAAATATCTGCGCTGTGCATCAACCCTGAAACACTTCTATGGAAACAACACCGAGGTCGGCCGCGGCTGGAAGAACTCTTCGATTGACCCGCGGAATAAATATGAGCTGTATCTCGAGCCGTTCGGCAGATGTATTGAGGAGAGCGGCGCAGAGGGCATCATGACGGCGTACAACAGAATCAACGGCACCGTCGGCGGAATGGTCCGGGAAAACATGGAAATCTCGGAATCCGTCATCATGAAACAGGCGGACCAGAAGATGTATGAAAATAAAAAAAGTTCACGGTGAATCGCCGCAATGGATTGTCCCCGCGGGTCTTTTCGTGGTACAATGAAACATAACAGATAAAAAGAAAAACGAGGGCAGAACATGAACGAATTATATGAAATGATTGAAAAGAAAATCAAAGAATCCGGCTATCCGCGGCCGATTTCGGGAAGCGATGTTTACGATGACATCTGCGACCAGATCGAGGGAAAAGAGAACGGTTCCTATGTGGTATTATCGAAATTTGATGATGATGTGATTTTCGAGTACCACATCACGGTGATGGATGATGAATTCAACCTCGGCGTGCTGACGATGCGCACCCCGGAGGGCGTGTTTGAGGCTGATTTTGACCAGTAAAAGAGAAAAGAAAGAGGTTGTTACTTATGCCGAATGTTGAAAAAATCACAAAACAGACGGAAAATCCGTTCGTAAATCTTTACCTGGTGGAAGGGACAAACAAAGTAAACCATCACTTCCGCTATTACGTGGCTTCCCGCGCAAAATCCATCGAGCAGATGAAGATTAAAACAAGGAAAAATACGCCGGACGGCGTGCTGATGTACAGTCTGTACGGGGAAAAACGCGACAAAATTGTCCTGGTGCGCCAGTACCGCGTTTCCATTGATGACTACATCTACGAATTCCCGGCAGGCCTGGTGGAACCGGGCGAGGAGTTCCATGAGGCTGCCGTGCGCGAGATGCATGAGGAGACCGGTCTTACGTTTCACCCGTTGAAAGTAGATCCCTGCTACGAGAAACCGTTCTTCACCACAATCGGCCTGACCGATGAAGCATGCTCTGCCGTTTACGGCTGGTGCGAGGGCGAGATCAGCCGCAAATACCTCGAAGAGAGCGAAGTGATCGAAGTTGTCCTTGCTGACCGCGAGGAGGCAAAGAGAATCTTAAAGGAAGAAAATGTAGCAATTATGTGTTCTTATCATCTGATGCATTTTATTCATGATGAGGAGCCGTTTGCATTCCTGAAATAAGTGGAGGGGAGCCAGAAAAACACAACCCCTGGAAGTTCTTAGCACGAACTGCCAGGGGTTGTGTTTTTCTGACTCCCATTTACGTTGTGGGGGACGGGAGGGTGAGGACTCAGGTGTAGTATTGGGCCTGGGTTTCGTAAAGATTGGCGTAGATGCCGTGGTTTGCGAGGAGGGTGTCGTGGGTTCCGTCTTCGGCGATGCGGCCGTGGTCGAGGACGATGATGCGGTCGCAGAATTTGCAGCTGCTCATGCGGTGGGAGATGTAGACAGCGGTTTTGCCGGCGGTCATCTGGCTGAACTGTTCGTAGATTTCAGCCTCAGCGATCGGGTCGAGGGCTGCGGTCGGCTCGTCGAGGATGACGAACGGGGCATCCTTGTAGAGGGCGCGGGCGATGGCGGTGCGCTGGGCCTCGCCGCCGGAAAGGTCGACACCGGAGCCGTTGTTGTTGTAAAGGCGGGTGCGGACGCCCTGCGGGAGTTGCTGTACACGGTCGGTGAGACCGACTTTTGCAAGAGAGGATTGCAAAGCAGCTTCATCAATCTCGGTTCCGGCGGCGATGTTTTCGTCGAGCGGGAGGGAAAACAGGTGGAAATCCTGGAAAACGACGGAGAATGCCTGCGTGTACTCTTTGTAGCTATATTTGCGGATGTCAATGCCATTCAGGGTGATGTAACCTGAAGTTGGCTCATACAGGCGGCAGAGCAGCTTGATGAGTGTTGTCTTTCCGGCTCCGTTACGGCCAACGAGGGCGGTTTTTTCGCCGACGGCAAAGGACAGTGTCACATGTTCGAGTACCGGAATATTCGCACCGGGATAAGAGAATGAGACATCGTGGAATGCAAATTCGTACTGGCCGTCGTCGCGTTTCTCAATCGGCAGTGTACCGTCGTAGGCCATAGACGGCTGCGCAATGAAATCCTCATAGGTCGAGAGATAGGAATTGATATAGTCGAACTCCGATCCGGTTGCGAGAAATGTCTGAAGATCACTCATGGCGCGTGTCACGGAACCGGCATACAGAAGAACATCCCCAATGGGGAGAACGCCGTACAGAGCCCTGGCGCCGATCACAAGGTACGCAGCGAAATTGGAAAGGAGCGAAAGCAGCGCGTTTTTTCCGTCTGTGATGGCGGAGAAGCGGGCGAAGTCGAGGTACATCGGCAGAAAGTGTTCCATGGCTTTTCCAAACTGTACGTCGAGAAAATGATCGAGATGACCGATGCGGATATCGTCCGCGCGCCGTTCTTCAAGCATCACATTAACGAGATAATTGGCAACCGAGTTGGAATGGTCGTTGCCCTGGTTCAGCTCTATCTTTTTCTGCGTACTCCTGCGGTTGATGCGGGAGGAAAGTGCAAGCTGCACACCACAGAGCAGGAGCAGTGCAAGCATCGAAAACGACGAGGTGAAAAAGTTATTCCTGCTGCTGTCGGACAGAAGAAACAGACGGAGCAGGAAAAACAGGGCATAGAGAACCGAGAGCAGGGAAGTGATCAGCGTATGAATGACAATGAGCTGGTCACCCACATTTCCCGATCCCATGGAGGAGACGTTGGTGCGCCGGATGGCATCCATCGTCTCTGTTTTTTCGAATTTCTCAAACTCCAGCTCCAGCGCCTTTGCGGTGATTTTCTGTTCCGTGCGTGCAAGACAGAGTTCTTTTTGGCCGTCGAGATACTGACGGCAGATTTTTTCAAACAATCCCAGCCCATACTGCGTAAGCAGAAAGACGACAACAGTATACAGACAGGCGCGGTACGACTTTGCAAGCAGTAAATTCAAAATTCGCGCCGAGAAAAACAAGGAGAGATACGGCAGCGTTGCAGCTGCAAAAGCGCTTCCGAGAAGCCAGAACAGCACGCGGTGATTGCCCTGGCTCACCATAGTTAAAAAGCGGCAGATGGCATGAAACCGTTCTTTCATTTTCATCAGATATCTTCCTCCGTTTCCTGATAATACTGGCTCTGCACCTCAAACATATGCGCATACGATCCGCCAAGGGCAATCAGCTCATCGTGGGTTCCGCATTCTTTGATCTTTCCGTTTTCGAGAAACAGGATCGTATCGCAGAAGCGTGTCGATGCAAGACGGTGCGAGATGAAAAGCGCAGTCTTATTTTTCAGCAGTGTGCTGTAGGTTTCGTACATTTTATTTTCCGAGATTGCATCGAGCGCAGCCGTCGGCTCATCGAGCAGGAGCAGATGGCAATTTTTATAGAGTGCCCGCGCCATCATCAGTTTTTGCATTTCACCGCCGGAAAGCGTAATGCCGTCGTCCGCCATATCCTTGCCAAGATAGGTTTCTTCTTTCTGCGGCAGACTTGCAATTTTTTCCCAGAGTCCGGCGCGGATGAGTGCTTCTCGGCAACGGTTACGATCGGTCTCTTCCAGTGGGGAGCAGCTCACATTTTCTGCAATCGAAAACGAGAGTGCAAACGGGTCCTGAAAGACCGCCGCGATTGCTTTGTAATACTGTGCCGGATTCAGACTGCCAAGGGGAATGCCGTTGATGGTGATATTCCCTTCCGTTGGCTGATATAGCCCGCAGATCAGCTTGACAATGGTGGATTTTCCGGCGCCGTTGATGCCGACAAGTGCCGTATGCTCGCCCGCATGGAGTGTAAAACTGACATCATCGAGGATCCTTTTATCGCCGCCCGGATGGGAAAACGAGACGTGGGAAAAGCAGATTTCCAGCGGTTTTTCTTCCGCAAGTTCCGGCCGGAACGGCAGCGTGTGGCCTGCAGGGAACGGGAGATCGAAGAATTCCCGCAGCCAGCGGATCTGCTCGAGACAGAGCACGGATTTGGAGAGCGCGGCGGTGATCTCGTTAAAATATGAAGAAAAACCGGAGACGGCACCGAGCGCAAGCACAAAGCCGGATACGGTCATCGTGCCGTGGGATAGACGGTAAATCAGAAAGCCATAGCAGATTCCGTCGCGCAGAAGCTGTAGTGTAAGTGTCAGCAGATCATTTGCAAAGTAGGCGCTGCGGATGCGGAACAGAATTTTCTGATACCGCTTGTTGAGCTGGCGATAAACACCATCGAGCCATCCGTTCAGCTGATACAGACGGATATCCTTTCCGGCGGATGTGTTGTACGACTGTTTCTGGAAATAGCGCTGCGATACTTCAATTTCAGACAGATCGTCTCTGCGACGGACTTCGTAAGAAGCCGCGCGGCGGTAGCTGAGAAACTGCAGAACCGAGAGCACAAGCAGCAGAAGAATGATAGCCGGATGGACGGTTCCGATCAGTCCTGCGTAGAGAATCAGCCCAAGAAACGAAGAATAAATTGTGACATCGTATCGGAACATGCCTTCCACGCCGACCCAGTTGCTGCAGGTGGCTCCGACGGCTTTTTCGGCGAGCTGCAGCGTTTTTGGTTCTGTCAGAACCGCATAATCTATCTGCATGAAATGACAGAGAAGGCGGCGCGTAAAAAAGCCGGTCCGGAATTCGGTATACTGCCAGGCGTTCCGCGATTGCAGAAAGGTGTGGCTGACAAAAACAACGGCATAGCAAAGAAAGAGAACGAGCGTTCCAAGTGCAAATCCGGAAAAGCCGCTGCTCTGTTCCAGAAACAGGAGAATCCCGGCAGGAAGCAGAATCCCGAAAAAGCCGGTGAGCACCTGTGAGACGATTTCGAGTGCCTGAAAGAGAAACGGCTTTTTGCTGTAATGCCACAGCTCCCGATGAATATAAATGTAGTTAGACCATAATGAATACATAAAGACCTCCTCTGTCACATGTCTTTCGTGAACTGTAGTTATCCTACCATATTCATGCAAAACACGGGGGAAAAGTACGTAAATGGAACAAAAAAGAACGCGAACAGCAAAAAAAGTGTTCACGTTCTGCAAAATTTTTCTGTAGAATCATCGGACAAAATCAAAAAATTCTGGAAAGAGCTTTTTACAGCGGCAGCATAATCTCCGTCACGAAAACGCCGGGCTCGTTCTGCCGGTTGATATATCCTTCGTACTTTTCCACAACAAGATTGATCCGTTTCAGCCCATGCCCGTGATTTCCGCGCTTCGTGGTGATATACTCGCTGTCCAGCTTCCGCACAGTATCCTTTGTTGCATTCGTAACGGAAATATACAGCTGGTTTTTCAGCACACCAATATAAAGCCGGATATAGGGATCCGCAAGGCCCTCGCATGCTTCCACCGCATTGTCAATCAGATTTCCGATCAGCGCGCAGAGATCAATATCACTCACCGTAAGATTGGCCGGGCAGGCTGCCTTGTAATCCACGCGGATGCCGTTCTTTTCGGCGAGTGAAATTTTGGAATTTAAAATCGCATCGAGATTCACATTCCCCGAGTCGCAGAGCTGGTTGACCTGATCGAGATCATTTTCGAGCAGCCCGAGATATTCCTGCAGCTTATCATACTGTCCCATCTCAACATATGCCTTCATTGACTGCAGATGATTGTGGTAATCATGGCGCCAGCCGCGCATTGTCAGATAGATATTCTGCACTTCCTCGACCTGGCGGGCGAGAAGCTGGTTCTGGTATTCGATATTTTTGCGTTCCAGATAGTGGGATAAAAAAGGAATGTGCGCCATGAAACATCACCTCGGTTCGTTCGGAATTGGAAATTAAAAAATGCAAAACCTTTAAAACGCATTCGGCCGGTAAAACTGCAGGAACGCATGGTTGAGTGATGCATAGCATCCGCGGCTGACCGGAATTTTTGTTCCGTCCGACAAGAGACATTCCGTCCGCGTGATCCGCTCCACATGAGCGAGATTCACAAGATAACTCCGGTGTGCGGCCGCAAAACATTCCCCCGTCTCACCAGAAGCCTGCCATGCGGCAGAAAGTTCTTCGCGGAACTCCGACAGATTTTTCTTAAAAGTTTCCATTCCGGCGGCTGTATGCAGCGTCAGATAATGATTATCGGATTCCACAAAAAGCAGGTCGGAGAGAAACAGCTTCTGCGTCTCCCCGCCAAGTGAAAGCAGCAGATGCGGCTTTTCCTGTCCGCGCATCGCCTGCAGCTCCTCGAGCAGCGGAAACAGTGTATCCTCTGTCACCGGCTTTAAGAGATACCGGAACGCCTGCACCTCATATCCTTCGAAAACATATTCTTTATGATTCGTCAGAAAGAGAATCGGCACCTCACTGTCCGTTTCACGGATTTTCCGCGCCAGCGCCATGCCGTCCATTCCGCCGAGATCAATATCGAGAAAGATGAGATCAAACGGATACGAGCCGGGATACTGGAACAGAAAAGCGGCGGAGTCTGAAAAGGCTTCCACGGTCAGAGGAAGCCTTTTTCGCTCCGCAAAGGTGCGGAGCAGCAGTTCCATCCGGGAACGCTGCGCCGGTTCATCTTCGCAGTAAGCAATTCTCATGTTATTCACCCAAACATTTTTTGAAGAAGTTATCGTAAACGGTAATCATTTCCTCGGTCCAGAATGCGGCACCGCCGTGGTCTGCGCCGCGAAGAAGATACAGCTGTACATCTTTTCCGGCATCCTTTAATGCGTGGTAGAGATCGACACTCTGCTGGCAGAACACCATCGTGTCCTTGGTGCCGTGTGCGATCAGCATCGGCGGGAAATCCTCGTTCACGTATGTTTTGGAGCAGGCTGCCTTAGCCTCCTCAAGATGCTCGGTAATGTCATAGCCCATCAGCATGCCCTCCGGGCTGTCTGGTTTCTGATGGTTCAGCGTTATCGGATAGCCGTACGGCAGTGTCACATCAACAGCTCCGTACAGATCGATAATACCGCATACCTCGCAGCTTTCCTCATTGATCGGCTCGTCAAGTTTTCCGCTCTTTGCGGTCATGCCGGCAACGGAAGAAACCTGTCCGCCGGAAGAATCTCCCATCAGGAACATCTGCGATGGATTCAGCTTGTATTCCTCCGCATGCGCACGCAGAAAACGTACCGCATTTTTTGCGTCGATGATCTGCGCTGGGAAATGTGCGATTCCGCTGTGACGGTATTCGACGATTGCAACAACGTAGCCGCGCTGCGCCAGACGGGCGATCATGCCGACCTTCTGGTAGACATACTGTTTCATCCAGGCGGATCCCTGAATAAATGTGATGCACGGCCAGGTGCGCTCCGGGTGCGCCATCTGGAATGGTGTGAAAATTTCCAGATGAAGATTGTGTGCCTCGTCGTAGACAACTTCATGGGCATAGCGGATCTCAATTTCCTCTCCGGTCACCGGAATCTCCACAGCACCGTCCACTGCGTCCTCGTAGTCCGGCATTGTCTCATACGTATAATTTGATGGTTCAATAATCATGTGTAAAAACCTCCTTTTTGGTAAACCCCTTCTGTCAGAAACAATAAGTATGGATGACTTATGATTTCTTCGACTCCTCATATGATTTTAACTCGGAAAGCGCCTCACCTGCAAGTGGATACAGCGCAATAATGTTGAAAATCGTCATCAGCCCGATGCCGACATCACCGAGATCCCACACAAACGTGTAGGCCGCAATACCGCCGATAAACAGCATCACAAGCGCCAGCACCTTGTAAGCGGTCTGGAAGCACCATTTGTCGCCGAACAGGTAGGCAACGTTGCATCTGGCATAAAACAAAATGCCGAGGAACGTGGAAAAGCTGAACAAAAACAGCGTAAGTGCGATGAAAATCACACCGAATTTTCCCAGATGATACTGCATGGCGGTCTGTAAGAGATCCATGCCGGAAAGGCCATCAATCAGATCCTTTGGTGCAAGCAGCATAATCATTGCGGTGCAGCTGCAGATGACGATTGTGTCAACAAAAACGCCGAGCGCCTGTACAAGGCCTGCTTTGGCCGGGCGGTCACATTCTGCGGCGGCAGCGGCGCATGGGGCGGAGCCGGAACCGGCTTCATTCGAAAACAGACCACGTTTTACACCGTTCATCAGAACAGCACCAAAACCGCCGGCTGCCATCTGACGAAGCCCGAAGGCTTCCTCAAAAATGCGCGCAAACACAGAAGGAATCTGACGGAAGTTGACTGCGATGATAAACAGTGTGATAAAGAAATAGCAGACCGCCATGACAGGAACTACAAAATCCAGCACCTTTACGGTTGCATTTTTCCGCAGTACGATGATTGCAGAAAGAATCACCAGCATGATACTGGTGTAAAGCGGCGGAATGGAAAATGCATTTTTAAAAGAAGAAGCCACGGAATTGCTGATTACCTGACTGATGCCGCACCAGCAGATCAGACCGGCAATGGCAAACAGAACAGCCGGCAGAACGTATCGTTTTTTCTTCTTGAGGCGGTCTTCAACCAGATCGTGAATGTAGTAGGCAGGACCGCCGCGGTAGCCGCCGTACAGAGGATCTTCTTCTTTGTGAAGCTGTGCGAGCGTAGCTTCGATAAACGCGGTAGACGAGCCGATGATAGCCGTCACCCACATCCAGAACACAGCACCTGCGCCTCCGGCGGAGACTGCAGCGACAACGCCGACCAGATTTCCCATACCGACACGTGTTGCGGTGGAAACGATCAGTGTCTGAAAAGAAGAAAGGCTGCTTTTTTCATTTTTCTTTTCTGACAGGGCACGGATCATGTCCGGGAACAGACGGATGGGAAGAAAACGTGTCCGGATCGTAAAATAGATGCCGGTTGGGATCAGCAGAAGAATCAGAAGGGAGATTCCGAGACTGCCGCCGCCTGGGAGCGGAATCGTAAAAAGATCGCCCCAGAGAAAGTTGTAGACTGTGGTGATGAGATTGACAATCATGTTTTCAAAAACCCTCATTTCAAAATATTTTCGGCGCTGTGAAACGTCAAAGCATAAAAGCACCGTTACCTGTTATTATATCGGTTTCTGTTTGGAATGTAAAGAAGGGAAGAGAAAAGATAAGAGGCAAATATCAGCTTTTTCCGAAACCAGAAAAAGTTGATATCTGCCTCTTAAAAGGGCATCTTTTGTTTTACGGTACAGATTACGCGGTCAGCCTGCGAGATGCAGCATCTCGATCAGGAACAGCCAGCTCAGGCCATAGAATGTAACGACAGCGACAAGGTCGTTGACCGTTGTGATCAGCGGGCCGGAAGCAACCGCCGGATCGATGTGGATCTTTTTAAAGAACAGCGGAATGCAGGTGCCGACTGCACTGGAAATCAGCATTGCCAGAAGCAGTGCGATGCCGATGCAGGCGGAAACGGAAAATGCGAACATCATGGTCTTTCCCTTGAATAAGAAGATGAAAAGTCCGATGACAGCAAAGGACAGAACACCAAGCAGAAGACCATTGCAGAAACCGATGCGCATTTCCTTGAAAACAAGCTGTAATTTCTGTTTTCCGGTCAGTGACTCATCCATCAGGACACGGATGGTAACAGCCAGGGACTGGGTACCAACGTTTCCGGCCATGTCAAGGATCAGGGACTGGAAGGTCATGATGATCGGAAGGGTTGTGACAACCTGTTCGAAAATACCGACTACAGAAGAAACCAGCATGCCAAGACCGAGCAGGATGATCAGCCATGGAAGACGTTTTTTCATACTGTCTTTTAACGGCTCTTTTAAATCCTCCTCTGCGGTCAGACCTGCGAACATCGCGTAGTCCTCACCCATCTCATCATCAACCAGGTCGATGATGTTTGATGATGTGATGACACCGAGCAGGCGGTTGTCATTGTCGAGGACCGGAATAGAATCCTCGGAATAATCCTTCAGTTCTTCGATACACTCGTTGATCGGCTCCTCTGCATATACGTATGGGTAAGAAGTTACGGTCAGATCCTCGAGCGTCTCGTCGCGTCTTGCGATGATCAGGTTTTTCAGATCGATCGCTCCGTAAAATTTCTGCTGCGCATTGACAACAAAGATGGTAGAGATGTTGTCGTTCTTTGCGGCCTGATCGATCAGGCTGCTCATCGCCTGTTTGACATTCAGATCCTCGCGGATGATGATGCAGTTTGTCGTCATGCGGCTGCCGATTTCATCTTCATCGAAGGAGGCGATCATCTCAATATCGTGGCGTACTTCCGGATCGAGCAGTTCGATCAGAAGTTTTTTCTTTGCTTTGTCGAGTTTCTGCAGAACCTCGGCCAGTGCATCGGTCTCCATTTTGGAGAGGATGGAAGCGGCTTTTTTGACATCCATCTCTTCGAGGTACTCGGCTACGTTGTCGGATTCAGCATACTCAAAAATATCGGACAGCATGTCCGTGTCCAGAATGCGGTATAGTTTGCATCGCTCCGGAACCGTTAAAAGCGGCAGAACATCTGCCAGGTCATTTTCGTGGTAATCTTCCAGGCGGCTGCCCATGACAGCCGGAGAAGAGTTACTGCGGATTGTATCCAGGATCTCCTGGGTATAATCCTGTACTCGTTTTTCCATTTTTTCGTTATCCTCCATTCTTTTTTTGACAGCAGAAAAAAACATGCGTGCTGTCGGTGCGAAAAAGCATGTTGGAACCCTCACAGGGCAGTAAAAGCACACGAAAAAAGAACCAGAGAATTACGTTTCAAAACTGGTTTGGATCATGTGTCTTACTTCGGGTTTTCATAGGATAAGAAGGGAAAATATTTAAGATTAAAGCAGGACAGAAGGATGGCCGTCATCCTGCATATTTTCCGGTTCCCGTCCTATGCTGGTACTTCGCCCATGAGAATCACAACTATCCATTCTGTTCACCTGCCTTTTTTAGAAATTTTTTGATCAAACAGCCGTTTTTGCCGGTCTGTTTCGCTTGAAATACGGGATTCAAAAATCATCCCTCAAGTATTCTAACTGCTTTCCGGAAAAAAATCAATTCCTATTTTGGTAAAATTTTCGCAACATTCTTATCTCGTTTCTGTTTCTCCTCGTAAAGCATTGCATCCGCATGCGCGAGCATCTCCGGAAGTGTGGAATCCATGTCTTTCGGAAGCAGATAAAAGCCGGTGGAAACGGTAATATTATATGCTTTTTCGCTCGTTCTATTAAAAATGTCGAATGCGGAGTGCAGCGTCCGGTACAGATCCCTGGACATTGTTTCGTCGGAACACGGAACAAGACATGCGAATTCATCGCCGCCGATGCGTCCGCAGACACCGCGTTTGCCGATGGAATCCTGCAGAAACTGTCCGACAAGGCGGATGGAGAAGTCCCCTTCTTCATGCCCGTACCGGTCGTTGATGATCTTTAAATTATTGAGATCCGCATAGACGGCAAGCAGGATGTGCTAAGAAAATAATTGCAATTGTCTAAAAAATGTTTGAGCTCTGAATTCACAGACAAAACTTTATAGAAACTTAAGATTTTCCTTTGCGGACCTAAAGATTCCTTTGGTACAGTAAGGATGAAAACAAAAGACATCTGGCAACTTGAGGGAATTTGCGGTACAATCATCTTTGAATCATGTGGGAGGTCCGGCGCGGAAAAAAAGTGCCGGAAAAGAAAAAATGAAAGGTGGAGAAAGAAGAAATGTACAACATTTTAGTATGTGATGATGATAGAGAGATTGTAGACGCCATTGAGATTTATCTGACCCAGGAGGGCTATCATGTGCTGAAAGCATATGACGGCATGCAGGCCATCCAGATGCTCGAGAGGGAGGAGATTCAGCTGCTGATTATCGACGTCATGATGCCGAAACTGGACGGCATCCGTGCGACGCTGAAAATCAGAGAAAAGAGCAGTATTCCGATCATTATTCTGTCCGCAAAATCAGAGGATGTGGACAAAATTCTGGGACTGAACATCGGCGCGGATGATTACGTGACGAAGCCGTTCAATCCGCTCGAGCTGGTGGCGAGGGTGAAATCTCAGCTGCGGCGCTACACGAAACTTGGAAATCTTCCGGCGGACGACGGAGAAAATGTGTATCAGGTCGGGGGTCTTCTCGTCAACGACGATTTAAAAGAAGTCAGCGTCGAGGGCGAACCAGTCAAACTGACCCCGATCGAATACAACATTCTCCTACTGCTGGTAAAAAATCCAGGCAAGGTATTTTCGATTGAACAGATCTACGAGAGCATCTGGAACGAGGAGGCGATCGGTGCGGACAATACCGTTGCGGTCCACATCCGTCACATCCGTGAGAAAATCGAAATCAACCCGAAGGAGCCGCGCTATCTGAAAGTTGTATGGGGAATTGGGTATAAGATTGAGAAACAATAATAAGGAGTGAATAATTGTGAAAGAACGAAAACTCTACAGCCTGACGGGGAAGTTGATCGTTTTTCTTCTGCTGATCGTTTTTGCCGCCAGTGCGCTGTTCGGGGGCATTCAGACACTGATGCTTTCCAGCGTCGGCCTGACGCCGAATGCGGCAGCAAAAAAGTATGCGTTTGAAGAAACCACCGCATGCGGCACACTGGTGCAGCGGCAGCTTCATAACGTCATGAGCTACTATAATGATATGAGTAAATTCGGCACAAACGGTCGATACGACGGAACAAAAGAGATTGATTACCGTGCCTTTGCAACCGATGGAGAGGGAAGCGGCGGGATAAGTACAACGTACACCATTGACCAGCTTGTCAAGATGTACGATGACGGCAGCAGCGCAGACCTCAATGAGGTGGCAGCGTATACTGCGGACAATTATGCGACGAACGATGCCGGAATTGACAAAGAAGCCTATCTTGCATACGAAGATGGAACTGACGTGAGCCAGGAAACAGAAGAGACGGATGTAGCCGCACTCACCGAAGAAGTGAGCGCGGCAGATGCAGAGACGTTTGACAGCTTTTCCCCGGACGGCGAGGTCTACTTTCCTTCCGATAATGCAGTGAAAAGCCTGAAAGAGAAAAAAATTGATCCTGCTGATGTTTCCTCCCAGTTTTTGTATCTATACGATCAGGGAATGAGCCTGGAAACGCAGAAAACGAAAGCGGGAACGTACCTCTATGAGTACGCGGCGGCAAATCTGAAAAAGGTATCCATCCGCGATCTGTATATGACACTTTCCGGGGTCACGGAAGAAGTTGCTGCTTTTAAAAACCAGGAGAGCGGCATCAGCGTCGATGCGGACGATGCCAATCTCTGGTACTGTCTGGAGGATAAAGAAGGAAATATCTATACGAATGTGGATTCCTGGAAAAATGGTTACACAACAGCCATTGCGCAGAAATCGCCCTATCCGTTCGCCTTTGCTGTTGACCGGACCGGCGGTGCCGACAAAGTCCGTTCTTATGCAACAAGAAAAAACAGCCCGGCCGTGGAAGCAGCGAGAAGCTATCTGCTGAACAATCAGATTGCAGATAATTATCAGAAGATCTTTGTTGCACTGGATCCGGATCTGGCAGCAAGCGACTATTTCTCCCAGTACAGTGAGATCTACAGCCAGTGGCTTCCGAAAATGCAGCTCCTTCTTCTGATGATTGCAGTTGGCGGAATCGGAACGCTGGTCTGCCTGGTCCTGTTCACACTGCAGGCAGGAAGAAATGGAAAAAACAAAGAAATCCGCCTTTACTTTTTCGATCAGTGGTACACGGAAATCGCAGCTGCAGCCGCCATCCTGATTGTGATGGGAGCAGTTGGAATCGTTGCTGTCTGCATCGAACTTTCCTACGGCGGCGTTCATTATATCCAGAATTTTGACGGAAACTACATCTACAGCGGATCCTATGGAAATGAAGCAGATACATGGCGAAGCCTGGTGGCCGCATCGGGCATCCTCGCCGGATTTCTGATCACACTGATTCCGTACTGCTCACTGGTGCGCCGGATCAAAGCACGCAACGTCTGGAAACAGTCGTTTTTGTACTGCGTCGGCCACCGGATTGTGTCTGCCGGAAGAACCTTCTATGAAGGCAGACAGGAGTCGGAGCGAACGATCCTTATGTTCTGCGTTTTCTGCGGCGTGCAGATCATTCTCTGCTGCGGCTTCGGAATGTTCGGCGTATTCCTTACCCTGGTGATGGATGCCGCAGTGCTGCTTCTTCTGCTGCGCGAGGCATCCGGAAGAAAACAGATTGAACATGGCTTAAAAGAGATTGCTGCGGGCGATCTGGATTACAAGATTGACCTGACGGAGCTGCAGGGGGAAGACAACCTTCAGCTTGCCGGAATTGTCAATTCGCTCGGAGAGGGAATGAAAGCGGCAGTGCAGGAGCAGATGAAGAGCGAGCGCTTAAAAGCGGATCTGATCACGAACGTATCCCACGATATCAAGACACCGCTTACTTCTATTATTAATTATGTCGATCTGCTGAAACGGGAAAATATTGAAAACGAGAAAGCGAAAGATTATATCCGCGTACTCGACGAAAAATCACAGCGCCTGAAACAGCTGACGGAGGACCTTGTCGAGGCATCGAAGATCAGCTCCGGAAACATTAAACTGGAATTTATGAACCTGAACCTGAACGAACTTGTACAGCAGGTGAACGGAGAATTTGCGGAGCGGTTCGAAGGCCGCAATCTCGACCTGATCTGTATTCTCCAGCCGGAACCGCTTCTGATCCGTGCGGACAGCCGCCGCATCTGGCGCGTGCTTGAGAACCTGTACGTAAATGTCTGCAAATATGCCATGCCGGGAACACGGGTTTATGTGGATGCCATCAAAAAAGACGGAAAGATTCAGCTCTCGATTAAGAACATTTCCGAGAACCCGCTGAACTTCCAGGCAGATGAACTGACGGAGCGTTTTATCCGCGGCGATGTCAGCCGGAGCACCGAGGGCAGCGGCCTGGGTCTTTCAATCGCAAAGAACCTAACGGTATTGCAGCATGGAAGCTTCAACATTTATCTGGACGGCGACCTGTTCAAGGTTACGATTACGTTTGATGAAGCTGTAAAGGAGAAAAAACCGATGCCTCCGATGATCGTACCGGAAGCGGTACAGGAGGAAGCACAGCAGGATGCCTGAGAAGTGTTGAAAAATAAAAGAGAATAGAAAACGACAACTCCCCGCCGGGAAACACGCAGCAGATGCGGTTCCCGGCGGGGAGTTGTTTATGAAATGCAGTTTATTTATTCGTTTGTTTCGTCTGTTTCTGTCTGTTCAGCCGGGCTTGCAGATTCCTCTTCCGAAGCAGTTTCTGCAGCATCGGTAGTTTCAGCCGGAGCAGCGTCATCGGAACGTTCAGTCAGCGGGCTTGGTCTGTCCATTGCTTCGAGTGCCCGTAAGGATTCTTCTTCCGGTGTCAGAACCTCGTTTTCTTCCTCAGGCATATAGAATGGGAAGATTTTGTTTACGAAGAACCAGGAGCATCCAAGCGCTACCGTGGAAAAGCCCAGAAGGAACATCAGAAGAATCAGATAGCTGACAATCTTTGTCGTGGAGAATACATAGATCAGCAGCGGACAGAGATTGACGAGCAGGATCATGATGGTCCACGGCAGGTGGCGGATTGCCATCAGGATGGAGTTCTTGATCGTGTTTTTTACAGTATTGTCAAAGCGGCTCAGTACCGGAAATACATAGGAAAGTACCATGGCCTCGAAAAAGATCAGTACCAGGAAAACAAAACGCAGGTAGGTGATGGTACCCGGCATTCTCATGACCAGCAGAAGATCAAGAATCAGAACAATCAGAACCGCCAGCAGGATGAGCCAGATGGCAGTTGCCTGCTTGAAGTTTTCGCGGAAGGATTTCCAGTAGGTACGGAAGATATACGTCTCCTCATTTTTGATCATCTTCAGCGTGACGTAGTACATTGCTGTGAAATTGGCGCCGATTGTCACAATCGGGATACACATAATAAGGAAAATAATGTTCAGCATCATCAGGTCGAAGACACGGCCCATAATCTGCGAGAACTTACTGTCCAGGCTGAAAAAACTCATAATTTGTTCCTCTTTTCTGTTGAATTAAGTGTGCCGCCGATTAACGTTCCGGCTGGCAGACATCATAGAAAAGTATAGCGAATTTTTCAGAAAAATGCAATGAAGAGAATATAAACTTTTCGTTTCGTCATTTTGTATAAGAGTGAACATTTTGTTTGTGCAAAGTGGACAGAAGAGAACGGTTCGAGAAAATCCGAAAGCAGAATTGCCAATCTGCCGGAGGAAAGTTTGTGTAATTGTGGCATGGTCGAATGCGGGTAGAAAAGGTATACTAATCCCATAAGCAAGAGAGATGCAAATGCAAAACTCATAATAAAACGCATGATGTTCATTTAGGGAGGATTCAAAAATGGCAAGTTTATCTTTACAGCACATTACAAAAAGATATCCGAACGGTTTTGAAGCAGTAAAAGACTTCAACCTGGAAATCGCTGACAAAGAGTTTATCATCTTCGTAGGACCATCTGGATGTGGTAAATCTACAACACTTCGTATGATCGCAGGTCTTGAGGAGATCTCCGATGGTACTCTGAAAATTGACGATAAAGTAGTAAACGATGTAGAGCCGAAAGACCGTGATATCGCAATGGTATTCCAGAACTACGCTCTGTATCCACACATGACCGTATATGATAACATGGCATTCGGTCTGAAACTGAGAAAAGTTCCGAAAGATCAGATCGACAAACAGGTTAAAGAAGCAGCTAAAATCCTTGACCTGGAGAAACTGCTTGACCGTAAACCGAAAGCTCTTTCCGGTGGTCAGAGACAGCGTGTTGCTATGGGACGTGCAATCGTACGTGATCCTAAAGTATTCCTTATGGACGAGCCTCTGTCAAACCTGGATGCAAAACTTCGTGTACAGATGCGTACCGAGATTTCCAAACTGCATGAGAGACTGGGCGCTACCATCATCTACGTAACACATGACCAGACCGAGGCTATGACACTTGGTACCAGAATCGTTGTTATGAAAGACGGAGTTGTTCAGCAGGTAGATACCCCGCAGAACCTGTACAACGCACCGGGCAACCTGTTCGTTGCAGGATTCATCGGATCTCCGCAGATGAACTTCCTGGATGCAAAAGTAAAAGTTAACGGAAACGACGTTACTCTTACTGTTGGTAAATACAACATGAAACTGCCGGCTTCCAAAGCAAAAGCTGTTATCGACGGCGGATATGACGGAAAGACCGTTGTTATGGGTATCCGTCCTGAGAACGTACATGATTCTCAGATGTTCATCGAAACTTCCAAAGACAGCGTAGTTGAGTGCAAGATCAACGTATACGAGCTGTTAGGTGCAGAAGTTTACCTGTACTTCGATTGCGAAGGCTTCCCAATGACAGCCCGCGTAGATCCTCGTACAACTGCAAGAAGCGGTGATACCGTTAAATTTGCTCTGGATATGGAGAAAGTTCATCTGTTCGACAAAGAGACAGAGATCACCATTACCAACTAATCCATATGAACATCAGCGCGTATGCGCAAACATAGAGAAAAGGATCGGCATCCGTTCGGATGCCGGTCCTTTTTGCATATGCACCGCCCTCCTTTTGCGAAGCAAAAAATAGTTGCCAATGAGAAAAAAATAAGCTATAGTTATAGATAAGACGCACCCTGGAGTAAAATACGCCAGGAGAAAGGAAGTGGCAGATTTGGTATCAAGTCAGGTATTACAGAAAACCCTTGATGAATTAAGAAATATTACAAGAATTGATTTATGTGTGACGAATACGGATGGTGTTCTGCTGGTGACCACATTCCCGGAAACCGCGATTGATGCAGAAAGCATCCGTTCTTTTGTATTATCCGCTGCGGACAGCCAGATTGTACAGGAATATCATTATTTTAAAGTATATGACAACCAGAATGTGGAGTATATTCTGATTTCTAAAGGAAGCAGCGACGATGCATATATGATCGGAAAGGTTGCCGTATGTGAGATTCAGAATCTTATCATTGCATACAAAGAGCGTCTGGACAAAAACAACTTTATCCAGAACCTTCTTCTCGACAATCTTCTTCTGGTGGATGTCTACAACCGCGCGAAAAAGCTTCGCATCGACACAGATGTGCGCCGCGTTGTTTACATGGTAGAGACGAAGCTGGAAAAAGACATCAGCGCACAGGAGACAGTAAAGAGCCTCTTTGCTTCAAGACCGAGAGATTTCATCACCGCAGTCGATGAGAAGAGCATTATCATTGTAAAAGAACTGAAGGATACCGACACCTTCGAGGATATGAACCAGACCGCAAGAATGCTGGTTGATATGCTGAATGCAGAGGCAATGTCCCAGGTACGTGTTTCTTACGGAAATCCGGTCAGCGAGATTAAGAGTGTTTCGCGTTCCTACAAAGAAGCGAAGATGGCGCTTGAGGTAGGAAAAATTTTCTACGCAGACAAAAACGTGGTACCATACAACAACCTCGGCATCGGCCGTCTGATCTATCAGCTCCCGATTCCGCTGTGCGAAATGTTTATGACCGAAGTCTTCGGCGAAAATCTGCCGGATACGTTCGATGAGGAAACACTGACCACAATCAATAAATTTTTTGAAAATAACCTGAATGTGTCCGAGACATCCCGTCAGCTCTATGTACACAGAAATACTCTGGTGTACCGTCTGGAGAAGCTCGAGAAGAGCACAGGACTCGACATTCGTAAATTTGACGATGCGCTGACCTTTAAAATTGCCATGATGGTCGTAAGCTACATGACGTATATGAACAACAGCGAAAATCTGTAAAACCGTTCAGAGCCGTACAGGATTGCGGGAGTGCAAAGCACGGAGCAATCCGGGTATCGAAGGGGTCAAAAGACTTTTTGACCCTGACATTTTATCAACAACAAGAGGAGAGGAACGACATGATTGAATTACTGAACACAGGTGCATACCTTGTCAACGGAATCGATATCATCCCGGATACAGAAGAAGGCCGCGCGGAACTCAAAGCGCGTACCGGCGCTGTGCCGTGTCCGGCGGATGCTGCAAAAGAAACCATTGCCTATGGAATCTTAAAAGACCACAATGTTTCCGGCAACATGGAAAATCTGCAGATCAAATTTGACAAACTTACATCGCATGACATTACTTTTGTTGGAATCATTCAGACCGCGCGCGCGTCAGGACTGGAAAAATTCCCGGTACCGTACGTGCTGACCAACTGCCACAACTCCCTTTGCGCAGTCGGCGGAACCATCAACGAAGATGACCACATGTTTGGTCTTACCTGTGCGAAAAAGTACGGCGGCGTCTATGTACCGCCTCATCAGGCAGTAATTCATCAGTTTGCCCGCGAGATGCTTGCCGGCGGCGGAAAAATGATCCTCGGATCCGACTCCCACACCCGTTACGGTGCACTCGGAACCATGGCCATGGGCGAGGGCGGACCGGAGCTGGTAAAACAGCTTCTCTCCAAAACATATGATATCGCTATGCCGGGAGTGATCGCAATTTACATGACAGGCGCACCGCAGCCGGGCGTAGGACCGCAGGATATTGCACTTGCCATCATCGGTGCAGTCTTTGCAAATGGTTACGTAAAGAACAAAGTTATGGAGTTCGTAGGACCTGGCGTATCTTCCTTAAGCGCAGATTACCGGATCGGTGTGGACGTTATGACAACCGAGACAACGTGTCTGTCCTCCATCTGGAGAACCGATGAGAAGATCAGCGAGTTCTATCAGATCCACGGCAGAAGCGCAGATTACAAAGAGCTGAATCCTGGCGCGGTTGCTTACTATGACGGCGTTGTAAAAGTAGAACTCGACAAGATCAAACCGATGATCGCGATGCCGTTCCATCCGAGCAATGTTTATACCATTGAAGAGCTGAAAGCAAACCTCGATGACATCCTGAACGATGTAGAGAAGAAGGCAGCCATCAGCCTCGACGGAAAAGTTCCGTTCACTCTGAAAAATAAAGTACACGACGGAAAACTCCTGGTAGACCAGGGAATCATCGCAGGATGCGCCGGCGGCGGATTTGAGAACATCTGCGACGCAGCCGATATCCTGAAAGGCCACAGCATTGGCGACGATGCGTTCACCTTAAGTGTTTACCCGGCAAGTACCCCGATCTATATGGAGCTGGCAAGAAACGGAAAACTGGCAGATCTTTTGGAAACTGGTGCGATCGTAAAAACCGCATTCTGCGGACCGTGCTTCGGCGCAGGCGATACTCCGGCAAACAATGCGTTCTCAATCCGTCACTCCACCAGAAACTTCCCGAACCGCGAGGGATCCAAGATCCAGAACGGCCAGATTTCTTCCGTTGCCCTGATGGATGCACGTTCCATTGCAGCAACCGCAGCAAACAAGGGATTCCTGACCGCAGCAGACGAGTTCACCGGAACATACACGAAGCCGGCATACCACTTCGACAAGAAGATTTACGAGAACCGTGTCTTCGACAGCAAGGGTGTGGCAGATCCGTCTGTAGAAATCCAGTTCGGACCGAACATCAAAGACTGGCCGGCTATGCCGCAGCTTGCCGAGAACCTGATTCTGAAGGTTGTTTCCGAGATCCACGATCCGGTTACGACAACCGACGAGCTGATTCCATCCGGCGAGACTTCTTCCTTCCGTTCCAACCCGCTCGGACTGGCAGAGTTCACCCTGTCAAGAAAAGATCCGGCTTACGTGGGACGTGCAAAAGAAGTACAGGTCGCAGAGAAAGCCATCCAGGAAGGAAACTGCCCGGCAGAGGCACTTCCGGAACTGAAACCGGTCTTCGCAGCCATCCATACCCAGTACCCGGATATCGACAAGACAAACGTCGGTGTCGGATCCACCATCTTCGCTGTAAAACCGGGCGACGGCTCTGCGCGTGAGCAGGCAGCTTCCTGCCAGAAGGTATTAGGCGGCTGGGCAAACATCGCCAACGAGTATGCAACGAAGCGCTACCGCTCCAACCTGATCAACTGGGGCATGCTTCCATTCCTGATCCCGGCAGGAGATCTGCCGTTTGCAAACGGAGATTACCTTTTTGTACCGGAGATCCGCAAGGCAGTAGAAGAGAAAGCTGATGTGATCAAAGCGTACGTTGTAAAAGACGGAGCACTTGTTCCGTTCGAGATGACGTTAGGCGCGCTGACCGATGATGAGAGAGAAATCATCCGCAAGGGATGCCTGATCAACTATTATAGAGGATAAGTATTTGAGAAAGAGCTGTGTGGCAGGAGAAAAGTCTGTTTCATAGCTCTTTTTCTGCGCACTTATTTGAAATAAAATATCAGAAAACAATATAAAATTCAGAAAATAAACACAATAATTAAGAAAAGGAAAAGTGATATAAAAAAACAGTAAAAATATTTTAAAAATGTGTTGACAAATACTGGCGGATCTGTTATATTAAAATCACAAAGAAACAAGAAAACAAAAACCTAACCAAGAGGTACAAAGAGAAAGACTTGGGACCCCCTTTTCAAGAGAACAAACCATTTTCATAGAAAGAGACGAGAAATCTTCTATAGAAGAATGGAAAAAAAGGGAAAAGGAAGATGTTCTTAAGATGAGAGACTTCCGAAAGGAAAGAAAACCTGAGATAAAGATCCATACAAAAGAAGTTCGAAAGAAAACCTTTTGATAAACATGAGATCAGAGCAGATCTTAGGAAATCCTAAGGAAAAGATTTTCGGAGTGGAAATCTTAACCGCAAAGGAAAAGCCTCTGAAAAAGAACATCTTCCCGAAAAAAAGAAAATCTACAACAGGGAAATGGAAGAGAAACGATCTTTGAAATATCAAACGAAAGCGAAAACAAAGATCACAGATCGGTAAAGAAAGAAAACCAGTGAAAATCCTTGAAAGTAGAGAAAAAACTGAATATGGAAAATAAAGAAAAAGCGGTCGCTGTATCAGAAAAAATGATTGGTATGGCGATCGCTTTCTGTGTTGTGTAATTCGTCCGCCGGGCATGTTTTTCTTGACAGATGCGGCGGAAATGGTGCATACTTCTTAAAGCATAACAGCGGAGAAATCCGTGTATCGAAAATAAGAAGTCAGAACAGGAGAAGAAAGTGGCTGGATTTTGCAGAGAAGATATTTTAATGGAAGATAACGATATTCTTGTTGTTCACAAGCACGCGGGTATGGCAGTGCAGAATGCGCGGATGGGACAGATGGATCTGGAGCATGCGCTGCTGAATTATTTGGCGAAGCAGACAAGGGCGGAAACACCGGGACAGGCGCGGACTCAGATTCCATATCTGGCGGTCGTTCACCGGCTCGATCAGCCGGTTGAGGGCGTGCTGGTGTTTGCGAAAAACAAAGACGCCGCAGGAAAACTGGGACGGCAGGTGAAGGACGGGACAATGAAGAAAGAGTATCTCGCCGTCTGTGAGGGAAAAATCGAAAAACAGGGCGTGCAGAAGTTTGAGGATTTCCTTGTAAAAGACGGACGGAGCAACACATCCCGCGTCGTACAGCCAGGCACCGCCGGAGCGAAAAAAGCGGTGCTGAAATATGAAGTGATAAGGACACAGGAGAACCGAACCCTGGTGCAGATCCACCTCGGAACGGGCCGCCACCACCAGATCCGCGTCCAGTTTTCCCATGCGGGATATCCGCTGGCGGGGGATGCAAAATATGGGGCGAAAGAGAAAGGATCTCTGGCGCTGTGCGCGCATCATCTCGAGCTGAAGCATCCGCGGACAGGCAAACGGCTTTCGTTTACCGTAAAACCAGAAGGTGAAATCTTCCACAGCTTTGTGTAACTATTCAGAGCTATGTGAAATTGCAAAAAAGTTCAGAAAATCATAAGAAAACAGGACTGGACTATTTTTACGGTTTGTGTATAATAGAGAAAGGTTATGTAACAAAACTGTAAAAAATAATGGAAAATGATTCATCAGGCAAAGCAGAAAGGGAGAATTATGAAACGCAGAATGATTGCAGTACTGCTTTCCGGAATCCTGCTGTGCTCGGCAGCTGGATGCGGAAAAGAAGCAGTGACAGACAAGAGCACCGCAGCATCGTCGTCTCAGGAAGTGACAGAAACTCCGGCGGCAGAAGAAAGCCCGGAGGCCTCATCGTCCAGCGCAGATTCTACAGCAGAGTCAGCCAGTGCATCCACATCTTCTGAAAGCTCTGGAGATGAAGGAAAAGAAGCAGACAAAAAACGAATAGAAATCACCGTTCCGCACAAGGACGGCATGGAAGCATTGTATGACACCGTGGATGGACTTACCGTTGAAAAAGGCTCTTACATCGCCGTGGTTGCAAAAGACTTAAGTGCCGGTTTCTGGAAAGCCGTAAAAGCCGGTGCACAGCAGGCACTTGACGATCTGAACGCCTCGCTTGGCTACAACGGAAACGACAAAGTTTATATGACATTTGAAGGCCCGGAAAATGAAAGTGACACCAACTCTCAGATCAATATCATCGACTCTGTCATTTCGGAAAATCCGGACGCGCTGATCCTTGGCATCATTGACCAGCAGTCGGGACAGGCACAGATGGAAGAGGCTTCCGACAGCCAGATTCCAGTCGTCATCGCGGATTCCGGTATCGAGAGTGATCTGATCACCTCGACATGTGCGACTGATCACGCAGCGGCAGCAAAGCTTGCGGCAGATCATCTCTGCGAGGCCATCGGCAACAGCGGAGAGGTTGCGATTGTTGCACATCAGTACAACACCGAGAGCAGCGTAGAGCGCGTGGAAGCATTTAAAAAAGAGATCGAAGAAAAATATACCGACGTGAAAGTGGTTCAGGTGAATTACGGAGATGGAGAAGAATCCATCGCGGACATGCTGAAAAATACACTTGAAACCTACCCGGCTCTGAAGGGCATCTTCTGTACGAACGAAGACATGGCAGACCAGACGCTGGATGCGCTGGCGGATATGGAAAATACTGAGCAGATTCAGATTGTCGGTTTTGATTCCGGTGAAAAA
Organism: Blautia sp. AM42-2; assembly: GCF_003480245.1. NCBI lineage: Bacteria > Bacillati > Bacillota > Clostridia > Lachnospirales > Lachnospiraceae > Blautia > Blautia sp. AM42-2. The sequence continues at coordinate 95,575 of NZ_QUIM01000004.1, forward strand.
CAGCAGAAAGCGATCCAGGAGGGACGCGAGTACGGTACCGTAACGCAGAATCCGTACGGTCTTGGCTATGCGGCAATCGTGGCGGCCGTCCGCGCGATTCAGGGACTTCCGGTAGATCAGAAGATCGATACGGGATATCAGTGGATCGACAAAGACACGATCGATCTGGAGACAAATCAGAAGTATCTTTATAACTGAAAATCAGGATAAAAAATGAACCCGGCAGACAAGGGAATGTTCCTTTGCCTGCCGGGTTTTCTGCGCTGCAGTGCGGATTACGAGTTCTGATCGTCTTCGTAAATTCTCTGTACCTCTTCGGAAATCTGCTGCCGGATCGCGGAGAGATCGACATCCGGGATGCCGTCCTCGGTGATCTGCGGTTTGGAAGGAGAGGTATACGGCTTCGTGTCGCCCATGGAAGCTTTTGGGGATGTTTCTTCTTCGTCAAACTCCTCCGGAGCGGCCGGTTTTGCGGATGGCCGGCGGCGGATGATTTTCGGAAGATCTTTCTCATCGTCGTCATCGTCAGGTTCTTCCGGAACAAAACGGAAATCGTACATGGTGTTCTGCGAAACACGGGTACGGTTCGACGGTTTCTGATAGCTGCGGTACGGATCTCTTGCGTTGCCGGAAGAAGAGGAAGAGGAGCCGCGGCGTTTCTTTTTCTTCTTTCTGGATGGAAGAGGATCGAAACCGGATCTGCGCTTCCGTCTGGCGCGCGCTTTTGCACGGTGTTCGCGTTCTTCTTCGTCGTCATCCTCCCAGTAGTCCGCCTCTTTCCACGGTTTAAACTGGAAGAGCATGCCTGCTGCGGCGAGAATGGCAGAGACAATCCAGAACATCATGTTCAGATCGAGGTCCTTGAAGAAATATGCCATGCGGATCGTCGTGAGGGCGCCGCAGATGGAGGTGACCAGGATTACGGAAATGCGTTCGAACGGAACGCAGATCAGGCTGATCACGAAAGCGACGAGGGCGACGAGTCCATAACCTGTGATATCGTTTGGATTAACGAGATGCCAGAGGCAAAAGCCGACGAGCCCGCAGATCAGAAGAAAAAGTCCGATCCGGTAGAGGACGAAGGCAATGATTGCGGTCAGAAGACCGGTGCCGACGGCAAGCGCCAGGGTGATCGTCGTGGTCTGATTCGTGTAGGTACCCGCTGCATAACCAGCGGCCGCGCCGAGAAAAAATCCGGGAATGACGCTCCAGAGTTTGCGGAGCGCATAGCCGAAGAAACAGTTCAGCAGGGCAAAAACAATCACAATCAGAAGAAGCTGCTGCTGGTAAACACCCATGACGTCCCGGACTTTATCGAGACCGCCAAGCAGCGTGTTGATGTTAAAAGCTTGCATATTCAGATTCATGATATTCACTCCTATATGATGTATCGGAAAAATAGATACAGGTTGTATTTTAGTACGGAACGGCGGTTTTGGCAAGTGAAATTGTGTTTGAGATCTGGAAAACGGCAGAATGGCGGCGGTGTGCATATGGTATAAGGAAGAGCAAAAAGGAAATAAAACAGGCATGAATCAGGATAGAGTGTATGAAAATAGAAGAAATTCCTATCAGGGAAATCCGATGGAGCGGCCGGAGCCGTTTTTTGCGGCACAGCCCTTATGGGGAAGAAGTATGGAGGAGCAGCAGGAAGCGCGGGAACGGCAGCGGATGCAGTCGTATTATTCCCGGACGGCATCTGATCTGCAGAGGCTGGTGGAGGCAGAGTGTGACCGCATGGATTACCGCGGCAGCATGATGTACGACGAATTCCCGGACCGGCTCATGATGGAGCACACCTGCCGGAATATCGCACGTCAGTACAGCAGGGAAAACGGCGGGAAGGATGAGAAAACGGCAGAAGAGGAACTGCTCGATTTAATCGGCGTTCTTTTTTATAATGAAATGTTCCGGAGGCGGAGCAGGAGGAAACATTATTACAATCTGTGGCTTTAAACCGCGCCATAAAGTAATAAGAGGGTAACACATTTTTAATAATTTTTTTGTTGTGGTTTTGCGGAAAACAGATTACAATATTAGCGGGGTTGTAAGGGGCTTTATTACACATGTTTACAAACGATTCAGGAAGTTTGGAGAGTATAAATGGAATTACAGAAATTATTACAGGATGAAATCCGGGAAGGGCTGTACCGTATCACGATCAGCGGTCCAAGAGGGGACAGTGAAGTGTCCAAAGTGAGAATACGCCCGGTTGAAATAAAAGGAAAACTGCTCTTTCAGTGCCAGGAGACCGTCGGCACGAAGGAGTTTCATAAAAATATGACAAAAGACGATGTGATCACCCGGATCAGCGACTGGATGAACGGAACCTTCAAGCAGATGCAGCTCGAATCCGACACCTGCACAGCATCCGTTCTGGTCAGCAAAAAGGGAACGATGACGATCAAAAAGAAACCGCATATGAAAGGAACCGGCAAACCCGTCAATCTGGCGCACAACCGGAAGAAACGGTATATTCTGGAAGAAGGAATCCCGGTTCCTTTTTTACAGGATCTTGGTGTTATGACAAAAGAAGGCAAAATCGTGCGGACCCGCTACGACAAGTTCCGCCAGATCAACCGCTTTCTGGAGTTCATCGAAGATATCCTGCCGCAGCTCCCATCGGACCGCGAGATCACGATTCTCGATTTCGGCTGCGGAAAATCGTATCTGACGTTTGCGATGTATTATTACTTCCGCGAACTGAAAAAACTGGATGTCAATATCATCGGACTTGACTTGAAAGAGGATGTCATCGCAATCTGCAACGGACTGGCGGAGAAATACGGCTATGAAAAGCTGCATTTCTATCAGGGTGACATCGCTTCTTATACCGGCCGCGACGAGGTCGATATGGTGGTGACGCTGCACGCGTGCGACACGGCGACTGACTATGCGCTGGAAAAGGCCGTCAAATGGAATGCAAAAGTTATTCTTTCCGTTCCGTGCTGCCAGCATGAGCTGAACCGCCAGATTGCAAACAAAGAACTGTATCCGATCATGGATTACGGCATCTTAAAAGAGCGCATGGCGGCGCTTCTGACCGACGGAATCCGGGCAAAGCTTCTGGAGAATGCAGGCTATGAGACACAGATTCTCGAATTCATCGACATGGAGCACACGCCGAAGAACCTTCTGATCCGCGCGGTAAAACGCCAGGAAGGCTCGAAAAAACTGCCGGAAGAACTGAAAGTGTGCATGGAAGCGTACCATGTGAAGCCGACACTGGCAGACCTCCTCACAGAAAAGGAGGAGCCGTGATGAATAAAAGAGCAGCAAGGATTCTGATCCTTTTTCTTGTTTTTGCCGCATCAGTCGGTGTGTTCACACACCTGATGAGCCACGAGACGACGGAGAATGCGACCGATCTGGACGCAGCGAGTCTTCCGGTGCTGTACATGAAGACCGCGGACACGACAGTGAACCGCATGTACGGATACCGCCAGGAGATGAACGGCGTAACGACAAGAGAAAACCTGACACCGCTGCCGATGGACCGTTCGCTTACGCTTGAAATTGATGCGAAGGGACAGAAAATTATAAACGTGACCTATACGGTGGAAAGCACAGACGGCGGAGCGCTGATTGAAAACTCGGTGCTGAAATCGTTTGACGAGGACGGAAGCTATCTGAAAGCAGACTTCCAGTTAGAGACCGCGATTCTGATGAATCAGGAATATACGCTGAAGCTCGAGGTTGCCTACGGAAACGGCCAGTCTGCCTGGTATTACACCCGCATTGTACAGCGCAACGGCGTGGAGGTCGGCGATTATCTGGCCTACACGCAGATGTTTGCGCAGACATGCCTGGATAAAACGCAGGCGGAAGCGCTCGTTCCGCAGCTTGAGCCGGATGAGACGGGGGATAATTCTTCGTTCCTCAATGTCAACATTCATTCCAGCCTCGACCAGATTTCCTGGGGAAGCCTCGCACCGACGATCGTACAGCAGCCGGTGCAGCAGATCAAAGAAGCGAATGAGACGACGACCAGCATCAAACAGGAGTACATGATCAGTGCGCAGGATGAGAACGGACAGACGGAGTATTATACCGTAAGCGAGTTCTACCGGATGCGAGAGTCCGACGGAGAGATTATTCTGCTGGACTTCGAGCGGAGCGCACAGCAGATCTTTGATCCGGAGCTTGGTGTTCTGACGAAATCCGGCATTAACCTCGGTGTGACCGGCGAGGATACCAAGTATGTGACGAATACGGCAGGTGATATTGTCGCATTTGTAGTAAACGGTGATCTCTGGTGCTACAACCGCAGCGCCAACAAGACGATCCGCGTTTTCAGCTTCCGTGAGAACGGCAGCATGGATGACCGGGAACAGCACGGAGAGCATGATGTCAACATTGTACGTGTGGATGATGCGGGCGATGTGACGTTTGTTGTTTATGGCTATATGAACCGCGGAAACCACGAGGGTGAAGTGGGAGCAGCCGTTTACTATTATCGCGCCGAGCGGAATGTGGCAACCGAGGAGATTTTCGTTCCGGCGGATATTTCCTACGAGATGCTGAAAAAACAGCTCGACCGCCTCTCCTACGTCAACAAGCAGAGAGAGATGTATCTCTATCTGAATGAGAACCTGTGTAAGGTAGATATTGAAACCGGCACGACGACGGTGGTCCGGGAAAGTATCCCGGAGGACTGCTTTGTAGTATCGGAAAGCCAGGAGAGCATCGCGTGGATGGATGCGGACAATGCAAGCAGTGCGATGAACATCACCGTGATGAATCTGGAGAGCGGGGAAACGCAGCGCTTTGCGGCGGATGACGGACAGAAGATCCGGGCACTTGGCTTTATCAATGAAGACTTTGTCTATGGTATGGCAAATGACAGCGATATTTTAAAAGATATTTCCGGCAATGAAGTTTTCGCTATGCATACGGTGCGGATTGTCAGCATCGACGGAAACGTGAAAAAAGAGTATCACCAGGACGGCTATTATGTGACAGGCGTGTCGATTTCGGACGGCCTTCTGGAGCTGGACCGCGTGGTACGCCAGGAAAACGGCTATGCGGATGCGCCGGAGGATCACATCATGAACGGCGAGCAGCAGAGCCAGGAACTGGTGACGGGCCGCCTGGCAACGGTGGACGACAGAAGAGAGCAGCAGTTCCTTCTGGAATTCTCGACGAGCGGCAAAACACAGTCGCTTCTGACACTGACACCGAAATATATCTATTCAACCTTACGGACCGATCTTACGATGTCGTACGACACGGGCAGCGCAGATCTTTACTATGTATATGGAAAAGGAAAACTGATCGCCATTTTAAGCTCCCCGGCCGAGGCCGTACAGCTTGCCGATGAGAATGTCGGCGTTGTGCTGAACAGCAGCCAGTCCTATGTGTGGGAGCGCGGAAACCGCCAGCAGGGCATGCGCCTCGACGAGACAACGATGCCGTCGGGATTCCAGAGTGCATCTCTGGACGAAAACGTGCTGAAGGAGTCACTCGGTGATGATTACGAACTGCTGAACCTGACGGGCTGCACAAGAGAAGAAATTCTCTACATGATCAGCAGCGGCTACGGCGTTGTTGTAAAGACCGGCGCGAACGAGAGTCTGCTTCTGACCGGATACGATATTTTTGGAAATTCCTGGCTGTATAACCCGGCAACGGGCGAGACAACTGCACTTTCTGACGATGACAGCGATGCATTGTTCGCACAGAACGGCAATGTCTTCATCAGTTATATTAAAAAAGTAAAGATCGAGTGATTTGCGGGGTTTTCTAATGACGCAAAAAGTGCTAGAATAAAGAAAGCACTATGAATATTTAGGGAGAAAAAAGACAATGAAACTTACAACCATCCGAGAGATTTATAAAAACCGGGAAGCATACCTGGACAAAGAAGTAACCGTAGGCGGCTGGGTGCGCAGCGTACGTGATTCCAAAACCTTTGGTTTCATCGTTCTGCACGACGGAAGCTATTTCGAAACCCTGCAGATCGTATACCACGATGAGATGGAAAACTTCGCTGAGATTTCCAAAATGAACGTCGGCGCAGCCATCATCGTAAAAGGTATCCTCGTTGCTACCCCGCAGGCAAAACAGCCGTTTGAGATTCAGGCGGCAGAAGTTACCGTAGAGGGCGTTTCTGCACCGGATTACCCGCTGCAGAAAAAACGCCACTCCATGGAATACCTTCGTACCATTTCCCATCTGCGTCCGAGAACCAACACCTTCCAGGCAGTATTCCGTGTTCGTTCCCTCTGCGCCTATGCGATCCATCAGTTCTTCCAGGAGAGAGACTTCGTTTATGTCAACACCCCGCTGATCACCGGCAGCGACTGCGAGGGAGCCGGCGAGATGTTCCAGGTAACCACCATGGATCTTGACAATATTCCGAAAACCGAGGACGGCGCTGTTGATTTCACACAGGACTTCTTCGGAAAGAAGACAAGCCTTACCGTAAGCGGACAGTTAAACGGCGAGACCTTTGCACAGGCATTCCGCAATATCTACACCTTCGGACCGACCTTCCGTGCAGAGAATTCCAACACCACCCGCCACGCAGCTGAGTTCTGGATGATCGAGCCGGAAATCGCATTCGCTGATCTGGAGGACGATATGGAGCTTGCTGAGGCAATGCTGAAATATGTCATCCGCTACGTTATGGAGCATGCACCGGAAGAAATGCAGTTCTTCAACAGTTTCGTGGACAAGGGACTGATCGAGCGTCTGAACCATGTCGTAAATTCTGAGTTCGGCCGTGTAACCTACACCGAGGCTATCGAGCTTCTGGAGAAAAACAACGACAAATTCGATTACAAAGTATACTGGGGATGCGATCTGCAGACCGAGCATGAGCGTTATCTGACCGAGCAGATCTTCAAGAGACCGGTTTTCGTTACCGATTATCCGAAGGAGATCAAAGCGTTCTACATGAAGCTGAACGATGACAACAAGACCGTTGCCGCTATGGACTGTCTGGTTCCTGGCATCGGAGAGATCATCGGCGGAAGCCAGCGTGAGGACGACTACGAGAAACTGCTTGGCCGTATGAAAGAGCTGGGACTTGCTGAGGAAGATTACGGATTCTATCTGGACCTCAGAAAATATGGTTCTACCCACCATGCAGGATTCGGACTGGGATTTGAAAGATGCGTCATGTATCTGACCGGAATGGGCAATATCCGCGACGTCATCCCGTTCCCGAGAACAGTAAACAACTGCGAGCTGTAATTACGAAAAGTGATATAGAAACTTAAAAAATACGGATGCCGGGTGCAGTGGAATCCAATGTGGATTTGGTGCACCTGACGTCCGTATTGTAGTAATAGAGAAAATGAATCCAGAAAGGGGTATGCGCCTATGCGGTTTATTCATATTGCGGATGTGCATCTCGGCATGCAGCCGGATGCGGGATTTCCCTGGAGCGAGGAGCGCGGGGAGGCCATCTGGGAGAGCTTCCGGCGGATCATCCGCCTGGCCGGTCGGGAAAAGACGGACTTTCTGCTGATCGCGGGAGATCTGTTTCAGTGCCAGCCGCTTCTGCGGGAACTGAAAGAGGTTAATGATCTCTTTGCTTCCATCCCGGAGACGATCGTCGTGCTGATTGCCGGAAACCACGATTATGTGAAGCGGGAGAGCTTTTACCGCGGTTTCGACTGGGCAGACAACGTGGTAATGCTCCTGTCGCCGGAGCCGGAGTGTGTTGAAGTCCCGGAGAAGAAGACGGCGGTGTACGGATGCAGTTACGACAAAAAAGAGATTCTGGAAAACCGGCTGGACGGCGTGCGGCCGGAGGGAAAAATGAAATATCATCTGCTGCTCGCGCACGGCGGCGATGCCCGCCACATGCCGTGGAATCCGGGCCGCATGGCGCAGGCTGAGTTTGATTATATTGCGTGCGGGCACATTCATAAGCCGGGGATTCTTATTCCCGACAAAATGGCATACGCAGGCGCACTCGAACCGACGGATGAGACGCAGTTGGGGCCGCACGGCTACATCCGCGGAACGGTGGACGAGCACGGCATGCGGATTCAGTTTGTGCCGTTTGCCAGATATGAGTACGAAGATCTGGTGTTGAACGTGACGGAGGATCTGACACAGTATGCGCTGGAGACGAAGCTGAAACAGGAGCTGGCGCTGCGGGAGGATGGGAAGATTCGAAAAATTATCCGCCTGAAACTTGTGGGACACCGTGCCGCCGAGCTGGAATTTTCTCCGAAACGGCTGCTGGACTGCGGCAGAGTCATCTCCGTGGAGGATGAAACACGTCCGGCATACGATCTGGAACAGCTGAAGAAAACGTATGGCGCTAGTCTGATCAGCGCCTATATTGAAGCATTTGAAACAAAGACGGATGCGCAGTCACAGAAGGCGCTCGACTATGGTCTCGAGGCGCTGCTGGCGGCACGCAGGAACGGCTGAAAAAAAGATTGCGGGAGGCGTAGAAGATGAAAATAGAAAAACTGGAAATCCGCAATTTTGGAAAAATGCAGAACCGCACACTGGAATTTTCCGATGGGATTCAGCTCATCAGCGGGGAAAATGAGAGCGGAAAATCGACCGTCCATACCTTCATCCGCAGCATGCTGTTCGGCATGACACGCGGCCGGGGGCGGGCGGCAAAAAATGATGTCTACAGTCGTTATGAGCCATGGGAAAATCCGGCATACTATGCGGGAGAGATGGTGCTTGAAAGCGGCGGCAAACGGTTCCGTCTGACACGGAATTTCGGGCGGCAGAACGCCAATGCAAAGCTGGTGTGCCTGACGGACGGCGAGGTGCTCTCCGTGGAGGACGGCGATCTTTCCATGCTGCTCGGCGGTGTCAGTGAGATTGTGTATGATAATACGGCTTCGATCGGGCAGTTAAAAGGAAGAACCGAGGAAGGGCTTGCGGATGAGCTGCGGAACTATATGGCAAATTACCAGGGGAGCAGCGATGGAGAGCTCGATGTGGCGGCGGCGCTGGATCTGCTGAAGCAGAAGAGAAAGCGCCTGGAGCAGGAACAGAAAAAGACGCTGGCGGGACTGGAAAAACGGAAGGAAGAACTTGAGACGAAAATTTCCGTTTTTACGGAGGAGTGCCGTCAGAGCGAGGAGAATCTGCAGCAGGCGAAAGAGCAGATGAAGCGGGATATTTATCAGAAGGATGTGCCGATCGAACGGGTGCGGAAGATGAAAAAAGAATCTCGGAAGAGCCGCAAATGGGGTGCCGCGTGCGTGGCGCTGGCTGGATTTCTCTTGTTCTTATGCATTCTGCAGTTCTTCCATATTGATTCGCTGCTGACGAGAACGGGACTCGGGCTTGCGATTGCGGCGCTCTTGTATCTGGCGTACAGTCTGTTCCGTCACCGGAAAACGGAGGTCGAGCAGGTCGTGACGGAGCCGGAGGAGCAGGCGATCCGCCGCCAGCAGTGGAATGTGGACCGCCTGAAGCAGGAGCTGGGGCAGAAACAGACGGTGCTGTCGAACTTGCAGAGTGAATACGAAGAGCTCTGCATTTCCATGACGGAAAAAGATCATCTGCAGGAAGAACTCGATGCGCTTTCCATGGCGGGGGAGACGATCCAGAGTCTCTCCGTACAGATGCAGAGCCGGATCGGCGACCGCTTAAAACAGCAGATGTCAAAAACGCTGTCATCGCTGACGAATGGCCGCTATCTGCAGGTGAATATGGATGAGAATCTGCGGATCGGCCTTCACACCGCAGACGAATATGTGCCGCTTGAACAGGTCAGCCGCGGCACGATCGAGCAGGCGTACTTTGCGCTCCGCATGGCGGCGATGGATGTGCTCTGCGGCGAGGAGGAGCTGCCGGTGATTCTCGATGAATCGTTTGCGTTTTACGATGAAAACCGGCTGAAAGAAACTTTGAAATGGCTGGCGGAAAACCGGACGCAGGTGCTGCTCTTTACGTGTCAGAAGCGGGAGGAGGAAGCACTCTCGGAGATGGGAATTCCGTACCGGAAAATTGTGCTTTAAGTAATGCGGCTCGCAGAGAATCGGTGAGTTGTGGTTTGGAAATAAAGGAGAATAAAAGTTATGCTGACAATAGGATGTCATTTATCATCGTCCAAAGGATATCTTGCCATGGGAAAAGAGGCGGTGTCCATCGGGGCGAATACCTTTCAGTTTTTTACAAGAAACCCGAGAGGAAGCAAGGCGAAAGCCATCGACGAGGCGGATGTCGCAGCGTTTCTTTCTTACAGTAAGGAGCATGGAATCGAGCGCATTTTGGCACATGCGCCGTACACGCTGAATCCGTGCTCGAAGGATGCGCACACGAGAGAGTTTGCATGGATGACGATGGCGGATGATCTGAAACGGATGGAGTATACGCCGGGAAACTGCTACAATTTCCACCCGGGCAGCCATACCGGACAGGGGGCGGAAGAGGGAATCCGTCTGATTTCGGAGATGCTGAATGAAATTTTAAAACCGGAGCAGACGACCACGGTGCTGCTCGAGACGATGGCAGGAAAAGGAACCGAAGTCGGCCGCTCGTTTGAGGAGCTGGCGGCGATTCTGGAGCGCGTGGAATTAAAAGACCACATGGGTGTCTGCCTGGATACGTGCCATGTGTACGATGCGGGATACGATATTGTGGATCACCTCGATGATGTGCTTGAGAGGTTCGACCGCGTGGTAGGACTTTCGAAGCTGAAAGCGGTTCATCTGAACGACAGCAAGAATCCGTTTGAGAGCCATAAGGACCGCCATGAGAAGATCGGCGAGGGATCGCTGGGACTTGCGGCATTTGAGCGGATTGTGACACATCCGGCGCTGGCGGGACTGCCGTTCTATCTGGAAACACCGAATGAGCTGGATGGATATGCAAAAGAGATCGCGCTGCTGCGCGGGTTTGCGAAATAGAGGAAGAAGGTAAGAGAAAGTGGAAAACACGAGAGAGAAGAATAAAAGATCTGACGGAAGAAAAAAGACGTATTTCGACAGGGAAAATAAAAAGAAAGCCGTTCGTACCGAGAAAACAAAGAGCGTGGCACCGGAAAAAGGAAAGCAGAAAAAGAGTTCATCATCGTCGAAATGTCCTTATCAGAAAAAATGCGGCGGATGCACATATCTGAACCTCTCCTACGAAGAGCAGCTCGCGAAAAAAGAGCAGTTCCTGAAGAAGACTCTGAAGGGCATCGTCCCGGTCAAAGGCATGGTTGGCATGGAAAATCCTTATCATTACCGGAATAAAGTCAATTCCGCCTTTGCACGCAAAAAAGACGGAACGATCATATCCGGCATTTATGAAAAGGGCACACACAAAGTGGTCCCGGTCGATGAGTGCCTGCTCGAGGATCAGCGTGCCGATGCCATCATCCGCGATATCCGCAGTCTGCTGAAGAGCTTCAAAATCATGATCTACAACGAGGATAGCGGCTACGGCCTCCTGCGCCACGTCATGGTGCGCACCGGCTTTGCTTCCGGCGAGATCATGGTCGTCCTCGTCTGCGTATCACCAGTCTTCCCGTCAAAAAACAACTTCGTAAAGGCCCTGCGCAAACTCCACCCGGAGATCACCACGATCGTACTGAACGTCAACGACCGCACCGACAGCATGGTACTCGGAAAACGCGACATTGTCCTCTTCGGACGCGGTTACATCGAGGATGAACTCTGCGGCTGCACCTTCCGCATCTCCCCGCAGTCCTTCTACCAGGTCAACCCGGTTCAGACGAAAAACCTGTACGAAAAAGCCATCTCCCTGGCCGGTCTCACCGGAAACGAACGCGTCATGGACGCCTACTGCGGAATCGGAACCATCGGCCTCATCGCATCCCGCGATGCCAGAGAAGTCATCAGCGTCGAACTGAACCCGGACGCCGTCCGCGATGCCGTAACAAACGCCAAACGAAACCAAATCAAAAACGTCTCCTTCTACCAGAACGACGCCGGCGCCTTCATGGTCTCCATGGCCGAAAAAGGCGAAAAAGCCGATGTCGTCTTCATGGACCCGCCAAGAGCCGGCAGTGATGAAGCCTTTCTGTCCTCTGTCGTAACCCTTTCACCGAAAAAAGTGGTCTACGTCTCCTGCAATCCGGAGACATTGGCGAGAGACCTGCGGTATCTGACGAAACACGGATATAAGGCAGAAGAGGCATGGGGGTATGATATGTTCGCGTGGTCGGAGCATGTGGAGACAGTCTGTTTACTAACGCAAAAGAAGGCTTAATACAACAGAAGAAAATAATTTCGTGAAACAGACGAAGAGGCTTGTCTGAAAAAAGAAGGAATGAAAAAACAGGAGAGGAAAAAAGAAACATGGCAGTAAATAAAAATGGAATCGTAGTATTAGGAGCAGTTTTTGTGGATATCAAAGGTTTTCCAGAGGACATCTACGTCCCGGACGGCAGAAACGCCGGCCATGTCGAATACATCCACGGCGGTGTGAGCCGAAACGTGGTGGAGGATATCGCAAACCTGGAACTGCGCCCGACCTTCCTTGGAATCGCGGATAATACCGCACTCGGCGAGGATGTTGTGCGCAAACTGCAGCGCCACAAAGTCAATATCGAATACATGAAAGAAATCCCGAACGGCATGGGAACATGGCTTGCTGTCTTCGATCACAACGGTGACCTGGCGGGCTCCATTTCCCAGCGCCCGAACCTGATGCCGATTCTCGATATTCTGGAAGAAAACGGAGATGAAATTATCGAAAACTGCGATTCCATTGTGGCAGAGATCGATATGGACAAAGAGATCATCAAAAAGCTGGTACAGCTCTGTGAAAAATACGATAAAAAACTGTACGGCGTTGTCAGCAACATGAACATCGCGGTCAGCAGAAGAGATCTTCTGCAGAAATTTGACTGCCTGATCTGCAACCAGCTCGAGGCAGGCGTTCTCTTCTCCGATGATTACAGCGAAAAAACACCGGCCGAGATGGAAAAGATTCTCGCCGAGCGTCTGAAAGCGGCAAATGTTCCGGCCATGGTCGTAACAATGGGTGGCGACGGAGCGGTTTATGCGGAAGCAGACGGAGAGAGCGGCTTCTGCCCGGCGCAGAAAGTACAGGTAAAAGATACAACAGGAGCCGGTGATGCGTTCTGCGCAGGTGTTTCCGCCGGTCTGACCTATGGAAAAACGATTGGCAAGGCAGTTGAAATCGGTACGCGTCTTGCTGCATCCGTCATCACATCGTCGGAAAATGTCTGCCCGCGCTTCCGCCCGGAAGAGTTCGGCATCGAGGCATAGAAGGGGGCAGAAATGAAGTTACTGTACGGAACCGGCAACCCGGCAAAACTCGACGCGATGCGTCACCGCCTTGCCGGTCTTGGGATTGAGCTGATCGGGCTGAAAGATCTTGGCGGTGTTAAGCAGCCAGAGATTATCGAGGATGGAAAAACGCCGCTGGAAAATGCCAGGAAAAAGGCGGAGGCGTATTTCAACGCGCTTCATATGCCGGTGTTCTCCTGTGATTCCGGTCTGTATTTTGACAACGTGGCAGAGGACGACCAGCCCGGCGTCCATGTGCGGACCGTGAACGGAAAGTATCTGTCCGATGAAGAAATGACCGCGCATTACGCCGCCCTTGCAGAAAAGTACGGCGGCCTGACGGGACGCTACAAAAACGCAGTTTCGCTGATTCTTGATGCGGACCACCGCTATGACGCGATGGACCCGTCAATGGAGAGCGCTCCTTTCCGCATGGTCAGCACACCCCATCCGATGAGCAAAAAAGGCTTTCCGCTCGACCGTCTGTCGATCGATCTGCGGACCGGAAAATATTATTACGATCTGAATGAGCAAGAAGCCGCGCTCGATCAGCTTGCCGTGGAAGACGGTTTTCTGCAGTTTTTTGAGCGGGCAATGGAGGAATACCATAAAATGGAACGATATGAACTTCGAACCATCCGCCAGGATGAAATGGAACAGGGCGTTGCCATTGAGCTGGCGTGCTTTCCGCCGAATGAGGCGTGCTCCGAAAAGAGCATGCGCGAGCGGGTGCAGTACGCGCCGGAGCTGTTTCTGGCGGCAGTAGACAAAGAAACCGGAAAAATCGCCGGAACGCTGAACGGACTTGCAACAAACGAGACAAAATTCCGTGATGCCTTTTTCGATGAAATCAGTCTGTACGACCCGACGGGAGAAAACGTCATGCTGTTGGGACTCAGTGTCCTGCCGGAATACCGCGGCCAGGGAATCGCCCGCGCGCTGATGGAAGAGTACAGCCGCCGGGAACAGAAAAACGGAAGAAAACAGCTCATTCTGACCTGCCTGCAGGATAAGGTGGAGATGTACAAAAAGATGAATTTCCGCGACGAGGGAATCTCCGCATCCATCTGGGGCGGCGAGGAATGGCATGATATGACGAGAAAATTAAACGATTAAGAAAATTTGCAGAGAAAATCTCTTGTGTTAAAGTTTGCTGTAAGCGTTATAATAAAGAAAATCAAGCAAAACAGGAGGAACAACCATGAGCAGAATAAATTTTGGAGCAAAACCAAACATGTATCCACTTCCGGTTCTGATTATTGCAACATACGACAAAGATGGCAACCCGGATGCCATGAATGCTGCATGGGGTGTAGTCACAGATTTCAATGAGATCTCCATCAGCATGGGCGACCACAAGACAACAGACAACCTTGCCGCAACCGGTGCCTTCACCGTCAGCATGGCAACCGAGGATACTGTTGTTGGCTGCGATTACGTCGGCATCGAGTCCGGCAGAAAAGTTCCAGATAAATTTGCACGCGCCGGTTTCCATGCAACGAAGAGCGAATTCGTCAACGCGCCGCTGATCGACGAGCTTCCGATGGCACTGGAGTGCAAAGTGAAAAGCTTTGACAACGGCATTCTGGTCGGCGAGATCGTGAACGTCTGCGCAGACGAGAGCGTTCTGACCGACGGAAAGATCGACCCGAAAAAACTGAAACCAATCGCCTTCGACCCGGTCAACAACACCTATCTCGCCATGGGCGACAAAGTCGGCGACGCATTCGGTTCCGGAAAAGCCCTGAAATAAACACAGATGATGACATGACAGCGAATATGTAAAAATTTTATATATTCCCCTTGACAAACCGCCTCCATAGTCTTATGATATGTATAAATTATATATATATAAATATTTTACATATCAGAAACTAACGGAGGTGGTTTTTTATGTATTTTCCGGTATCAGCACTGCTGATCGAATTTATGATCCTGTCGATTGTGAATCGGGAAGATTCTTATGGATATGAAATCAGCCAGACGATCAAACTGGTTGCAGACATCAAAGAGTCGACACTGTACCCGATCCTGAAAAAACTGGAAAAGGCGGGCTACGTGACGACGTATTCCGCAGAGTACCAGGGCAGAAAACGGAAGTATTATTCGATCACAGAAGCAGGAAAAACACAGATGGCGTACCTGCAGGGCGAATGGAAGTCCTATCGTGACACCATTGACAACATCATCGAGTGGAGGAAAAAAGAATGACGAGTGGGGAATATCTGAAACAATTGGAAAAGTATCTGAGGAAGCTTCCGCAGAGCGACTATGAAGATGCGATGGAATACTTCACCGAGTATTTTGCAGATGCCGGTCCGGAAAATGAGCAGGCCGTGATCAAAGAACTCGGAACACCGAAACAGGCAGCCGCCGAGCTGATGCGGAATCTTCTGGACAAAAAAGTAGATGAACGCGAGGCAATGGAAAAGGAAGAAAAACAGAAAGAGAAGAAAAAAACGACAGGCGCCAACGTCGTCTGGATCGCGATTCTCGCCCTGTTTGCAGCCCCGATCGGAGCCCCGATTCTGATCAGCATTCTCATTGTTCTGCTCTGCGCGGCCCTCTGTGCGGCACTGCTTGATATGAGCGTCTTTCTGATTGCAGTTGTCGGCGTGGCCGCCGGAATTAAGATGCTGCTGCGCGGCATTCTGGCAGTCTCGGTTTCCTTCGGCGGATTCTGCTTTATTACCGGAATGGGCGTTTTCATGCTGGGAATCAGTATTCTGTGCGCGGTGTTCGGCGTATACTTTGCAAAATGGATGGGACGGCTGTTCGTGTGGTGTACACGTAAGGTAACGAAAAAAGGAGGAAGCAGATCATGAAAAAATGGACAAAAACAGCATTACTGACAGGATGTGCCTGCTGTATTGCCGGTGCAGTGCTGATGTTCAGCGGATGGGCAAGCGGCGGAAAAGCATACGCGGAAACGTATGATCTGAATGCGATGAGCGGTTCTGCGAAGAAGGAAGACGGCATTTCCACACAGGAAAAGATAAAACTTGATGATTTTGATGAACTGCAGGCAGACCTTACGATCGGCGACCTGAACATCCTTCCGTCCGGTGACGATTCCTGTTATCTCGCCTGGCGGATTCCGTCGAAAAAAGGAGAGACTGCAGTGGAATATCGCGTGCGGGACGGTGTTCTGAGCATCGAAGAGACAAGCGCAGTGTCCGATACGATTTACATTAATATTGACTTTACGGAAGAAATCTTAAGTGGCGGTAAACAGTCGGAAACAGGAGTGATTCTGTATGTACCGGAAAAGAAGGTACTGAAAAAAATAGAGGTAACGATGGGATTCGGTGATGTGCAGATGAATGGCATCCAGGCGGAAAGCGGAAGACTGCAAAATGCGGATGGAGATATCACACTTTTCGGATGTGACATGCAGAATATCAAATGCAAAGCAGATTACGGTGATGTAGAACTGAAGAGCGGAACGTGGGAAAATGGGTCGATCACGCTGGAGGATGGCGATGCGAAAATCCAAAATACGAAGCTTTCCGGAGACGTGTCGGTGGAAAACTCCTACGGCGATATTGAACTTGAACTGGGTAAAAAAGATCTGGAACGGCTGGAAATTACGGCAAAGACAGATTTTGGGGAGATCGATGTACCGGATACCATGGAGAATCTGATGCAGAAAGAGGAGGACGAGCAGAGCTTTTCTTATGTACCGGATCAGCCAGCGGGCAGAATCACACTGATGACAAAGGATGGTGATATCTCGTTGGAAAACGATTAAGCGTTTCTGAATGTTCAGGGACATATGAAATTCCAGAAAAATCGCAAAGCATGCCCGCATGAATGAGCGTTTTTGGAAAATAAGACAAAAGTGACAAAAACACAGGAGGCTGTTTGGATGGTTTCACCAGAAAAAGGGAAATGATCCAAACAGTCGCTTGTTTTTTGTACTTAAATTTTCAGCTTTTAACTTGATTTGTAGATTGCGGTGCTTTAAAATAAAAGTAATCAAGCATTGTGGAACGGGCTCCACAGACTGGCAGCGGGGGAAAAGCCGGAACGAGTCAGAGAAAACAGCCCAGTGTCAGAATAGGAGTTAGGAGAAACTATGGCAAGTATTAGAGATGTCGCGATCAAAGCGGGAGTAGGAATCGGAACGGTATCCCGTGCACTCAATGGGAGCGGGTATATTTCCGATGAAACAAAACAGAAGATCATGCAGGCAGTGGAGGAACTGAACTATAAACCAAATGAGCTTGCCCAGAACCTGTTCCGCAACAAGTCCGGTTTTATCGGAATTGTTGTTAAGAATCTTTCACATCCGTTTATGGCATCTCTGGTGAAACATGTCGAGAATAATCTGTACACCAATGGCTACAAGTGCATGCTCTGCGAGGTTGGGGACAATCCGAACCGCATCGAGGAATTTGTGGAAATGCTGCAGCGAAATGTCATGGACGGCATTATCTGCTGTGCGGATATCCCGTCTTCTGTCAGCCTGGCGGAAATTCACCGTCCGATTGTCATGATTGACCGCTACGTCACCGAAGGGATTCCGTGTATACATTCCGACCATAAGCGCGGCGGTGAGCTTGCGGCGCAGGCGCTTTTGAGCGCAGGATGTAAGAATGTGCTCTATTTTGCATCGAGTGCAACAGAGCGTGGTTGCTCCATGGATCGTTACCGACGGTTTGCGGAAGTCTGCAAACAGCATAAATGTAAAATTACAGCGATTGATGCCGGAAGCAAGATTCTGAATTTTCAGAGCGGCCCGACGATCTGGAAAAAATACATCAGCCATTTTGATGGAATTGATGGACTCTTTACAGCCGATGTCACAGCGGCAGCGTGCATGAAGATGCTGCAGAAAAAAGGGATTAAGATTCCGAAAAAACTGAAGGTGGTTGGCTACGACGGCCTGGATTTTACCCGCTTTTTGACACCGGAGCTGACGACGGTCTGTCAGAATGTGCCGGAAATCGCAAAGCGGAGCGTGGACACAATCATCCGCATGATTGACGGAAAGAAGATTGAGGAGATGGAGCAGATTGTGGATGTGACCTTCCGAAAAGGAGAAAGTACCTGAAGATAACAAAACAGGGAATTACCGAATTTTGCATCATTTTCCGGGATTGCGATAGAACAGAAGAAGAACAGATATCAGAGACACTCGATCTGAAAAGAAAGGGTGTCTCTTTTTCATGTATAAAATAAAAATGAAATAAAACCAACTTATATACGGCAAAAGGGCAGAAAGACTGAGCAAAAGGATATGAAATCGCTGCTGAAACAGTTGCAATTGTCGAAAAAATAGTGAAAAACGGAAAAGTGGAACATATGGAACAGGAAAAGCATGGAACAGCGGAACATGTGGAACAGGAGAATGGGAGAAGAAAGAAGATAAGTGTGAATTTTATGAAAAACAGGATGCATATTGCACAAAAACACAAAATAAAAATTGTGAAAATATTGAAAATGACGAAAAAATATTGATGATTTGTTGACATTGGGCGAACTGCGTACTATGATACAGGTATGGAACAGGTTCCACAAGGCAAAGTGCCAAAACGGAAACGATGCAAATGTGGAACGAAAAGCGGTTGGTAAAGCTTTTAGAGAAATAAGGAGGGAACTATGAAGAAAAAAACGTCATCGCCGAAAACGGCAGAAAGTGGAAAATTGAAAAAAGCGCTCTCGTGCTGGCAGCTGTACATCCTGCTGATTCCTGCACTGATCTGGCTGATCGTTTTTGCTTACTATCCAATGTACGGCCTGATCATCGCCTTTAAAGATTTTAAAGGCCGCATGGGAATCATGGGAAGTCCGTGGGCAGATCCGATCTTCAAGTATTTCAAGATGTTCTTCAGTACCAGTATTGCCATGACGGCAATCAAGAACACGATCGTCATCAGTCTGGAGAGCCTGATCATCGGATTCCCGATTCCGGTTATCTTCGCACTCTTACTGAACCAGGTACAGAGAAGCGGACCGAGACGAATCATCCAGACCATCTCCTACGCACCGTACTTTATGTCAAACGTAGTTGTAGTCAGCCTGATTTCCGTACTGTTTTCCGCAAACGGTCTTGTAAACCACGCAGTTATGGGAGCCGGCGGAAAAGCAATCATGTTCACCAGCCTTCCGGAGTACTTCCGCAAACTCTTCATCGGAAGTAACATCTGGCAGACGATGGGATTCAACGCCATCATCTTCATCGCAGCACTGACCGCAATCAGCCCGGAATATTACGAAGCAGCAACGATGGATGGTGCTTCCAGATTTCAGAAGATCCTTTACATTGATTTACCTCTGATTATGCCGACCATCATCCTGATGCTGATCCTTCAGGTAGGTAACATTATGAACGTGGGATATGAGAAAGCTTATCTGATGCAGAACGGTACCAACACAACCGTCAGTGAGATCATTTCGACATACGTATACAAAGTAGGTCTCCAGACCGCACAGTACAGTTTTGCGACAGCCGTTGGCTTATTTAACTCCGTTGTAAACTTCATTATTCTGGTTATCACAAACGCAGTTGCAAAGAAGACCAGCGATATCAGTATTTTCTAAGAGTCAGGGGGCTTGAAAAATGGCAAATAATAACACTGTGAAAAAGAAAAAAGTAAAAATGAGTACGGGAGACAAGGTCTTTACCGTGATCAATACCGTCATCATGATCCTTGTCTGTATTGCAATTGTATATCCTCTGTATTACGTGCTTCTGGCATCTGTTACAGACCCGGTTGTTGTAAGCTCCGGTAAAATTCTTCTCTATCCGGAAGCGTGGTACACCAACGGATATGAAACCACACTGAAATACCAGCCGCTCTGGACCGGCTATGCAAACACCATCAAATATACCGTATTAGGAACGCTGATTTCCCTGGTCTGCACCATTCCGGCCGGCTATGCACTTTCCAGATACGATATGGTAGGAAGAAAACCGATTATGTTCCTGTTCACCTTCACGATGTTCTTCAGCGGCGGTATGATTCCGATGTACTTAACCGTACAGCAGCTGCACATCTACAACACAACATGGGCTATGGTCCTTCCGGTAGCAGTGTCCGCTTACAACCTGATCGTATGCCGCTCCTTCTTTGAAAGTGGTATTCCGGTCGAGCTTCTCGAAGCAGCAAAAATCGACGGCTGCAGCGATTTTGGATTCTTCTTCAAAATTGCAATTCCGCTGTCGAAAACGATCATCGCAGTTATGTGTCTGTTCTATGCAACCGCAATGTGGAACCAGTTCTTCAACGCACTGATGTTCCTGCAGGATGACAGCAAGATGCCTCTTCAGGTCGTTCTTCGAAACTTGGTACTGATGAACCAGTCCAACCAGATGGGAAGTAGTGCTTCTGAGATGGTAACAAAACAGAAACTGGCTGAGCAGTTAAAATACTGTGTCGTAGTTGTTTCCGCATTCCCGCTTCTGTGCGTATATCCTTTCCTGCAGAAATACTTCGCAAAAGGTGTTACGATCGGTGCAGTCAAGGGCTGATGCAGAACAGAAAATTTATTGTTGTAGAATTCATGGATATAGCAGACATGGTTTATGTGTAGGAATACAAAAATACTAACGTATTTCACTGCCGGAAAAGGCAGCAAAATAAAGGAGGAACAATATGAAGAAAAAAATCGTATCCGTATTACTGGCAAGCCTTATGGTAACCAGCATGCTCGCAGGCTGTGGAAACAGCTCCGGCAGCTCAAGCAGCTCCGGTGCAGGAAGCACAGGAGGAGACACCACCTCTGCATCCGGTACAGAAGCAGGTGACACAGGTCTCACAGCAGAAGAGCAGGAAGCAGTAGATGAGGGAATCATCCAGCTCGACGGTACCCTTCCGATCATCAAAGATCCGGCAAAATTCGAAGAGAAATACGGAAAAATTTCCGCTCTGATCGTAAACTCTGCAGACAGAACTGTAGAAGTAGGCGACCTGGCTATGTGCCAGAAATGGTTCGAGGACACAGGAGTAGAGTTTGACTGGCAGCCGATCCCGCAGGAGAGCGCAACAGAGAAAATCAATCTGATGCTTTCTTCCGGACAGGATCTTCCGGATGTATTCTGGAACTTCGGCGATGGTAAATCCGGAAACACCGTAGTTCAGTACGCAGACCAGGATGTATTCCTTCCGACCGAAGGCCTGATCGAAGAGTATATGCCGAACCTGAAAGCATTCCTCGATGACAATGAGCAGTATCAGCTTGAGATCACCGCTCCGAACGGCCATAAATATGGATTCCCGTACGTAGAGGAAATGAAAGGTCTTGTATTAACACCTGGACCATTCGTGATCAACAAAACATGGCTGGATAAAGTAGGCAAAGAAGTGCCGACAACCGTAGACGAGTGGGTAGACTGCCTGAAAGCAATCCGCGACGGCGGCGATCTGAACGGAAACGGCGAAGACGATGAAATCCCGATGGCAACCTGGTTCGGCGCAACCGATACCTTTGGTTCCTACAACCTGTTCTATCGTTTCACAGGTGCATTCGGATGCGCTGACTCCTACTGCGGAGGAAACTCCTATGCGGATCACTTAAGAATGGTTGACGGAAAAGTTACGTTCACTGCAACAGACGAAGCATTCAAGAAAACAGCAGAATTTTTCAACATGCTGTATGAAGAAGGACTGATCTGGAACGGTTCCTTCGAGGCAGATGAAAGTATGTCATTCAAATCTTCTCTGATCAAAGAGAATGTTGCAAAGATCGGTTCCTTCGGTGTTTGGGGCGATCAGGAAATTACAAACCAGGAAGTACATGATCAGTACGTAGCAGTTCCGAGACTGCAGGGCGAAGACGGTATGACCGGTTTCGAGTGCAACTACTCTGAGCTGCAGGATTCTTCCGATACAGCAATCACAACGACCTGCAAATTCCCGCACGTTGTTGCAAGATTTGTAGATTACATGGTAGGCGATCCGGAAATCTCTGTTACATCTAACTGGGGCGCAATCGGATACAACTATGAGAAAGACGAAGACGGCGTTCTTCGTACACCGCTCGATGAAAACGGAAACTACAAACCTCTGAATCCGGAATATAAGAACTTTGGTGAGGCTCGTGTAAACTCCACAACCTGCCGTGGTTCTATGATCGTTCAGAACGAGTACTATGACACCGTTTGCGGCTACACCTTCGATGCTGTAAAACTTCTCGAGATGCAGAAAGAAAACGGTAAAGATGACATCATGGAAGAGTATGACACCATTCCGCGTGTTCTGATGACCCAGGAAGAGATTCAGCGTCTGGCACAGATTCAGCCGACCGTCTCCGATATCGTTGACCGTTACATCACTACATGGGTAACCGGCGGCGTTGATGATGCAAGCTGGGAGTCCTATAAGACAGAGCTTGAGGGCGCTGGTTTGAGCGAACTGGTTGAGATTTACCAGGGCGCAGTAGATCGAGCAGCTTCTGCAGCAAACTAAAAATCGGGCGAAAAGCGATTACGAAAAAACAGTAACGTAAACGATTTGCAATTAATGTTCTATAACTAAAGAAATTCCAAATGTGGCCATGTTGTATCCCATATAACATGGCCATATTTAAAAAGAAGATTATTTCGTTCTTATTTCTTTTTTGTTGAAGTTCCAAATGGAAAAAGATAAAATAGGAAAAGAGAGAACAGGAAAAGAGGGATCCTATGAGTAAACAGGGAAAAAGAGATTTTAGACCGAACATTCATTTTACACCGGAGAAAAACTGGAACAACGATCCGAACGGACTGATTTATATCGATGGTATCTGGCATCTGTATTATCAGCATAACCCAAATGACGTTGTATGGGGACCGATGCACTGGGGTCATGCAGTATCGAAAGACCTGATTCACTGGGAGCATCTGCCGGTCGCCCTGTACCCGGATGAGATCGGAACGATGTACTCCGGAAGTATGGCATACGATGAAAATAACACCAGCGGATTTGCGAAATACGGTGAGAAACCGATGGTGGCTGTCTACACGGCGCACAATATGGAAACGGGCCTGGAGCAGCAGTGTATTGCATACAGCCTGGATCAGGGAAAGCATTTTGAAAAATATTATGGCAACCCGGTGATCGAAAACCCGGGCACACCGGATTTCCGTGATCCACGCGTCTTCTGGAATGACAAAAAGGACTGCTGGAGCCTTGTTCTGGCATCCGGCGACCACGCAGAGTTTTACGCATCCCAGGATTTGAAAAACTGGAAGAAAACAGGCGAGTTCGGTGTCGGTGTCAATAAAGTGCCGACTGTATGGGAATGCACCGATCTGATCCGTGCTAAAACAGGAAATGAATTTGACGGATTCAAATGGATTCTGATAGTCAGCATGATACATCCGGGAACCGAAGGCCGTGCCAATATACAGTATTTCGTCGGTGATTTTGACGGAGATACCTTCCAGTGCACCGAGATCACAGACGAGCCGCTGTGGATTGATTTCGGATTCGACAATTATGCCGGTGTAACGTATGGAAACTACGACCGTCCGGTTTACCTTGGATGGGGCGTTAATCCGCTCTACGCGAACTTTGTTCCGACCGGTGAGTATTCCGGTCTGATGACACTGCCAAGAGAACTTTCACTTTGTGAGACCGAGGAGGGCTACCGCCTGAAAACAAAACCGTTCGGGATCGATGAGTACCGTGCGGGTGCCTTCCCGATCGGAAATCAGAAGCCGCTGCTGACCGAGAGCTTTGGACTTCTCGTGCAGGGCAATTTCGGAAGAATTGCGCTGAAAAACAGCAGAGGTGAGGAAGTAGTCATCGAGGTAACGGTGGACAGCATCACGGTGGACCGCTCTAAGAGCGGCGACCTTAGTTACTTTGATGATGTAGATCCGAAGCTCTTCAAAAAAGAGGATCTGCTGGTATCTACAACAAAACGTTACATGCGCGGAAATGTCAACATGGAGATTATTTTTGACGTTTCCTATCTGGAGATTTATGCAGATGGTGGTCTGGAGACCGCTTCCGTATGCGTTTACCCGGATGCTCCGTATCAGGTGGTTTCCACAGACGGAGATCTGGAAGTGAAAATGTACACTATTAAAAAATAGGGGATGGAACATTTATAAACGGTAACGATGCAGCATGGCAGAATCGAGATGGGACTCTGAAGCGTTACTATAAATAAAAACGACGGATGTCTGCAAAGCCGATGGAAGTGGTTTTGCAGACCGTTGTTTATCTTGGGAGGTTTTACAAAAATGATGAAAAAAAGAGATTACAGACCGAAAATTCACTTTTCACCGGAAGAAGGCTGGATGAACGACCCGAATGGCATGGTTTATGTAGATGGCGTGTACCACTTCTTTTATCAGAAGTACCCGTATGATACCAGCTGGGGACCGATGCACTGGGGCCATGCAACATCACGCGACCTGATTCACTGGGAGCATCAGCCGATCGCACTTTATCCGGATGAACTGGGATTTATCTTCTCGGGAAGTGCTGTGTATGATACGCAGAATTCTTCTGAGTATGGTACCAATGAAAATCCGCCGATCATTGCTATTTATACCAGCCATCACAAAGACGGTTTGGAACAGCAGAGTATTGCATACAGCAATGATAAGGGCCGGCACTTTGAAAAGTCCTATCTGAATCCGGTCATCAAAAACCCGGGAATTTCCGATTTTCGTGACCCGAAAGCGTTCTGGAATCCGGTCAGAAGATGCTGGAGCCTTGTTCTTGCAGCGCAGGACCGTGTCTTCTTCTATGCATCCCAGAATATGAAAAACTGGGAGAAAACAGGAGAATTCGGACCGGAAGGAAATCATGCGAAGGGGGTGTGGGAATGCCCGGATCTGTTCCCGATTGAGTATAAAGGAAAAAATGTATGGGTTCTTGTTGTCAGCATGACAAAAGCCTCCGAGGACGACCACTGCAAAATGCAGTATTTCCTGGGTGATTTCGATGGAGAAAAATTCCTCTGCACCTATCCATCCGATGAGCCAAGATGGCTGGATGAAGGCTTCGACAACTATGCAGCCGTTACATTCCAGAATGCGAAAGATGTTCTGCTGATGGGATGGGGTATGAACTGGCAGTATGCAGCACAGACTCCGACAGAAGAGTACTGTGGCCAGGCAACCCTGGCGAGAAAGCTGTCCCTGACAGAAGTAGATGGTGCGCTGACCCTCGTGGCTGCTCCGGCCGGACTGGAAAAATTTCGCCACAGCAGCTATCCGATCGAGAATCATACAACGATCCGCACAGAGACCTTTGGATTGAAGGTTTCCGGAAAAGGAGATGCGAAAATTTGTCTGAAAAACTCAGTGGGACAGAAATTGAAGATTTATGTAACTGACACCAAAATCACGGTTGACCGTACCATGGCGGGCTACAAAGAATTCAGTGAGCACTTCATGACGGAAAAATATTCCATCAGCACCGCAGCGAGAAAGAAAGACGGAGCATGGAATCTGGAGCTTGTTTTTGATGTTTCCATTCTGGAATTGTTTGCTGAGGATGGCGTAGATGCTATTTCCACAGTGGTTTATCCGGAGACACCGTACGACCGTGTAAGCTGGAAGGGCGATCTTTCCGTTGAACTTTACGAAATTGATGCATAAGGGCTGAAAGAAAGGGGAAAAGCAAAATGGGATACTTTAAAGATGTGACACCGGAATCAGCTGGAATCAGCTCCAAAGGAATTTTGAATTTTCTCGACCGAATCGAAGAGAACCAGATTGAGCTGCACAGCTTTATGGTGATCCGCCATGGACAGTGTGCGGCGAAGGGCTGGTGGAAGCCGTATGATGAAAAATTCCGTCATCCACTGTATTCGTTCAGCAAATCGTTGACAGCAACGGCGATTGGTTTTGCAGAGCAGGAAGGAATCTTATCGCTGGATGAGAAAATTGTCGATATCTTTCCGGACCTGCTGCCGGAAAACCCATCCGAAAATCTCAAAAAGATCACACTGCATCACCTGTTGATTATGGGCTGTGGTCACGAGACGGAGATTATGGACAATTCCGAAAACTGGATTTCTACCTTTCTTCATCATCCGGTGCTCCATGAGCCGGGAACGTTTTATAAATACAATACAGCCGGAACTAACATGCTGGCTGCCGTTCTGAGGAAAAAAACGGGACAGAACGTCACAGAATTTCTGAAATCCCGTCTGCTGGAGCCGCTTGGCATCACATCCCTTACCTGTGCGCTGCTCGGAGACGGAACGGAGCTTGGCGGCGGCGGTATGAAGATGGTAACGGAGGATATGGCAAAATTCACGTATTTTCTGTCCAGACAGGGTGAGTGGGAAGGAAAGCAGCTGCTTCGAAAAGACTGGTTTGAACGCGCCTGCCGCAAGCAGATTGAGACGGAGGGCGATTCGGAAGGCCACGTAAAAGACTGGGCGCAGGGCTACGGCTATCAGTGCTGGATGTGCCGTTATCCGGGTTCCTTCCGCGCAGATGGTGCGTACGGTCAGTTCGGCGTTGTGTTCCCGGATCTCGATCTGATTGTGATCCTGACAACAGCAACAGAACAGACTCAGGAGGAGTTGAGCGCACTGCAGGAGGAACTGATCCCGTATGTGAAGAAAGAGGCAGGAGAGCTGCCACCGTCCCCGCTTGCCGGTGCAGTAAAAGAGCGTACCGCAGATCTGGCTCTGCCGCCGCGCAGAGGAACGAGAAATCCGTTTATGGAAGAGAAGGTAAGCAAGCATGTTTATGTATCTGCTCCGCTGATGGGGAACCAGCAGCTGCCGGATTCCGCAGAAATTCTGATCGGCGGAAGCGGTCTGTTTTCGCTGGAGACAAGCCCGATTCAGGAGATGCGATTCGCTTTTGGCTGCGATAAGATGTACTGGAAAGTACAAGAAGGCGGGAAAGAAAAGGAATTTGTCCTCTCCATGCGCCGGGATTTCGCCTATAGTGAAGCGGATGGCCATATTTATGCTGGTTCTGCTGCATGGCGTACGCTAAATACGCTCGAGATGGAGATTCGGCGGATGGACGGTTTGAGTGGTGGCCGCATGATCGTCAGATTCCAGAAGGAAAATCTTCTGCTGGAGGCAGAGGATACGCTGATCAGTGTTGGTGGACTCGGAATTTCACCGCGTCAGGTACTGACTGTGTTTGGGATAAAAGAAGATGAAATAGATTGAAAGAGAGAAAAACCGGCGGAATTTTCCGCCGGTTTTTACATAACTGTGTGAAAATCCTGTAAAAAGAGGGAAACAATATGTAAAGTCCGAGAGAAGAATTGCCAATTTTTTCTGAATATGGTAAAATTTTGATTATCTTGGAAAAAGATCGACGCAAAAGATAAAGATACAGGAGACTCTATGTCAGTTTTTTCAGATTTATTATCCGAATATATCACCATGAAGGATGTCGGGGTTTACCCGCTTTCGCAGTTCTGCGGACTCGATCGTTCTTCCATGTATAAGATCATCAATGGAAAACGAAAACCGGCCGGAGAGGATGTTGTGCGCAAGATGGCGCAGTTCATGCAGCTGACGCCGCAGGAAAAAATAGATTTCATGAATGCGTTTTACATTGCCCGGATGGGTGCGGAAGTTTATTACCGACGCAAATCAGTCGGAGAACTGATTGAAACGTTCAGCTGCCGCGAGGGGAAAAAGGAATATATCTTCCATGAGGCGGAGATTGCAAAACTGGAATTGAACGGGGGGAGCGGAGAGATTCCCTTTCGGGGCGCAGTACATGTGCGGCATGCAATTTTGCAGCTGTTTTTCGGTGAAGCTGTAAAAGAAGACGGAAAAATTTCCGTTCTGGTTCAGCCGGACTTCGATTTTGCCATGGAACTTCTGCAGGTTCTCGGAGAACAGAACCCGAATTTGACGATTCACCATCTGTTCTGTATGAACAACAACGAGAAGCTGACTTCAATGCGGAAAAATTACAACCTGAGTTGTCTGCAGAAAATTCTGCCGATCTGTGCCTGTGGCTGTGATTACCGTGCCTGGTACTACTATGACAATGTGGCGGCGCGGCTGAATGAGTTCCGTCTGTTCCCATATCTCATTCTGACGGAACACTGTGCACTTGCATTCAGTGCCGATTACCAGAATGCAATTCTGTTCCGGGAGGAAACGACGCTGCGGATGATGCGTGAGATGTTTGAAGGCTATTTAAAACAGTCGGAACCGCTGTTTGAACGTCTTGACACGGTGCAGTCCCAGCTTGGCTATACGGAAACGCTGATTCGTCACTTTGTTGCGTCAGATTCTCCGCGGTATTTCTTTCAGAGAATGCCGTGTCTTTCCGGCCTTCTGACAGCAGAAATGCTGGAGCGCCATCTCGTAAAAGAAATGCCGGGGCGTGAGCAGATGATACGGGCGGTTGCACAGTACGCAAAGGTGATGCAGACACAGGTGCTGGATAAAAAAACGACGATGTTTTTCTCAGAGGACGGCGTCAAAAGTTTCCTGGAAACGGGCCGCGTGGATGAGTATCCAAAAGAGTGCTATTCTCCGCTGGACTTTGACGAGCGTATTGCCCTGATCCGCCGCTTTCTGGCGCTGCGGGATCACACGAATCTTCGCATGATCCGGGAAACGAAAGAGAGAGCAGAGCATGCACTGAACATTTCGGTCAATGCAAATGAGGGCTATCTTCTGTTCCAGACGCGGACAGAGCGGCTGATTTACCTCAGTATTCGGGAACCGAGCGTGCTCACGGCATTCTACGATTACCTGGAATCCATGAGGCCGGAAGAACTCTGCACGGAAGAGGAGATGCTGGAACGTGTCGAAGCCATTCTGCATGAATTTGTGGCTTGTCATTCCAGAGAAGGTTCGATATAATAGAAAAAAGGATATTTCCAAACCGGTCATCTCGGGTGAGTTCCGGTGCGTGTCTGCTGAAAAGAAGGCTGGACACGCACCGGGCGGGAACCTGCGGATGACCGGTTTTGACTGTACGAAAAAGAAATGGGGGTTTTTACGAATGAATACAGAAAGTAAAACAAGAATGACGGAGGGCAGTATTTCAAAAAAGATGATTCTGTTTGCGATCCCGCTGTTCCTTGGTAATCTGTTCCAGCAGTTGTACAATACGGCCGACTCGCTGATTGTAGGAAATTTTCTGGGAAGCAATGCACTGGCAGCGGTCAGCTCTTCGGGCAATCTGATCTTTCTGATGGTTGGTTTTATTAACGGTATCGCAATGGGCGCCGGTGTCGTGATTGCAAGGTATTACGGAGCGAAAAACCGGGAAGATCTGCAGAAAGCGATCCATACGACCGTGGCGTTCGGCCTGGCGGCCGGTGCAGCGCTGACTGTGCTTGGCATGTATCTGGCGCCGAGAATCCTTGTGCTGATGGGAACACCGTCCGATGTCCTGCCGCAGTCCGTCGAATATTTCCGTACCTATTTTGCAGGATCTCTTGGTTTTATCATGTATAACATTTTCGTCGGCATTCTGCAGTCCGTCGGCGACAGCCGCCACCCGCTGATCTATCTGATCGTGTCATCGTGTATCAATGTTGCGCTCGATCTGCTTTTTATCGGCGGCCTTGGCCTTGGGGTCGGTGCGGCAGCGCTTGCAACGGTAATTTCCCAGTTTACAAGTGCGATTCTCTGTATGATCCATCTGCTGCGGACGAAGGAAGAGTATCGTCTTCATATCCGCAAAATCCGTTTCGACGGCCGGGCGCTTGGCGAGATTATCCGCAACGGTGTGCCGTCCGGTTTCCAGAACTCGGTTATTTCGATCGCAAACGTTTTCGTGCAGACGAACATCAATGCATTCGGGAAAATGGCGATGGCAGGCTGCGGTTCATATGCAAAAATCGAGGGTTTTGCATTCCTTCCGGTTACATGCTTTACGATGGCATTAACGACGTTTGTCAGCCAGAATCTCGGTGCAAAACAGTATGACCGGGCGAAAAAAGGAGCGCGGTTTGGCATTCTCTGTTCCATTACCATCGCCGAGTTGATCGGGTTTGTGATCTATGCGGCCGCACCGACTTTGATTGCGGCGTTTAACAGCGATCCGGCCGTTGTCCATTACGGCGTGATGCAGGCGAGAACGATTGCACTGTTTTATTTTCTGCTGGCGTTTTCTCATTGCATCGCGGCTGTGCTCCGCGGTTCCGGGCACGCCGCGGTTCCCATGGTTGTCATGCTCTGCGTCTGGTGCCTGTTCCGCGTCAGCTACATTACCGTGACGGTCCGGCTGATCCCGGATATCCGCGTGATTTTCTGGGCTTACCCGCTGACCTGGAGTATTAGTTCTGTCATTTTCCTGTATCTGTTTTTGAAAGGAAAATGGGTATACGGTTTTGAAAAAGGAGGAAAACAAAGATGAACGCAGAATCGACGAGAGAAGCGCTTGATGTGGCATCGCTGGCGGGAGACATCCTGCTGGCGAGCGGCGCGGAAATCTTCCGTGTGGAGGAGACGATCGACCGCATTGCACGGGCGTATGGCGTCAACTCCAGCGATGCGTTTGTGTTGAGCAGTGGTATTTTCCTGACAGCTGAGAGCGGAAAAAAGCAGGAATTTGCCCGCGTGCGTCACATTCCGCTGTCGGCGGCGCGGCTCGACAAGGTAACGGCAGTCAACCAGCTCTCCCGCGAAATCGAGGAGGGGCTGCACGCGCCGAAGGAGGCGAAGGCCTGGCTGCTCGACATTCAGCGGATGCCGGACAAACCAAGATGGCACCAGGTACTTGCATCCGGTGTCGGAAGCGCGTGCTTCTGTTTTCTGTTCGGCGGCGATGTGGTGGACAGCATGGTAGCATTTCTGTCGGGCTTTGTTCTGTACTTCTATCTGCTGTACCTGCTGCGCGGCAGAATGTCAAAAATTGCGACGAATATTTCCGGCGGCGCGCTTGTCACACTGATTGCCGTTTTTCTGTATCAGGCGGGGATCGGCCATCATCTGGACAAGGTCATCATCGGTTCGATTATTCCGCTGGTGCCCGGTGTCAATTTCACGAACGCCATCCGTGATATTGCGGATCAGGACTACATCGCGGGTTCCGTGCGGATGCTCGATGCGCTGCTTGTGACATTCTGTATTGCGCTCGGCGTCGGACTGATTATCACAGGATATCATCAACTGGCGGGAGGGCTGCAGCTATGAGTGATACCATTCGTTTAATTGCGGAATTTTTTGCCGCCTGCGTCGGAACGATTGCGTTTGCGCTGCTGTTCCAGGTGCCGCGGAAATACTACCTGTACTGCGGACTGGCAGGTGCCTGCGGCTGGATCTGCTATAAACTGATCCTCCCGCATACGACAGAGCCGGTGTCCATCTTTTTTGCAACGGTGCTCGTCATCCTTCTGTCGCGCAGCTTTGCGGTGTACAAGCGCTGTCCGGTAACGGTATTTCTGATTGCGGGTATTTTCCCGCTGGTGCCGGGAAGCGGCATCTACTGGACTGCTTTTTACGTGGTAACCAATGATCTGGAGCGCGCCGGTGCAAGAGGATTTCTGACACTGAAGGATGCAGTTGCGATTGTGCTTGGCATTCTCTTTGTTTTTGAGTTTCCGCAGAGCTGGTTCCGTAAGGTGTTGACAGACAAAAGCAAATAACCTATTATTGTAGTAGAGATTATAAACAAGGAGGAAGGAAAACAAATGGCATTAAATCAGTTTTCCAGAACACAGCTTCTGCTCGGACAGGAGAGCATGGATCTTCTGGCGAATGCAACCGTTGCCGTTTTCGGTATCGGCGGCGTGGGCGGCTATACCGTGGAGGCACTGGCAAGAAGCGGTGTCGGCCATTTTGTGCTGGTAGACGATGATAAGGTCTGCCTCACCAACATCAACCGTCAGATTATTGCGACGAGAAGCAGTGTCGGAAAATATAAAGTAGACGTAATGAAAGAACGCATTCTGGATATCAATCCGAAAGCGGAGGTAGAGGTATACAAATGCTTCTATCTGCCGGAAAATGCGGACGATTTTGATTTTTCGAAGTATTCATACGTGGTGGATGCTGTCGATACGGTGACAGCGAAGATTGAGATTATCATGCGCGCCAAAGCGTGCAATGTGCCGGTCATCAGCTGCATGGGAGCCGGAAACAAGCTGGACCCGACGAAGTTCCGCGTGGCGGATATCTATAAAACGAACATGTGTCCGCTGGCAAAGGTCATGCGTCGTGAGATGAAAAAACGCGGCGTGAAGAAACTGAAAGTGGTTTATTCAGAGGAAAAATCCCTCCGTCCGCTTGAGGATATGAGCATCAGCTGCCGGACAAATTGTATCTGTCCTCCGGGAGCTGCAAGAAAATGCACGGAGCGGCGTGATATCCCGGGCAGCGTAGCGTTTGTGCCGTCCGTAGCAGGACTGATTCTGGCGGGAGAGGTCATCAAAGATCTTTCCGGTGTCAGAGAGAGACGGCAGCTGCAGTAAAAAATAAGAATAAAAGGGACGAGCCCCGAAAAAGCAGTTGTGCTTTCCGGGGCTCGCCTTGTGTTTATGGAAATTTGAAATTTGAAAAATTACATTACGGCAACAACATCATATTCGGTGCAGCCTTCGGTGAGCGGAATCAGATTTCCTTCTACTGCGGTTCCGTTTACCGTGAGGGAAGAAATGCCCTTCTCTTTGTGATCCGGATTCTTAAAGGTGATGTTATACCATGCACCGCGGAAGTATCTGCGGATCTTGAACTCTTCCATATTGGACGGAATACACGGATTTAAGGTCAGTCCGTCGTAATCCGGCTGAATGCCGAGGATGTACTGGGAAACATTGACAAAAGTCCATGCGGCAGTACCGGTCAGCCAGGAGTTCTTTGCCTCACCGAAATGAGCAGCGTCTTTTCCGGCGATCATCTGAGAGTAGACGTACGGCTCGGTGCGGTGGATCTCGCTGATGTCCTCAATGTAAGCCGGGCAGATCTTGCGGTACAGATCAAATGCGCGGTTTCCGTGGCCGACAACGGTTTCAGCGATGGAGATCCATGGGTTGTTGTGGCAGAAGATACCAGCATTCTCTTTGTATCCCGGCGGATAGGAGGAAACCTCACCAAGATTCAGGTAATATCTGGTGTAAGCCGGCTGCAGAAGAACAACGCCGTACTTGGTTTCCAGAATGTTCTGGACAGAAGTCAGGGCTTTTTCTGCCAGTCCTTCTTTGACACCGATTTCAGCAAGAACACAGAAGCCCTGCGGCTCGATGTAGATCTTACCTTCTTCACACTCATTGGAACCGACTTTTTCGCCTGCTGCATCATAAGCACGCAGGAACCATTCGCCGTCCCAGCCTGCATCAAGGACTGCCTGGTAAACTTTTTCGACTTCTTTTTCTGCGTAAACAGCTTCTTCCTCATTGCCTCTGCGGCGGCAGATGGCTGCGTACTCTTTGCCGTATTTCACGAACATAGCGGCGATGAAAATGGACTCAGCAACCGGTCCCTCGGAAGGTCCTGTCGTCTGGAACGGTTCGCCCGGCTCTGCAGAGAAGCAGTTCAGGTTCAGACAGTCATTCCAGTCTGCACGGCCGATGAGCGGCAGTTTGTGCGGTCCGAGATGGGTTACGGTAAAGTCGAAGGAACGTTTCAGGTGCTCCATCAGAGGCTGTGCCTTGGTGGAATCGTTGTCGAAATCAACCTGCTCGTCGAGAATAGAGAAATCTCCGGTCTCTTTGATATAGGCGGCACATCCGGCGATCAGCCAGAGCGGGTCATCGTTGAAGCCGCTTCCGATATCCATGTTTCCTTTCTTCGTCAGTGGCTGGTACTGATGGTATGCGCTTCCGTCTTCAAACTGGGTAGCGGCAATATCGAGCAGACGCTCTCTTGCGCGATCCGGGATCAGATGAACGAAGCCGAGCAGATCCTGGCAGGAGTCACGGAAGCCCATGCCACGGCCGGTGCCGGACTCAAAGTAGGATGCGGAACGTGACATGTTGAAGGTAACCATACACTGATACTGGTTCCAGATGTTGACCATGCGTCCCAGTTTTTCATCTGCACAGGAGAGCGCATATTTTGCCAGCAGGCCTTCCCAGTAGGAAGCAAGCTCTGCAAGTGCTGCGTCAACCTGCTCGTCGGTCTGATAGTGGGAGAGCATCTCTTTTGCCGGTTTTTTGTTGATCACGCCAGGAGCTTCCCATTTGTCATCCGCTGCATTCTCACAGTAGCCGAGAACGAAGATAAAGGAGCGGGACTCGCCTGGTTTTAAGGTAACGTCGATGTGGTGGGAACCGATCACACCCCATCCGCTGGCAACGGTGTTGCCTGCAGTGCCGCGCAGAACGGTCTCCGGGTGGTCATTTCCGCGGTAAGCGCCAAGGAAAGCGTCGCGGTCGGTATCGTATCCGTTGATCGGGCAGTTGACTGCATAAACAGCGTAATGTCTGCGGCGCTCGCGGTACTCAGTTTTGTGGTAAATCTCAGAACCCTGGATCTCAACTTCGCCGATGCTGAAGTTTCTCTGGAAGTTGGTCATATCGTCCACGGCGTTCCAGAAGCAGAACTCTACAAAAGAAGTCAGAGCCAGTGTTTTTTCTTCGGTGCCGTTGTTGGTCAGCATGAGACGGTTTACTTCGCAGGAATCTGCCAGCGGAACAAAAGCGGTCAGTTCAGCAGCGATTCCGTTTTTGGAAGAAACAAAGCGGCTGTAGCCAAGGCCATGATGGCACTCGTAGGAATCGAGCGGCGTCTGGGTCGGCTGCCAGCCCGGGTTCCAGACGGTATCGCCGTCCTTGATGTAGTAGTAGCGTCCGTTCTGATCGAGCGGCGTATCGTTATAACGGTAACGGGTCAGACGCAGAAGTTTTGCGTCCTTGTAGAAGCTGTATCCGCCGCAGGTATTGGAAATCAGAGAAAAGAAGTTCTCAGATCCCAGATAGTTGATCCACGGAAGCGGAGTCTTCGGGCTTGTGATGACATACTCTTTTTTCGCATCATCAAAATGTCCAAATTGCATGTGTGATACCTCCTTCGTCGTACAATGTAATTTCATTATACAGCCGAAAAAAGAAAAAACTAGCAAGAATTTGCTAAAAATATAAAAAAACGCCGAAACCGTTTTCGTGACAGTTTCGGCGTTTGTGGATATTCACGAATTGTTCCGCGATTCTGCAAACATTCGGAATCCGCTGGCGCTGCTTCCTCATGTTTGGCGGGTTCCAAATTCGAACGCTTTATCGTACAAGCACGAACAGCTTTCGAACTTTGAACCCTGGAATATCAGATCTTCTCGTGATTCTTAAATTTCTTAATAACTTTCTGAATACGATCCGCCGGATCCAGCAGTCCGCTGATGGAGGCGTCGTGATTCAGCTTGTCGATGATGAGAGCGATATATTTGCTCAGGTCGCAGCTGATGTAATATTCGCGGGAGAGAAGCTCCGGTGTCTGGTATACGACGTTGGTGGTCAGAACTTTTGTGAAGAGTCCTTCCTCATAAGCCTTGTCGAATTTCTCCAGTCCGCTGGTGAACAGTCCGAAGGTCGAGCACATGTAGATGTTGCGTGCCTCACGATCCTTTAAGAGTTTGGCAACTTCCAGCATACTCTCGCCGGAGGAGATCATATCGTCGATGATGATCATATCCTTACCTTTGACATCAGCACCGAGGAACTCATGGGCAACGATCGGGTTGCGTCCGTCAATGATGGTAGAGTAGTCGCGGCGTTTGTAGAACATACCCATGTCAACACCGAGGTTGTTTGCCATGTAGATAGCACGGCCCATACCGCCCTCATCCGGGCTGATGACCATCAGATGATCCTTGTCGAGCTTCATATCCGGTGCATTGCGCAGGATGTTTTTGATGAACTGGTAAGCCGGCTGGATGGTTTCAAATCCATGCAGCGGAATCGCGTTCTGGACACGCGGGTCGTGAGCGTCGAAGGTGATGATGTTTTCTACGCCCATAGCAGTCAGCTCCTGCAGACCAAGTGCGCAGTCGAGAGACTCTCTTCCAGATCTCTTGTGCTGGCGGCTCTCATACAGGAATGGCATAATGACATTGATTCTGCGGGCTTTTCCACCGATGGCTGCGATGACACGCTTCAGATCCTGGAAGTGGTCGTCCGGAGACATGTGGTTGGTGTAGCCGCACAGAGAATAGGTCAGGCTGTAGTTGCAGACATCGAGCAGAATGTAGATATCGTCACCGCGGACAGATTCGTTGATGATACCCTTTGCCTCGCCTGAACCGAAACGCGGAACCTGAGACTGGATAATGTAGCTGTCACGCTCATATCCTTCATAGGCAGCGACATATTTTTCCGCAAATTCATTGCCGCGTCCTTTTCTCCAGCTGACCAGATAATCGTCGACCTTTTTTCCAAGTGCGGCGCTGCTGTTCAGCGGGATCAGTCCCAGTCTTCCAATTGGCAGTGTGTCAAAATGTCCTTCAGTTCCCTTACTCATGCTTTGGTTCCTCCCAAAAGTTTTTTCTGGATCCGAATATCGTTTCCAAAAAGTTTAATGATGGTGTAGTTACTTGAAATTCGTGAAAAGGTACGTTCCGAGTACGTCTCCATGAAGCGGTCAAGGGGCAGGTTCGTGGAGATGATCGTCGATTTCTTCCGCAGGATGCGTTCGTTGATGCAGAGAAAGAGCTGGGAAGAGACGAAGCTGTTGGTCAGTTCCGTACCTAAATCATCGATGATCAGAAGATCGCAGTCAAAGATATTGGCGTGAGCGTCTTTTGCTTCTTCTGAACTGGAAAAGGTGTAGCGTGCAAACAGGTCAAACAGATCAAATGCAGTAAAATAAATCACACAGAACGACTGCTCGATCAGCTCGCGGGCAATACAGTGCGAAAGAAACGTTTTTCCGACACCGGTGTCGCCGTAAAAGAAGAGATTTTCAAACGACGAGCCGAAATTGCGGACGAACGCCTGGCTTTTTTCGAGCGCGGCAGCAGCGGCCTCGCGGGAAGTGAGCGGTGTTCCGGTACTGGTCAGGCTGTCCGAGTAGTAATCCAGGGAGAACTGGCTGAAATTTTCGGTTTTCAGAAGCTCCTCCACGTTGGACTGCCGGTACAGAAGATCGACGGCAGCTTTTTTGAAGCAGGCGCATTTCTGCGTGCCGTTGATGTAGCCGGTGTCGCGGCAGAGCGGGCAGTCATACGTCAGCTCGAGATAGTCTGCCGGGTAGCCGTGCATGGAAAGAAGCGCCGCGCGTTCCTGGGAACGGTCACGGATGGCAGCATTCAGGTCGAGATCCATGGAAGCGTCTCCGTTCAGCATCGCTTTTGCTTTCCGGACCGAGAGGGATGCAATCTCGGCGTCGATTTCCGCAAGGCGTGGAATCTTTTCATAAGCAATGCGGATGTGCTCCTGCTGTTCTCTCTGGTGGCGGAGCTGCCGTTCGTTGTACATGCGCATAATCGCATCGTATTGCGGGTTTGTCAGTGCCATAGTTGTTTCGTCCTCCGGGCGTTATTTCAGAAGCTGTTCTTCTAACTTCTGGTAGTCGTATTCTCTCTGATGGAAATTGTTGAAGCGGTTACTTGAAGCAGCAGGAGCGGTTTTTCGTGCCGCATTCTGATCAGAAGCGGTTTTCTTCCTTTTCTGGTGCTCCGCATCGCGCTGTTCGACGTCTGCCATGGAGCGGACGCCCTGTTCCTTCCATTTGGAGAGAATGCCTTCCGCGTACTGGAAGCTCGGCTGGCCGATCTTGGAAATGGTGCGCTGACAGGCTTCGGTGATAAGATCAATTGTAAAACCGTAGGTATTCAGCCAGCGGTCCATCACCTCGGCTTCTTTTTCCACCGGTGCGCGGTTGCGGATGCCGAATGCTTTCAAAATTGTGTAGTAATGTTTGTTGAATGTCGTGGTCTCCTGTTTGGCAGAGGCAACATCGCGGATTCCGCTTTCCTGCCAGGCGAGTCCTACCTTTTTCAGGTAGTGGATGCTGGTGCTTCCCTTCGAAACACAGTATTCCACCAGGTATTCCAGAAGATCCGCGGAAAAGTGGAGATCATCATAGAAAAACATGATGCATTCGATTTCCGTCGGCGACAGAAGATGACCGAAATACGTCTGCGCAACGTAAAGAACGTGCTGCAGTTCTTCGCGGCTGCCGGGAGCGTGTTTTTTTTCTGCTGACTGTCCGGAAATACCGGAACTGGAAAGATCATCTGCCGGAGAAGAGGCAGATGGGGCAGAAACGGCCGGCTGTGGTGATGGAGCCGGGGTCTGTTCCGTCTGCGGGATTTCAACGGATACAGCCGGTGCAGCCGCAATTGGGCCGGAAATCGAGGATTCCGGTGTTGGAAGGATTCCGCTTTCTTCCTTCCGGACAAGCGGCAGAAAGGCGATTCCGGTCGGAACGCTTTCCCCGGCGGTGTAGGAGAGTGAGAGGAGTCCCTGCTTCTCCCAGTATTTCAGCGCACGGACGATATCGTTTTCCGTGCAGGAAAAAAAATCTGCCATCGATGACAGAGTGGAATCCTGCTGATGGTCTTTGACCAGCTTCAGCAGATAAAGGTACACTTTTACAAATTCTCCGTTGGCTGCGGGCATATATTGTTCCAGAAAAAGATCCGGCACAGCAGTCACACTGGCCAGGCAGTCATTGTTTAATGTCAGCATACTCAAAATTACACCATCCTGTTCTTATCGTGCGGCAGATTTTTACTTTTAGCGATCTGTTTTTTATTATACGTCTTGCCTTCTCATACACAATCAAGTATAACACAGTATTTTCGACAAGTGAATAGGTGTTTTGCGGAAAAAACATTCCGGGAAAAAGGCACGGTGGATGAAAAAGGACTGTGGACAATGTGGATAATGTGGAGAAATCCATTTTGTGAAATATTATCATCTACCAAAAATGTTGAAAAATGGAGGAAAACAGGGAAGTATAGGACTTTCTGGTGATATCGTTATGTAAACAAAGTTATACACAGGGAATCCACATTGTGTGGATCGTAAAAATGTGTATAAAATTGTGGACAATGTGGATAACTCTGAAAACAGGCGAAAATACAGGAAAATAGCTGTGAATAAAAATGTGCGTAACTATTTGGCGAAAAGACAGATTGTGTGGATTCGGAGCAAAAAAAGACCCTGTGGAAAAAGGGAAACTCCATTTTCCACAGGGAGCAGGTAAAGCGAAAGAATGATTTTATTTTTCGGAAGCAAGAAGCTCCTCACCGATTTTTACAACGTCTCCGGCACCCATGGTGATCAGCATGTCGCCCTCGGCAAGATTTTCGTTCAGATAGTTTTCGATTTCCGCAAAGGATGGGAAATATTCGCAGGCAGTGCCGAGTTTTACAATGCGCTCCTGGATATCTTTGGAGGAGATGCCGAGCGTATCGGTTTCTCTGGCTGCGTAAATATCGGCGAGAACCACATGGTCTGCCAGGGAAAGAGCGGCGGCGAAATCATCGAGCAGCGCTTTCGTTCTGGTGTAGGTATGCGGCTGGAAGACGCACCACAGTGTTCTGTGCGCACAGTTTTCAGCGGCTTCCATCGTTGCACGGATTTCGGTTGGATGATGCGCATAATCGTCGATCACCTTTGCTCCGTGGTATGTACCCTTATACTGGAAACGGCGGTCGGTTCCGCGGAAGGTGGCAAAGCCTTCGTGGATGGCGTTTTCCGGCAGCTGCAGTTCATCGGCCAGTGCAATGGCAGCCAGGGCGTTGGAAACGTTGTGAAGTCCCGGAACCATCAGCGTGTAGCGACCGCGCAGCTCGCCACGGCAGATGCAGTCGAAGGATGGGTGATCCAGCTCATCGTAGGTAATATTGGCAGCGGTATAGTCAGCAGCAGCCTGGTTCTCCAGTGCGTAGGTGACAACCTTACAGCCAAGACCTTCGGTCACGTAATCGTATTTCGGCGTATCGGCGTTGATAATCAGCATGCCGTCGGTTGGGAGCAGACGGGCAAACGCACGGAAGGAGTGGCGGATGTCATCGATATCCTTGAAGAAATCGAGATGGTCTGCATCCATGTTGAGGATAATGCCGATTTTCGGGAAGAAGCTTAAGAAACTGTTGGTATACTCGCATGCCTCGGTCAGGAAGGTTTCGGAATGGCCGACACGGATATTTCCGCCGATGGACGGAAGAATACCGCCGACAGAAATAGTCGGATCGCAGTCAGCGGCCATCAGAATGTGGGAGAGCATAGAAGTTGTTGTCGTCTTTCCGTGTGTACCGGAAACGGCGATCGGTGTATCGTAGTTGCGCATGATCTGTCCGAGCAGCTCGGCACGGGTCAGCATCGGAACACCGGCAGCTTTTGCAGCGGCAAATTCCGGATTGTCCGGATGGATGGCTGCGGTATAAACAACAAGGTCGGTTCCCGGAAGAATGTTTTCTGCCTTCTGACCGTAGAAAACCTGTGCGCCAAGAGAAGTCAGGTGGCGGGTCAGGTCACTTTCTTTTGCATCGGAACCGGAAATTGTAAAGCTTTCTTTTAAAAGAATCTCGGCAAGGCCGCTCATGCTGATGCCGCCGATGCCAATAAAATGTATATGGATTGGTTTACTGAAATCTACTTCGTACATGGTATCTCCTTCAATGTGTCTTTTCACTGAAAATGGGGAAATTTTCTCAATACATATTTTTCGATTAATATAGGAAAGAACAGAACGAAATGCAGCGCCGGTTCCCCGGAATCCGGCTGGAACTGTTCTGGCTAATAGTATACACGTATTTGCCGGAAAAGTAAAAGAAAAAAAGCGGATGAATTCGAAAATGAAATAAAAAACAATGGATAAGTATTATAAACCAGATCATATGCAAAAAGAAATATTGCAAACTAAAATGAACGAAATGTAACAAAAACTGGTAAAAATAAATGAATACGCTGTCGAAAATTGTAGAAAATCATGATACGATTTTTGACACAAATAAAATGCATAGTCAAAATCAATAAAATATAAGATAAAATAAAAGAAAAATTATAAAAAATGTTCACAATGAGACGGAAGTGTGATATAATTTTAATTGTAGTTATCAAAGAAGTGCGTGGATATGAAAAACCAGAACCGACAGCATGGTGGCTGTTTCATACACAGGGAGGCAGGTGCTGTTTCGCTGCGTGCGAAAGTGATTCAGGTGTAAGCAGCCCCTTCTTGCAAGGCAAAGCCTGAAATGGGGGCAGTGAAGGTTACCGCTCGCGGAAAACCGGTGAACGGTAAGCGTAGAACCGTACATTCTTACAGTTACTGCAAATCTTTAGATACGACAAGAGGTGATTGCATGATTAAGAAAGAGATGATAGCAATGCTGCTGGCAGGCGGTCAGGGAAGCCGTCTCGGTGTGCTCACGGAGAAAGTGGCAAAACCGGCAGTAGCATTTGGCGGAAAGTATCGAATCATCGACTTCCCGCTCAGTAATTGTATCAATTCAGGAATTGATACGGTAGGCGTACTGACCCAGTATCAGCCGCTGCGGCTGAATACCCATATCGGAATCGGTATTCCGTGGGATCTCGATAAAAACGAAGGCGGCGTAACCGTTCTGCCGCCATATGAAAAAAGTACAAACAGCGAATGGTATACAGGAACTGCAAATGCAATTTACCAGAACATGGCTTATATGGAAACATACAATCCAGAATATGTTCTGATTCTTTCCGGCGACCACATTTACAAAATGGATTACGAGGTGATGCTTGACTATCACAAAGCAAACCACGCAGATGTGACCATCGCATGTATGCCGGTACCGATCGAAGAAGCAAGCCGTTTCGGTGTCATGATCACAGACGGAAACGGAAGAATTACCGAATTTGAAGAAAAACCGGAGCACCCGAGAAGCAACCTCGTTTCTATGGGCATCTATATTTTCAGCTGGAAAGCATTAAAGGAATCTCTGACAGCCCTGAAGGATCAGCCGAGTTGTGACTTCGGAAAACATATTCTGCCGTACTGCCGCGACAACGGAAAACGTTTGTTTGCGTATGAGTTCAACGGCTACTGGAAAGATGTCGGAACGCTTGGCTCCTACTGGGAAGCAAATATGGAGCTGATCGATATTATTCCGGAATTCAATTTATATGAGGAGTTCTGGAAGATCTATACCAAAGGTGATATCATCCGTCCGCAGTATGTTTCCGGGGACGCTGTCATCGACCGCTGTATTATCGGCGAGGGCGCTGAAATCTACGGAGAGGTACATAATTCCGTCATCGGTGCGGATGTGCGCATTGAAAAGGGTGTTGTTGTAAGAGATTCTATTATTATGCGCCACAGCACAATCGGCGAGGGAACCCAGGTCAATAAGGCCATTATTGCAGAAAACGTACATGTCGGCAAACATGTTGTGATGGGCGTTGGCGAGGAAGCGCCGAACGTCTTAAAACCGAATATTTACGGATTCGGACTTGTGACCGTTGGAGAAAAGGCAGTCATTCCGGATGGCGTAACCATTGGAAAGAATGTCTGCATTTCCGGCGAAACTTCCCTTGAGGATTACCCGGATGGCACACTTCCGTCCGGCGGAGCAATTGTAGAAAAGGACGGTGAGTAATATGAGAGCATTGGGAATTATTCTTGCAGGCGGTAACAACAACAAAATGAGAGAGCTGTCCAATAAAAGAGCCGTTGCAGCTATGCCGGTCGCAGGCAGCTTCCGCAGCATCGATTTTGCGCTGTCAAGCATGGCAAACTCTCATATTCAGAAGGTGGCTGTCCTGACACAGTACAACGCCAGATCTTTAAATGAACATTTGAGCTCTTCCAAATGGTGGGATTTCGGAAGAAAACATGGCGGTCTGTTTGTATTTTCTCCAACCGTTACATCAGATAACAGCTGGTGGTACCGTGGAACGGCAGACGCGATCAGTCAGAACCTGACATGGCTGAAAAACAGCCATGAACCGTACGTAGTCATCGCATCGGGAGATGGCGTATACAAACTGGATTTCAATAAGGTACTGGAATACCATATTGCAAAACGTGCGGATGTTACCGTGGTATGCACGGATTCAAAGGAAGCAGATACCAGCCGCTTCGGCGTCCTGAAGATGAATGAGGACTGCCGCATCGAGGAGTTCGAGGAAAAACCGATGGTTTCGAGCTCCAACGTGATCTCTACCGGTATCTATGTCATCCGCCGTCGCCAGCTGATCGAAATGATTGAGCGCAGCGCACAGGAAGACCGCTACGACTTTGTAAAGGATATTTTAATCCGTTACAAAAACCTGAAACGGATTTAC
Source organism: Blautia sp. AM42-2 (assembly GCF_003480245.1). Taxonomy (NCBI): domain Bacteria; kingdom Bacillati; phylum Bacillota; class Clostridia; order Lachnospirales; family Lachnospiraceae; genus Blautia; species Blautia sp. AM42-2. The sequence goes on from NZ_QUIM01000004.1 coordinate 138,812, forward strand.
GGATACAAGATCAATACCTACTGGAGCAACATTGCTACCGTAGATTCCTATTACAGAACCAACATGGATTTCCTGAAACCGGAGGTAAGAGATTACTTCTTCGGACAGTATCCGGGCATCTACTCCAAGATCGACGATCTTCCGCCGGCAAAATACAATCCTGGCTGCACAGTGAAAAATTCTCTTGTATCCAGCGGCTGTATCATCAACGGACAGGTTGAGAACTCTGTTTTGTTCAAGAAGGTATATGTTGGAAACAACTGTGTGATTAAAAATTCTATCATCTTAAATGATGTATATCTCGGAGACAACACTCACATTGAAAACTGTATTGTGGAGAGCAGGGACACCATCCGTGCAAACTCCTATCACTGTGGGGAGGACGGCATCAAAATTGTTGTCGAAAAAAACGAAAGATACGCCATCTGATTATGGGGTGAAAGGGGCATAAAAGTTTATGAACATTACAGACGTGAGAGTACGCAAGGTAACAAAAGAAGGAAAAATGAAGGCGGTTGTGTCTATCACAATCGATGACGAATTTGTTGTACATGATATCAAGGTGATTGAAGGAGAAAAAGGACTGTTTATCGCAATGCCGAGCCGTAAGGCTACGGACGGGGAGTACCGCGATATCGCACATCCGATCAACTCCGGAACCAGAGAAAAAATTCAGACCATTATCCTGAAACAGTACGAACAGGCGATGGCAGAAGCGGAAGCAGAGGAAGCTGCTGCAGAGGCCTGAGCAAAAAGGAAGAAAGAATGCCCCCGGGCGGAAAACGGAAGTGGTTACGTTTTCCGCCCGGGGGCGTTTTTGTCAGTAAAAACAAAGATGACGATATACAAAAGTATATCGCCATCTTTTTATGAGGGGGGAGATAGTGAGTGGTTTATCAACTATCCGAGCTTTATTATAAAAGGAATATGTGAGCAAAGTGTGTCCAAATTCTAAAAGAAATGGAAAAAATATAAAGAAAAGAAGAAAAATTGTGGGAAGAGGTATGGACAGAAGAGAGAAGAGAGCGTAAAGTGAGAGAAAAATGTATCTTCGGAGTCTTTTTTGTGCCTGTATTTGCGTGAGCTGAAAAATTCCGGGAGTACATCATAAAAAGAGGAGGAAACAGGATGAAACAGAAAAGAATCAGTGATTACGGATATCGGATCGGACATCATGAAAATGGACCGCGAAACAAAATTACGGATGTGCCCGGTGTGCGGGTAGGCCATGCGACGGTGGAAAGTGGCAATCAGCATACCGGAGTGACGGTGATTGTGCCGGGAGAAGGCAATCCGTTTCTGAAAAAGTACCTGGCGTCTGCCTACGTGCATAACGGTTTCGGGAAAACGTGCGGTCTTGTGCAGGTACAGGAGCTCGGAACTCTTGAAACGCCCATTGCCCTGACCAATACACTGAATGTCGGAAAAGTGGCGGATGCCATGATTTCATGGATGATACAGCAGACCCGAAAAGAAGGGGAAGATGTTTTTTCCATCAATCCGGTTGTCGGAGAATGTAATGATTCGAGAATCAATGAGATTTGTAACCGGGTAGTGGGGGAAAAAGAGCTGTATCATGCACTGGAGCAGGCGGATACAGACTTTGCGGAAGGTGATATCGGTGCCGGAACAGGAACTATCTGCTATGGGCTGAAAGGGGGAATCGGATCAGCATCCCGCACGCTGGTGCTTGACGGAAAAACATATACCATTGGTGTTCTGGTACAGTCAAATTTCGGGGCAACCAGAGATTTGAAAATCAGTGGAAAACCGGCAGGAGAGAAGATTCTGGAGCGGATCCGGAAGGAAGAATGCGGAAGCAGCGCCGAAGACCGGGGATCAATTATGACGGTTCTGGCAACAGACCTTCCGGTATCGGAGCGGCAGCTGTACCGGATTATCCGCCGCTGTGGAGTTGGAATCGCCAGAACAGGAGCCTACACCGGCCACGGAAGCGGTGAAATCATGATCGGATTTACAACAGCAAACCGCGTAGACACAAAGAGTACATGTGAGGTGGAAGTGTGTGCCCGGATAAAAGAAGAAAAAATCAACGAGGCATTTGAAGCAGCGGCAGAGGCTGTGGAGGAAGCGATCCTGAACTCTATGGTAACCGCAAAGGAAAAAAGAGGCCTGGACGGAGCCAGATACCGCAGCCTTGCAGAATTTCTGGAAATACCGGGATTTCTGAAATAAATTATTTTTCCAGAACCATACGCCCCAGCTCGGAAATTTCACATCCGCCTTTTGTCCGGTGCACGATGAGATAACCGGCGGAAGAAAGCTCTCCGAGTACGGTGCGCAGAGCCGCTTCGGATACAAAGGTTTCTCCGTCGGCCAGTCCGTTTTTGATTGCCAGGCGGCCTGCTTTCGGATGCGTCGATACGAAAGAAAGAACCTGATATTGAAGGTCGGTGAGGGAAACGTCAGCCATCTGGCGGGAGCGGAGGTACGTTGGCAGATCGGAAAGCTGCAGCTTATGGCTGCTGTACCGGGTAAACAGGCTGCAGGACAGATTGTACAGCTCATGAATATTTCCGGGGTACGCATATTCCTTCAGAAAGCGCAGAAGCCCTTCCGAAAAGATCCGGTCGCAGGTCATATCGGTGTTGTGGAAAAACTGAAGCAGAAAGTAATTGAGAAGATCGGGAATATCCTCCCTGCGTCTGCGGAGCGGGACTGTCTGAAGCTCTGAAGCACTTAAAAGGTGAAAAAGTTCCCGCAGGAAGGTTCCTTTTTCTACTTTTTTGTAAAGGTTATCATCCGCAATAGCAATGATCCGCACATCGAAACGGCGGGTTTCCGGTGCGGAAAAGAAGTTACCATGAACATTGGTAAGAACATTGACCAGCAGATCCTGAATGGAAAGCGGAAAACGGTCCACCTGGGAAAGAACGAGTGTGCCATGGTTGGTTTCGGCAAGAAGCCGGAGCAGGGAGGCTTCGGTCAGATCATTTCCCGGAGAATGAAGAACGGAAAACGGATAATGATGGCGGCGCGAAAAATTGTGGATCGCACGTGCGAGTGTCCTGCGCTGTGTACCGCTTTCTCCCTGGATCAGAATCGGAAAATCAAAAAGTGCAAGATGTCTGGCCTGCGCCATCAGATTCTGGACGGAATCTGCGTGGGACAGGGAAAGGGAAAAGGTACGGGAGGAAGCGAAAAAAGTGCTTTCTTCCGTTTTTTCGTCTTTCGGTACCGACATTTCCGTGGATCTGCTCTCGGGAAGAAACGCAAGAAAAACAGGCTCTGTATCCGGAAAAACCATAGAGAGAACGCTTAACGTGATCTGTGTTTTCTGATCCGAAAGGAGAATGGTCCAGTCACCGTTGCGGTCGAAAGCAGTGTCCGCGTAGGCAGGCGGAAGACATTCCGAAAAAGGCTGTCCTTCAAAGTTGGAGGAGGGAAGCGAGAAGGCATGTGCAAATTTAGCGTTCATGAACTGAATGCGGCCATCCGCACCAAACAGACAGATGCCAATGGGAAGAGAGAACAGGATAACCTGCATGAGCTGTTCGGTCTGTACATAATTTGTATAGTAGGTTTCTGAGGTTTTGACGGTGTGAAGAATCTGATTGACATAATTGCGCGATACACGGTTTACGGTCTGCAGAGGAATGTTGAAATATTCGCAGAGCTGTAAAATAGTGGAAATATCGATGATACGGTTGCCGATATCCAGTACATTGGGAATGCGGGAAGGAACGAGCTGCGGCTCGCCGGCGGTGATGGCAAACTGAATGTCAGACTCGGTATCCTTGCATCCGGGATAAAACGGAACAAAGTCATATTGGGTGATGCCGCATTCCTCAAGCTGGGAAATGATAGCGAGCGTGGAATATTTATCATCGTTTACCAGATAGACACGTTCGTGCGGCGGAATCTGAATGATTTTATCCAGGAACATGTGGTTGAAAACGCGGTCGCAGGGGAGCTGCAAAATGGAGGAGTCAAGGGTAAGCGGAAAGGTTTCCATGGCGCGGACGCTTGGAAAAAGGACGCACTGGTATCCCCGGAAGAGAGAGGGGTCTGTGGCCTGCTCTCTCAAAAGGGTATTGAAGGTGAGATATTCACCGAGCACGGAGTGAAGATAAGACTGAAATTCGGAAAGCATTCGTTTCCGGGAAGAAATGATCAATACGTTGCCAAGCTTTTGTTTTCTGTTCATAAAGGGACCTCTTTTCCTGCTAAAAAGTGGTAATGGGTTAAAAATTAGGATAATTATATCATTTTTGACGAAAATAAACAACCTAAATGCAAAAAGACAAAAAAGAAAAGAAAAAATCAGGAAGAATGCTTTGACATAGTGACGCATTACATCTATAATACCGATTAAGCAAAGGGGCTGTAAAAAAAAGGTAAGGCATCTTTGCTCTTTTTTATATCATGGTTCTGTTATCTGTGAAAAGAAAGAACAAAGAAAACAGCAACACTTGCAGAAAAGGAGGAGACAACAATGAAAAAAAGACATGTAATGCGTGCTCTGGTTGCAGCAGCAACGGCACTGGCACTGACAGCATGTGGATCGACAGGTTCTTCTGACACAAGTAAGAGCACATCAACAGCATCCGCTGCATCGACCTCATCCGGTTCAGAAGCAGGTACGGAGAATACCATCACGATTCCGGCAGGCGAGTCGGTATCCCAGGATTCTGATGTTACGGCAATGGTAGCTGTAGACTTTACCACCATGGATCCGATGGATACTTCCGATACACTTTCCGGTGGTGTACAGCGAATGATGATGGACGGTTTGTTTGGATTTGATGAGAATATGCAGATCATTCCGATGCTGGCAACCAGCTATGAAGCAAATGACGAAGCAACCGAGTATACGATTCATCTTCGTGAGGGCGTAAGCTTTACCGATGGAACTCCGTGGAATGCAGATGCCCTGATTGCAAACGTAAACAAATGGGCAGATAAGAGCCTTGGACTGAAACGTACTACATTCCTCTGCAATGTTCTGGATCATGCAGAGAAGGTAGATGATTATACCGTTAAAATTTATTTAACACAGTCATTCGGTGCTTTCATCAGCAACCTGGCACATCCGGCTACGCTGATCATGAGCCCGAAACAGATTGAAGCAGGAGAAGATGCCTGTGCACAGGCACCGGTAGGAACCGGCCAGTACAAATTTGTTGAGTGGGTTGCCGGTGACCATATGAAAGTAGAGCTGAACAAAGAATGGTGGGGATATGATGCAGACGTCTGCGGCGGAACTGCTCTGGCAGATGCGGATGCAGGATTTAAGAGCATCACATTCAAACCGGTTGCAGAAAGTGCTACCCGTGTATCTGCAATTCAGGCAGGTGACGCACAGATTATGTGGTCTGTACCGACCGAAAGCGTTGACACCTTAAAAGGTGACAGCAACGTATCCGTTGGAATGGGCGACAGCATCGCCGTATGGTACTTCTTCATGAATACACAGAAAGCACCGTTCAACGATGTTAAGGTTCGTGAGGCAATGGCTTATGCAATCAACAAAGAGGCATATATCCAGGTCGTTATGAACGGTTACGGTTCTGTGGCAACTTCTATGGTAGGAGAAGAAGTACAGCACTACAAAGGAAATGATCCGTATTCCTACGATCCGGAAAAAGCAAAAGAGCTGTTAAAGGAAGCAGGATATCCGGATGGATTTACCACAACACTGATGTACAGCAACACGACAGCAAATCAGAAAAAAGCAGAGTTCTACAAACAGCAGCTTTCTGAGGTTGGTATTGATCTGGAATTGAACGGAATGGAAAATGCCGTTCTGAATGAAAAGGTTCAGGGAGCTGACTGCGCAGGAGCAGATGCCGAGGTTGACTGCTACTTAAGCGGATGGTCTACTTCCACCGGTGATGCTGACTGGGGACTTCGCCCGATGCTGGCAACCGAATCTGAACCGCCGATGAGCTACAACATCAGCTACTATGAGAATGAAAAAGTAGATCAGCTTCTCAAAGATGGTCTTGCAACAGCAGATGAAGACAAACGTGGTGAGATCTATGCAGAAGTACAGGATACTGTATGGAAGGATCTTCCGCTGCTCTGCATCGCAAGCGATAAAAACATCTGGGCAACCAGCAACAACATTACCGGAGTATATCTGTTAGGCGATGGAAGCATCGGCATGAGAAATGCCAGAATGGCAGCCGAATAACGGCAGACTGAAATAAGGATATGAAAAAGACCCCGGCGTCCTTCCATCAAAAGAGGGCGCCGGTTTCTTACAAACAGGAAAGCAGGCAGTGATCCGTGGGATTGTACCTGTAGGATAAGCATGAAAGTAGGAGATACAATATGCCAAAATATATACTGAAGCGTATTGTGGGTACGATCCCCACACTGATTATTGTTGTTACATTTGTATTTTTCTTTGTCCGCCTGATTCCGGGAGATCCGGCGAGACTCGTTGCAGGAGAGCAGGCAACACAGGATGACGTAGAGGCAGTAAGAGAAGAGCTTGGCCTCAATAAATCCATTCCGACACAGTATGTTACCTATGTGACAGGACTTTTAAAAGGAAATCTCGGAACCTCCCTTCGCACAAAGCAGCCAGTTACAAAGGAGGTTGCGGGAAGATTCGGAAATACCGTCCGTCTGGCATTTGTCACATTGCTGTGGAGCTCGGTTGTGGGCGTGCTCTTTGGTGTGTGGTCCGGAACACACCGGGGAAAATGGCAGGATTATACCGGAATGACGATTGCGGTCTCGGGTATTTCGCTCCCCTCGTTCTGGATCGGCTTTCTGCTGATTATGCTGTTTGCGGTAAAACTGCGAATTCTGCCGACAACAAGCGGAACGAGCCTGAAAAGTCTGATTATGCCGTCTATTACGCTTGGCGTCGGAATTGCAGCCGTGATCGCACGATTTACAAGATCCTCCATTATTGAGGTTTTAAAAGAAGATTACGTCAGAACAGCAAGAGCAAAAGGAATCAAAGAAAAGGTTGTGATCTGGAAGCATGTTTTCCGCAACTCCATGATCTCCGTCGTGACGGTTGTGGGTCTGCAGTTCGGCTTTCTGCTGGGAGGTTCTGTTGTCACAGAAACGGTATTTGCCTATCCTGGCCTTGGCTCCCTTCTGATTGAATCGGTCAATTACAGAGATTATCCGGCAATCCAGTCCCTGATTCTGATCTTTTCGCTGCAGTTTATCGTCATCAACCTGATTGTCGATATCCTCTATGCGGTTCTGAATCCGGAAATTAAACTTCAGTAGGAGATGAGTGGAATGAAAGAAAAGAAAAAAGTACAGACCGAGAACCAGGAGAGAATTAAAACTCCGTTTTCTGAGATGGTTCGAAAATTTAAAAAACAGAAAAATGCAGTAGTTGCGCTTTGTTTTATCATTTTTCTCATTTTCCTTGCGTTTTTCGGAAGCAAAATTGTGCCGTACGGAATCAATGAGTATGATTACAATGCGATTCTGCAGGGACCAAGTATGAAGCACCTGTTTGGAACAGATGAGTTTGGACGGGATCTGTTTTCCCGTATCATCTGTGGAACCCGGATTTCACTTGCGGTCGGATTCGGCGCTGTTACGGTCGGTGCAGTCTGTGGTACCATTCTCGGACTTCTGGCCGGATATTACGGCGGATGGATTGATTCTATTATTATGAGAATCTGCGATGTCCTGTTCGCTTTTCCGGGACTGATTCTTGCAATCGCCATCGTGGCAATCCTCGGAAGCGGCATGACAAACGTTGTGATTGCGGTCGCTGTCTTTTCTACACCGACCTTCGCACGGCTTGTCCGAAGCAAAACGCTGACCCTGAAAAATTCCGTTTTTGTCCTGGCGGCACGGAACATCGGTGTTTCCGATGCGAGAATTCTGTTTCACCATATTCTGCCGGGAGCCATTCCGGACATCATTGTACAGTATTCCATGTCGTTTGGATCTTCCATTCTGACGGCATCGAGCCTTTCCTTCCTGGGAATGGGAGCACAGCCGCCGACACCGGAATGGGGACTGCTTCTTTCCAACGGAAGAAACTATATGGCAAGTGCAATGTATGTGACGATTTTCCCGGGTCTTGCGATTTTCCTTACCGTACTGAGCTTTAACCTGTTAGGCGACGGACTTCGCGATGCACTCGATCCGAAACTTTCCGATTGATAAGGAGGAGCAGAAGTGGCTACTGATAACGTACTTGAGATAAAAAATTTACATACGTATTTCTATACCGATGGCGGTGTGATCAAAGCAGTAGACGGTGTCGATGTGGAGCTTCGACGCGGCGCAACGCTTGGCATCGTAGGCGAGTCGGGAAGTGGAAAGAGCGTGACATCCCTCTCTGTGATGGGATTACTGGCCGGAACGAAAGGAAAAATTGCTGATGGCGAAATCCTGCTGGATGGCGATGACATTGTAAAGCTGACGAAGGAACAGCAGAGAAAGCTGCGCGGAAGCAAAATTTCCATGATTTTCCAGGAACCGATGACCAGTCTGAACCCGGTCATGAAGATTGGGGACCAGGTGGCAGAATGCGTTCTGCAGCACGAAAAAATATCAAAAAAAGAGGCACTGAAAAAGGCAGAGGACATGCTCCGGAAAACCGGTGTTCCGCGTGTGGAGCATATGATGAAGGAGTATCCGTTCCAGCTTTCCGGCGGCCAGAGACAGAGGGTCATGATTGCCATGGCACTTGTATGCAAGCCGGAAATCCTGATTGCGGATGAGCCGACGACCGCACTGGATGTAACGATTCAGGCACAGATACTGGATCTGATGAATCAGCTGAAAAAAGAGACGGGTACATCCATCCTGTTTATTACACATGATCTTGGCGTTGTTGCAGAGGTCTGCGATGATGTTGCCGTTATGTACTGCGGCCGCGTGGTAGAGCGCGGAGATGTAAAAACAATTTTTGCCAATCCGTCCCACCCGTATACGAAGGGACTGCTGGGATCGATTCCGAGACTGGGAGACGCCGGAAAAGAACTGAAGTCGATTCCGGGTAACGTTCCAAACCCGAAATATATGCCGAAAGGCTGCAAATTTGAGCCGCGATGTCCATACGCTTCGGAAAAATGCCGCGAGGAAGAACCGGGATTTTTCCAGATCGAGGAAGGCCATATCAGCAGATGCTGGCTCTGCGAAAGCGGACAGCTCAAAACAGATCACGTAGAGAAGGCAGGTGACTAGGATGTCGGATACATTACTTAGAGTAGAGGATTTGAAAATTTATTATCCGGTTGCCGGAAGCGGATTTGGGAAAAAGGAATTCGTCAAAGCGGTAGACGGAGTTACCTTTGAGGTGAAAAAAGGCGAGGTATTCGGAATTGTAGGCGAGTCCGGCTGCGGAAAATCCACACTGGGAAGAGGGGTCTGCAAACTGGAAAATCTGACATCGGGCCATGTGTATCTGGATGGAGAAGATATTACAGAGTACAATGACCGGAGAATGCGTTCCATCCGGAAAAAAGTACAGATGGTTTTTCAGGACCCGTATGCGTCCCTGAATCCACGAATGTCCGTTTTTGATATCATTGCAGAGCCGCTGCTGGTGCATCATCTGTATCAGGATAAAGCGGATCTGGAAAAGAAAGTGCTGGATCTTTTGCACCGGGTAGGACTGGATGACTACCATGCAAACCGTTATCCACATGAATTTTCCGGCGGTCAGCGTCAGAGAATCGGAATTGCCCGTGCACTTGCGGTAGAACCGTCTCTGATCATCGCAGACGAACCGGTTTCGGCACTGGATGTGTCTATTCAGGCGCAGGTTCTGAATCTTTTAAATGAACTGAAGCATGACCTGGATCTGACCTATATTTTTGTTGCACATGACCTGAGCGTTGTGGAATACATCAGTGACCGTGTCGGTGTTATGTATCTCGGCAATTTCGTGGAGGTCGGAGAAAAAGAGAAAATTTACAGCAATCCGATGCATCCGTATACGCAGGCACTGCTTTCCGCAGTTCCGGTTCCGGATCCGACGGCAAAAAGAGAAAGAATTCTGCTTGAGGGAAGCATCCCATCCGCCCACAAGCCGCCGACAGGCTGCAAATTCCATACCAGATGTCCAAAATGCATGGAATGCTGCAAAACACAGGCACCGGAGCGATATGAAGTGGATGACGGACATTACGTATATTGTCATCTTTATGATAAAGAAAGAAGGGAACAGCAGAAATGAAGCTTTTTATCAGTGCAGATATCGAGGGCTGTGCCGGAGTGGCACTGACCGATGAAACACATAAGAAGGAAAGCGTATACCAGAGATTTGCAGAGGAGATGACCGAAGAGGTCGTTGCGGCATGCGAAGCAGCACATGAAGCGGGCGCGGATGAGATTGTCGTAAAGGACGGTCACGGAGATGCATCCAACATTGACCCGCTGAAAATGCCGGAGTATGTCACCCTGATCCGGGGAAAGAGTGGTCATCCGTATAATATGATGTATGGTATCGACGACAGCTATGACGGCGTACTGTATCTTGGATACCATGCACCGGCAGGAGATCCCAATTTTTCGATCAGCCACACATCGACAGGAAACAGCCTGTATATTCATCTGAATGGAAAAGTGATGAGTGAGTGCATGCTGAACAGCTATACAGCAGCATCACATCACGTACCGGTGCTGTTCCTTTCCGGAGATGAAGAGATCTGCCGTCAGGCCAAAGAACTGATTCCGGGCATTACGACAGTGGAAACGAAGCATGGTGTCGGTGCGGCAACGTGGTGCAAAGCGAAAGGAAAAGTGATATCCGAAATCCGGGAAGGGGTAAAAAAGGCAGTTGCCGGACAGAAAAAAGAGTGTCAGGTGGCTCTTCCGGAGCACTTTACATATGAGGTAACCTATAAAGACTGGAAAAAAGCGTACACGATGTCGTTTTATCCGGGAATGCAGAAGGTAGATACCTTCACAAATAAGCTGGAGACAGATCGCTGGATGGATATTGTCACAGCACATTGCTTTGTTGTATATTAAGAATATAAATCTGACAGAAACCCAAAGAAAAGAGGATAAAACAATGGATATAGAAATGTTTGGTAAGCTTTCCGATGCATTTGGACCAAGTGGATTCGAGGAGGATGTCATCCGTACCATAGCAGATTACTGCAAAGAATTTGATGTAGAAAATGACGCAATGAATAACCTGTATGTGCGGATGCCGGGAACAAAGCAGGATTCCCGTCCGGTCATCCAGCTGGATGCCCATCTGGACGCATGCGGTTTCATGGTACAGAATATCCAGGACAACGGATGCCTTGGCATTATCATGCTTGGCGGCTTTCATCTGACCAGCCTTCCGGCACATGCGGTATGGATCCGCACCAGATCCGGAAAAATGGTACATGGTATTATCTGCGCAAAACCGGTTCATTTCATGACAACAGCGGAACGCAGCAGTCAGACTCTGGAAATTGAAAAAATGTATGTGGATGTCGGAGCAACCAGCCGCGAGGAGGTTGAAAATGTTTTCGGAATCCATATCGGTGATCCGATGATGCCGGATGTAACCTTTGAATACGATGCAGAGCATGAGATCTGCTTCGGAAAAGCATTTGACAACCGGGCCGGCTGCGCATGCATCGTAGATACGATGAAACAGCTGGAAAAGGAGCAGGCTTCTCTTGCGGTTAATGTTGTCGGCGCTTTTGCAGCACAGGAGGAGGTCGGAACCCGCGGTGCTGTGGTAACAAGCCAGATTGTAAAACCGGACCTTGCCATTGTATTTGAGGGATCTCCTTCCGATGACTTTTTCATCAGCGCAGGACAGGCACAGGGCTGCATGAAGAAGGGAGTTCAGATTCGTATTCTGGACAACAGCTATATTTCCAATACGCAGTTTATTTCACTGGCTGAGGAAGTAGCAGAAAAATGCGGAATTAAATACCAGGAGAGCGTAAGAAGAGGCGGAAGCACAAACGCAGCAAAAATCAGCGTGACAGGAAAAGCAGTTCCGTGTCTGGTGCTTGGTGTTCCATCCCGCTATGCGCACAGCCATTACAATTTCTGCGCAAAAGAAGACCTGGAGGCAGCAAGCGCAATGGCAGCCAATGTCATTCGTGCTTTAGATGAGGAAAAGATCCGTCATATCTGCCATCAGGATGTACTGTAAAATATTCGATAACGAAAGAAAAAGCATGCCGGAAGCGGGTTCACAGGAAAGGTGAAGCCGTTTTCGGCATATCTGGTAAAAAAGGAGAGTTTACAAGTGAGAAAACCGATCATTGGAATCTTGGGAAATACGTATAAAACACAGCCGGGACTTTTTTCAAGCGCGGAGAGAATGTATGTCAACAGCGATTATATCGAATCAGTTCTGAACAACGGCGGAATTCCTATGGCAATTCCGGCAGTTGCCATGAAAGCGGATCCGGAAGGCATACTTGCTGTGTGCGACGGAATTCTGGTTCCCGGCGGAGAGGACTTAAATCCGTGGTATTATGGAGAAGAGCCAAAACCGCAGATCCAGACCATCCGCCCGGAGATCGACGAGGCGTGGTTTGCACTTGGACGGGCAGCAAAAGAGATGGGAATGCCTATGCTTGGCATCTGCAAAGGAATTCAGTTTTTAAATGTCCTGTGCGGCGGTGATCTGTACCAGGATATCTATACACAGAAGGAAACCACAATTCTGCATCTGCAGTCCCTGGAACGGTCTTATCTGCATCACCATGTGGAAATTAAAGAGGGAACCCATCTGGCAGAAATTCTCGGGGCGGGAACCCATGCGGTAAACTCCATGCATCATCAGGCAGTGCGTACGCCGGGAGAGGACATCGTGGTTTCAGCAACGGCGCCGGATGGAACCATCGAGGCGATAGAAAGCCGCAACGGACAGATTGTGGCCGTACAGTGGCATCCGGAAGGGCTGATCCACTCAGCGCCGGAGATGAACCGCCTTTTTGCGGATCTGGTAGAAAGAAGCGGCAGATACAGAGAGAAAAGGTAACGATTTGGAACCATGTAAAAGGAAAGAAAAACCGGGATGGGACTTTTGAACCGTTACGAAAAAATAAGAATGGATAAGAATGCGATTCTAAAAGCAGAGAGCAGGAATCGTTCGGGAGGCAAAAAAGAATGAACAGAACAATAAGAGTATCGGCGGCAGGTGATATTCTGATTATGAAACGGCTTCTGCCGGGATATCAGGATGTTTTGCCGATTCGCGAATTTCTGATGCAGGGAGAGGTTCGGATGGCGAATCTGGAAACGACGATATCGGACGGCAGCTGTTACGCATCGGCGTATTCCGGCGGAACATGGCTGACGGCAGATGCGAAGTGTCTGGAAGATACCCTGCGTTACGGTTTTAATTTTCTTGGGATTTCGAATAATCATACGATGGATTATTCCTATGAAGGACTTGCATCTACGATCAGCGAACTGAAAAAAAAGGATGTGGCATATGCCGGAGCAGGCAAAAATCTTTACGAAGCATCGCGTCCTGCCATTCTGGACACAACAGCGGGACAGATTGCGGTGATTGATATCTGTTCTACCTTTGAAAATGCAGCCAGGGCGGGAAGCCAGACGGAACGGCAGCCTGGCAGGCCGGGCTTAAATCCGCTGCGCTTTTCGGAAAAATATACCATTACGGAGAAACATGCGCAGGATCTTGCAAAGATTGCAGAGGTGACCGGAATCAACGGACTGCGGGATCTGCACCGGCAGGAGGGATTTATAGCTCCGCTTTCCGAGGGTGTCATGGAATTTGGCGGGAAAATGTTTGAAATCAGCAAGGACGGAACAGAGGGAAGAAGCTCCAGCCCGAATCCGATCGATGTGAAACGCACCGTCGATGCAATCCGGGAAGCGAAGATGACATGTGAGGCAGTCCTGGTTATGGTACATTCCCATGAAATCCGTAAGGACAATGACGAGGAAGCGGATTATTTTCTGGAGGAATTTGCACACGCCTGTATCGATGCGGGCGCCAGCGCGGTGATCGGGGGCGGAACGCATCAGCTGAAGGGAATCGAACTGTATCATGACTGTCCGATTTTCTACTGCCTCGGAAATTTTATTTTTGAAAATCAGTATGTACGCCTTCTGCCTGCGGACTACATGGAAAAATATGGTCTGAATATTCACACGGCAGCATCCATCGGAATCGCCAGGCGGCAGGAGCAGTCCTCACATTCCCTCTACGAAATTCCGGAGGTCTATCGGAGTGTGCTGCCGTACTTCGAGATCTGTCAGGGGAAATGCACACATCTGGAGCTTCTGCCGGTCGAGCTTGGTATGGACAGGGAAAAGGCAGAAAAAAATATTCCGTACGTGGCAGACGAAAAAACAGCAGAAAAAATTGCAGAATATCTCACCCGCGTGAGCAAGAGATATGGAACAGAATGGGAATACAAAGAAGGAAGGATTGTACTTCATGCGTAAAAAATGGGAAATAGAAGAAGAATACCGAAACTTTTGCCGGAACAACAAAGAACTTGCGCTGCAGACGCTGCGGGAGCTGACACTGACCCCGACGGAAACGGGAAAAGAAGATCAGAGAATCGCATATTGCATGGAATGGATGAAACAGCAGGGCATGGAGTCGGTTCATACGGATGAGCTTGGAAATGTAATCTGGGAGTATCGGCCGGAACAGGAAAAGAAGGTTCTGTATACGGCGCATCTGGACACCGTGTTTTCGCTGGAGGAGCCGCTGGAGATCAAAGAAGACGGAATGATCTGGCGTTGTCCCGGCATCACAGACGATACCGTGAATGTTGTGATGCTTCTGATGGCGGCAAAATACGTTCATGAGACAGAGCCGGAGCTTCCATGCGGTCTGATTTTTGCAGCGGATCTTGGAGAAGAAGGGCTTGGCAATCTGTGCGGAGTTCGCGCGCTTGTCGACCATTATGAAAAAAATCTGTGCGGAATGGCAGCCTTTGATCTGTATCGGGATAAAATGTATCCCATCTGCATCGGGTCTGTCCGGTATCGGATTTCGGCAAAAACAAAGGGCGGTCATTCCTTCCTGAATTTCGGAAGAAAAAATGCTATTGCAGAGCTTGCGGGCCTGATCGGAGAGCTTTACCGTTTTCAGACGGATGCAGCATCTCATACAACATACAATGTGGGAAAAATAGAGGGAGGAACCTCTGTTAATACGATTGCGCAGGATGCCTCCATGCTGTTTGAATTCCGTTCGGAGGATTACAGGAGCCTGGAAGCCTGCGAAACATATCTGGAGGAGACCATAGCAGCACGCCAGAGTGAGGAGGTACAGTATTCCTGCAAGCTCGTCGGAAAGCGGCCGTGCGCAAGAGAAACCGATCCTGTCCAGATGGCACGTATGACGCGGTGCGCACAGAAAACGCTGAAGGCAGCCGATGGGGAAGAGGCGGTATGCTCTGAAGCATCCACAGACTGTAATATCCCATTGTCGCGGCATATTCCTGCTATCTGCGTCGGTTTCTGCCGGGGCGGGGGAGCGCATACCAGAGAAGAATGGCTCGATGCCGCCAGCGTAGAAGATGGCATGTGTGCAGCCGTAGCACTCGTATGCCGGCTTCCGTGGATGTGCTGCGAGAGCAGAGTCGTTGTAAGGGACGGGATAGAGGATCGAAAAGAGAAAGAGGAAATCCGGCAGCTGCTGGAGCTGTGCGATCAGGATTTCGTTCCGCCGCTTTCCCACCGCAACAGTACATCCCAGACGAACTGGGCCGAGACAGAAGAAAAGACGGATGGAATTGCAGAATATCTGGAGAATATCTGCAGTCAGCATGTGGTGCTGTGGAAGGAAGAGGGAGTCGTGCGGGCCTTTATGACCTGGAAGGATCACTTTAACTGTGAGAATCTGGAAGCATATCCGGATTCCTGCTATCTGACCACCCTCTGCGTCTGGCCGGATTACCGCGGACAGGGAATTTCGGAGGTAATGTATGCAGAAGCAGAAAAGGATATCGCAGCAAAATTTCCGGGAAGCCGGATTACTCTCCGTACCTGGTCCACGAACGGGGCCCAGGAGCATATCCTGGACAAGCTGGGATATAGTCTTGTCCGGCGGCTGAAGGATGACAGGGGAGAAGGAATTGATACGGTTTATTTTGTGAAAAAGGAAGAAAACGACAGATAACATGGTGCTTGCAAATCGCAGCTGAAGATGTCATAATCGGAAGCATAAGACAGCAAAAGGAGGGCTATAGCTATGCCTTGTACAACCATTTTAGTTGGAAAGAAAGCATCGTATGACGGTTCCACCATGATCGCGCGAAACGACGATTCTGGTGCAGGCCATTATACATCGAAAAAATTTGTAGTGATTCACCCGGAGGATCAGCCGAGAACCTATAAAACCGAGATTTCTCATCTGACCATTGAGCTTCCGGACAATCCGATGCGGTACACTGCAGTGCCAAACGCAGAAAAAGGCGAGGGTGTCTGGGCGGCAAGCGGCGTGAATGCAGCGCAGGTCGGCATGACTGCGACCGAGACAATCACATCGAATCCGCGTGTGCTGGGTGCTGATCCGCTTGTCGTTTATCAGCCGGCGGAAGACGGAAAAGAAGAGGTTCCGGGCGGAATCGGCGAGGAGGACCTCGTTTATATTGTTCTTCCTTATATTAAAAGCGCCAGAGAAGGTGTCAAAAGACTTGGCAGCCTGCTGGAGCAGTACGGTACATACGAGATGAACGGCATTGCATTTCAGGACCACGATGAGATCTGGTGGCTGGAGACGATCGGCGGCCATCACTGGATGGCAGTGAAAGTGCCGGATGACCATTATGTGGCCATGCCGAACCAGCTTGGCATCGACCATTTTGATCTGGAGGATGCACTCGGCGAACAGAAGGAATATATGTGCTCAGCAGACTTGAAAGAATTTATTGAAACATATCATCTGGATCTTTCTATGGATGGAAATTTTAATCCGCGCGATGCCTTCGGAAGCCACGATGATTCCGATCACGTTTACAATACACCGCGTGCCTGGTTCATGGAGCGCTGTCTGAACCCGCACACGAAAAAATGGGACGGACCGGATGCCGATTACACACCGGTATCCGACGATATTCCGTGGATGATGGTTCCGGAGAAGAAGATCACCGTAGAGGATGTGAAATACGTACTGTCCTCCCACTATCAGGGAACACCGTACGACCCGTATGCCGCATACGGCGATAAATCGTGGAAGGGAGCATATCGCTCCATCGGTGTCAACCGGACCGATTTCCTTTCTGTCATCCAGATGCGCCCGGATCACAAAGGAGACAACGGCATTTTGCAGTGGATTGCATTTGCGTCAAATACATTCAATGTGCTGGTTCCGTTCTACACCGATGTGACGACAACACCGGAGTATCTTTCCAACACAACGGGAGAGGTTTCCACAGATAACTTCTACTGGGCAAGCCGCATGGTGGCAGCAATGGCAGATGCATCCTATAAGTCTTCTATCTTTCACATTGAGCGGTATCAGGAAAAGGTGATGGCAAAAGGCCATGCACTGATCCACCAATACGATGCGCTACTTGCAGGGGAGACAGACGAAACAAAACAGACACAATTGAGAGAAGAAGCAAACAACAAAATCGCTGAAATGCTGAAAAAAGAGACGGGTGCAACACTGCACAAGGTACTCTTTGAACTCAGCAACCAGATGAAAAACGCGTATTCCAGATCGGATGCGTAAGGCTTTTTCAGGGAAAGAATAAGAGAATGGTTCTGCGCGCAGGAAAAATTGCGCGCAGAATCATTTCCTGTCCGGAATCGTCTCGAACAAACAGGGTGTTACAGTTCGCCGGACACCGGTGAACGATACGATCCTGATAAAAAATCTCAGCGTACTTTGGTGAATTTTGTTGACAACAGGCAGTTCCTGTGCTACAATAAACCAGCGACATGGAAGAAGGTCTTTTTTTTATGCCTGAAATTGCTGAAGTACGAGCAGCAAAAACAGGGCAGAAATGAAGAGACCGCCGCTGATCCGCAAGGATCACAAGCGATAACGCAAATACACAGTGGAGGTGGAAGTCGTGCGCGTAAAAATCACATTGGCATGTACTGAATGCAAACAGCGTAATTACAACATGACAAAAGAGAAAAAGAACCATCCTGAGAGAATGGAGACAAAGAAGTACTGCAGATTCTGCAAAAAGCACACAATGCACAAAGAAACCAAATAATCTTTGGTAAGAGGTGATCCAATGGCAGAAACTGAAAAAAAAGCATCCAAAAAGAGCTGGTTCAAGGGCTTGAAAGCAGAGTTCAGAAAAATCATCTGGGTTGACAACAAAACGCTGGGCAAGCAGACCGTTGCAGTCGTAGCGATCTCTGCAGTAACCTGCGGGTTAATCACCCTGGTTGACAGCGCTGTAATCGAGTTCGTCAATTTATTGATCAAATAAGGATAAAGGTGTCAGAATGTCAGAAGTAAACTGGTATGTAGTCCACACCTATTCGGGCTATGAAAACAAAGTAAAAGCCAATATTGAGAAAACAATTGAGAACCGTCATCTTGAGGATCAGATTTTGGAAGTACGTGTTCCTATGGAAGAAGTTGTTGAAGTCAAGAACGGAACCAAGAAACAGGTACTCCGGAAATTGTTTCCGGGCTACGTTCTGATCAACATGATCATGAACGACGATACCTGGTATGTTGTCCGCAATACCAGAGGTGTTACGGGCTTCGTCGGACCGGGATCCAAGCCGGTACCGCTTACGGATGAGGAAATGGTGAACCTTGGAATCACCGGTGGTGAGGAAAAGGTTGAGCTTGACCTTGAAGTTGGCGATGCAGTCGTTGTAACAGGCGGCGCATGGAAGGATACAACCGGACTGATTCAGAGTATCAACGATACAAAACAGATGGTTACCATCAATGTTGAGCTGTTCGGCCGCGAAACGCCGGTAGAAATAAGTTTCGCAGAAGTCAAGAAGATGTAAGAAATGCCCCAGGGGCGTTTCGTGGGAGGGAAATTCCCGCAATTACCACATTTATTTAGGAGGTGCCGTAAAATGGCAAAGAAAGTTACAGGATATATCAAATTACAGATTCCTGCTGGTAAAGCAACACCAGCACCACCGGTTGGACCTGCACTTGGACAGCACGGAGTAAACATCGTACAGTTTACCAAAGAGTTCAACGCAAGAACAGCAGATAAGGGAGACCTGATCATCCCTGTAGTTATCACTGTATATGCAGACAGAAGTTTCAGCTTCATAACCAAAACTCCTCCGGCAGCAGTTCTGCTTAAGAAAGCCTGCAACCTGAAATCTGGTTCCGGCGTTCCGAACAAAACGAAAGTTGCTACTATCTCTAAGGACAAAGTTCGTGAGATCGCAGAGATGAAGATGCCAGACCTGAATGCAGCAACTGTTGAGGCAGCTATGAGCATGATCGCAGGTACCGCAAGAAGTATGGGTATCGTTGTAGAGGACTAATTTAGAAGAAGAGTTTACATCTTCTCGTATTGACGTGGGAGGGAGATTCCCGCAACTACCACCAGGAGGTTATTAGACAATGAAACATGGTAAGAAATATTTAGAGGCTGCAAAAGCAGTTGATCGTAGCATTCAGTACGATCCGGCAGATGCTATTTCCACAGTTAAGAAATTAGCTACTGCTAAATTTGACGAGACAATCGAAGTTCACATCAAAACTGGTTGTGACGGACGTCACGCAGACCAGCAGATCCGTGGAGCAGTTGTTCTGCCGCACGGTACCGGAAAACAGGTTCGTGTACTTGTTTTCGCTAAAGGCGCAAAAGCTGATGAGGCTGTTGCAGCAGGTGCAGAGTTCGTTGGAGCTGAGGAGCTGATCCCGAGAATCCAGAACGATGGCTGGTTTGATTACGACGTTGTTGTTGCTACACCAGATATGATGGGTGTTGTTGGTCGTCTGGGCCGTGTACTTGGACCGAAAGGTTTAATGCCAAACCCGAAGGCTGGTACCGTAACTATGGATGTTACCAAAGCCGTTAAAGAGATCAAAGCAGGTAAGATTGAGTATCGTCTTGACAAAACAAACATTATCCACGTGCCAATCGGAAAAGCTTCTTTTACTGAGGAGCAGTTAAGCGACAACTTCCAGACGCTGATCGGTGCAATCAACAAAGCAAAACCGGCTACTCTGAAGGGACAGTACCTGAAGAGCGTTACTCTGGCTCCTACTATGGGACCTGGAGTTAAGGTTAATACTTTGAAGCTTGCATAATAAATGAAATACTGAGAACCCCCGGGGCTGTAATGGCTCCGGGGGTTCTTTGCGTTGAAAAACGGACGCAGGGGAAAGGCGAATTCCGATTCCTTAAGAAAGAGCTTTATTTCAATGGGAAATAATTGAAAAAGATCAAAATAGTGTTAGAACATGAAAATTAAGATCAAGTATTCTGCCGGAAATGTTAGTATAATGCTAAGTAGAAAGCAAACGAAAAGAGCAGAGCCCATGCATGCGTTTGGAACGGCGGGTTCTGGAAAGGGAGGTTTTTATGCAGTATTTTGAGAAACAGGGAAATGCGCTGATTTTCCGGCAGGATGGGGAGACGGTCCGGGTGGAGCCGTGGCAGAAGGACAGTCTTCGGGTGAGAGGTACGCTTCTTTCGGAGATAGAAGAGGGAAGCATTGCACTGCTTGATCCGGAACCGGTGGAAGCGGAAATTGAGCTGGTGGATGAACTGAAAGCGACGATCAAAAACGGTAAAATCCAGGCGGTTCTCGAGCTTCAGCCGTGGGGACAGAAGCTTCGGATTACGTTCTTGAATCAGAAGGGCGAGGTGCTGCTCTCTGAGATTGCGAACGGCGGAGCGCTCTGCCTGCGCGCACACGATTACCGTGCATTAAAGGGCGGCGCTTATCAGCTAAAAGTATCCTTCGATTCCAACCCGGATGAGAAGATTTACGGTATGGGACAGTATCAGCAGGAGCGAATGAACCTGAAGGGATGCAACCTGGAACTGGCGCACCGCAATTCGCAGGCGAGCATTCCGTTTTATGTATCGAGCCTTGGCTACGGCTTCCTGTGGCACAATGCAGCAGTCGGTGAGGTTCATTTCGGAACAAACACAACGGAATGGCTGGCACGCACCACAAAGCAGCTCGACTACTGGGTAACCGCAGGTGATACCCCGGCGGAAATTGAAGAGCACTTTGCAGATGCCATTGGTAAAGTTCCGATGATGCCGGAGTACGGCCTTGGCTTCTGGCAGTGCAAACTGCGCTACTACAATCAGGAGCAGGTACTGAATGTGGCACGCGAGTACAAAAAACGCGGCATTCCGCTGGATGTCTTTGTCATCGACTATTATCACTGGCCAAGATGCGGTGATTATCGTTTTGATGAAGAATATTTCCCGGATCCGAAAGCAATGATCGACGAGCTGCATGAGATGGGCATCGAGACGATGGTTTCCATCTGGCCGCAGATCGACTGGAGAAGCGAGAATTACGAAGAAATGAAACAGCAGGGACTCCTTGTGAAGAGCAACGCAGGTGTTGATGTACAGATGCTGTTCCATGGAAATAATGTCTTCCTGGATGCAACAAATCCGAGAACAAGAAAGTATGTATGGGAGAAAGTAAAGAAAAATTATGCAGATCTCGGCATCCACACCTTCTGGCTGGATGAGGCAGAGCCGGAGTTTTCAACCTATGAGTACGAGTGCTACCGCTACGCCGCAGGCCCGGTGGAAGAGATCGGAAATATTTATCCAAGAGAGTATTCCCGTATGTTCTACGAGGGCCAGAAAGAGAGCGGCCAGGAGGATATTGTCAACCTCGTCCGCTGCGCATGGCTCGGAAGCCAGAAATACGGAGCCCTTGTGTGGTCCGGCGATATTTTCTCAACCTACGAGGATTTCCGCAAACAGATCTGTGCAGGTCTTCATATGGGACTTTGCGGTATTCCGTGGTGGACGACTGATATCGGTGGATTCCACGGCGGTGTGACCGAAGATCCGGACTTTCAGGAGCTGCTTGTGCGCTGGTTCCAGTTTGGCACCTTCTGCCCGGTTATGCGTATTCACGGAAACCGGGGACCAAGAGAAGAGATCATCAACAAGGCTGGCGAAGTGCGTGAGGGAACCGGAGCTGACAACGAGGTATGGAGCTTCGGAGAGAAAAATTATGAAATCCTGACAAAATTCATCGGTGTCCGCGAAAAAATGCGCGATTACACGAGAAGCCTGATGGCAGAAGCACACGAAAAAGGAACACCGGTCATGAGAACGATGTTCTATGAGTTCCCGGAAGATGCAGCATGCTGGGACATCTCCGATGCTTACATGTTCGGCTCCGACATCCTTGTAGCACCGATTGTCCGGGCAAAAGCAACGAGCCGTACCGTTTATCTGCCGGCCGGTGCGTCCTGGACGCTGGCAAATACCGGTGATGTTTATGAGGGCGGAAAAGCCTACGAAATCGAGGCGCCGATCGAAACACTGCCGATCTTCCTGCGCAACGGAAAACAGGGATATCTGGTGGGAGAGATCTGATTTAACCGAATCAAGTAAGTCACCTGCTTCGAGTACGAAAAGTAATAAGCAGTGGTTGGGGACTTGCCTGTATCAGGAGGAATGCAAGCTTCTTCTGATAAACTGCGGAGCAGTTATTTGGTTATGGGCAGGCAGCCAATGCGGATTGCAGATAGCTGCATGAAAAAAGAAAAGGAAAAGGGAAAAGCATTCCAGAAGATCGATAAGATCCAAAGGAATGCTTTTCCGATGTTATAAATCAATCACGGATCCGAAAAGGGGATTTTAGCCTTGTTCCGCATATGGGCAGGCGGACAGAAAAACTTACGGAAGCGGATGGCCTGCCGCCAGATACAGCTCATACCATTCTTCCCGCGTCAGCGTAATAGCACATGCCGCGATAATCTCTTTCAGGCGGTTTTCGCTTGCCGTACCTGTGACAAGCTGCATATTTGCCGGGTGGCGCAGAATCCACGCTGCCGCAATCGTGGTATCACTGACGCTGTATTTTTCGGCCAGTGCACGGATTTTCCGGTTCAGTTCCGGGTACTCGTCGCTTCCAAGAAAACATCCTTTCCATGATGGCATCTGGAACGGAGACCATGCCTGCAGGGTAATATCGTGCAGACGGCAGTAATCGAGCAGACTGCCATCGTGGTCAACCGAACCCGGTGTTTCCATGTTCACTTCCATGCCATTTGCAACAAGGTTGGAAACCGGAATGCTGAACTGTACCTGATTGGCAACGAGTGGCTGGCGGACATATTTCTGCAGCAGTGCAATCTGCATCGGCTTGTGGTTGGAAACACCGAAATGGCGGACCTTTCCGCTCTCAAACAGAACATCAAAGGCGGCAGCTACATCTTCTGGTTCTACGAGCGCATCCGGCCGGTGGAGCAGCAAAAGATCGAGGTAATCCGTCTGCAGACGTTTTAAAATACCATCGACAGATTCCAGGATGTGGTCTTTCGACAGATCATAGAAGCCCTGGCGGATGCCGCATTTGGACTGGAGAAAAATATCCTCCCGTTTCAGGGACGGATCGCCGGAAAATGCCTCACCGAACACAGTCTCGCTCATGCCGCCGCCGTAGATATCCGCGTGATCAAAGAAATATGCGCCCTGCTCCAGAGCGGAGTGGATAAAATGATTCATCTCGTCCTTCGATTTTTCGGAAAGCCGCATGCATCCGACTGCAATGGAAGGAACTTTTCGCAGGTGATTGCCTAAAATTGTTTCTTTCATAGTAGAATTTTCTCCTTTGCAATGCTTCTGTATTCGCAGAGGTTTTCGTAAAGCAGGCGTGGAAGGACTCTGGAAGTACAGAAAGAATAGTAATTACGTTGCTTTTAATATATCATTTAAGTGCACTTGAAAGTCAATGGTTTTTGAGGGAAAGAGAATAAAAAAATCGCCGGAATCGATCAGAATTCGACCAGAACACAGAAAATCCGTATTTTGTTAACAAAATCGGAACAAAATCGACAACAAAGTTTACTTGCATTTTCAGAAAAATGATGTAAGATAGGGGTATTCGAAAAAAAGATCCGACAGGATCTGTGAAGTGGTATTGAATCAGATAATGGAGGTTTTGCGATGGATGCAAAAATAATAGCCGGAATCCTGGCCGCGGGAGGCGCAGCCTTAGCTGTCGGCGGCATATATAGCATGAATAAGAAAACAGGTTATTTTAAAAAGGGAAATTCCGTCCGATACGATGTTTCCCGTATTCCGTTTAAAAAAACAAGTCCGTTAAAAGGAAAAACAGTTGTATTTTTGGGATCCTCCGTGACGAAGGGCTTTGCTGCCCACAACAATTCGTTTGCGGAGTACATAGCGAAGAAAGACAGCTGTACCTGCATCAAAGAAGCGGTCAACGGAACCACGCTGATTGATAATGGTGAGGATTCCTACATCGAGCGTATGCGCGACAAGCTTGATCCAAAGCAACAGGTGGATCTTTTTATCTGCCAGCTGTCCACGAACGATGCAACACGCAACAGCCCGCTCGGTGAAATTTCGGAATCCTGCGATCTGGAGAGCTTCGATGTCGAAACTGTCTGCGGCGCGATTGAGTATATCATTGCATATGCAAAAGAAACGTGGCATTGCCCGGTGATGTTCTATACGAATCCACAGTATGATTCCGAGCCGTACGCGAAGATGGTAGAGGCGCTTCTGAAAATTCAGGAAAAATGGCAGATCGGTGTGATCGATTTCTGGAATGACGAACGAATCAACCGTGTTTCCCCGGAAAAACGAAAACTGTATCTTCAGGATCCGATTCATCCGATGAAGGCCGGCTATGCCGAGTGGCTGGTGCCTGTGATGGAACAGCGGATTGGTGAGTATCTGGAACAGCAGGTATAGGCAAAGAGAAAAATAAAAAATACTTTCGTGGTTTCTTTTGAAAAGATTCCGCGAAAGTATTTTTTGATTTACAGGAAACTTCGTTGAATTTTCCTGTAAATTAAAAAAGCCCTCCGGGCAGGATCGCACTGCGGCGGAGTGGAATTATGTCGCCAAAGCGACCCGCCGCAGGCGGAGAATCCTGCCGTAGCAGGATTCTTTCTTTTCTACGAGAACAGTGAGGCGGGATCCGCGCCTGCATTTTCCGCGTTTTTTCGTTTCTTACGGATCCGGAACTGTTTGAAAATGCCACAGATGGCAGCGTAAAGCTCCGGTTTTAGTTCTTCAAGCGGAACCGGCTGCTGGTACAGGATAGCGTTGTAGCTTGTACCGCTTACAAGCTCCAGAATCATATAGAACATCAGCTCCGGTGAACGATACGTATATGCTGCATGAGAGAGCAGAGATTCATAGATAGTGTAGATGGCCGGCGTGTCGGCAAACGGAGCAAAGGTAAGAGAATTTTTGAAGAATCCCCAGCTCAGATGCTTGGAAATAAGCGTCACGAGGCTGTGGTTGGCGGCAAACTGGTCGAGGATATTGTCGGTGATAAAAAGCACCTGCTCTTCAAAATCATGGATATCCGGGTGGCGCAGCAGATCTGAGTAGGCGGCCTGAAATACCTGACTCGCCTTATGTGCAATCAGATGATTCCGAATATCGTACTTATCTTTGAAATAAAGATAGAAGGTACCTTTTGCAACGCCGGCGTTATTCACGATATCCGAAATGGATGTTTTACTGAAGCCGTTGTTGATAAAAAGTGAGAAAGCAGAGTCCAGAAGGGACTCACGTTTCATTTGTTTGTTGTTGTCAATTTTTCCCACAGAGAGTCTCCTTTCCTGAAAAATATCACATCATGTGTCATTTACTTAACTACAATTATAGTTAGAATACATGGAAACTGTCAAAGGGAAAATGACTAATTTTCTCATTTTTGTGACTATGCACGAAGAAAAAAATGACCGATCGTCAATTTTGTGCAGTATTTAATGTTGACTAAGAGTCATTTTTGCGTTATAACATTAGATGATTGAAAGGCATAGGAAAAACATCCTCGATCTGAGGGAAACAGTATCCCGCAGTATCTTACTCCGAGCGGGTTTTACTTCTCTTATGATCCTGGATTTCATCATAAAAAACCATTATAAAAACCACAGAAAGGAAGTTTATCACAATGAATAGAAACAGAAAACTGAGAAAACAGATGATGTCTGGTCTTGCTGTTGGTATGGCTGCTGTTATGGGAGCTGCTCCGGTTTATGCAGCGACAGGAGAGGACGCAGCGGTTTCCAAAGAAGAAACCGTATATGTAAATGCAAATGCAGACGGATCGGAAGATCAGATTACCGTATCCAACTGGCTGAAGAACGCAGGAACGGAAAAGAACCTGCAAGATGAGAGTGAACTGAAGGACATCAAAAACGTAAAGGGCGACGAGGAGTTCACCCAGAGCGGAAACAAGCTGACCTGGCAGACAGACGGCGAGGATATCTATTATCAGGGAACAACCACAAAAGAGCCTCCGGTTTCCGTGAAGTTCACCTATTATCTAGACGGCAAGGAAATCAAACCGGATGACCTGGCCGGAAAGAGCGGAAAACTGAAAATCAAAGTTGACTATACAAACAACACAAAGACAACGGTTGACATCAATGGCAAGAAAGAGACGATGTACACCCCATTCGTCCTGATGACCGGAATGATTCTTCCGCAGGATACTTTCTCCAATGTCAAGATCGACAATGGTAAAGTCATTTCCGATGGAAGCAGAAACATCGTAATCGGATTTGGTATGCCGGGCCTGCAGGAAAGCCTGGGATTAAATTCCGATTCCCTTGAAGATCTGGTATCCGGTGACAGCGATTTCGAACTGCCGGAAAGCCTGGAGATCACTGCAGATGTGGAGAACTTCTCTCTGGATTCTACCTTCACCGTTGCACTTGACGATGTTCTCGACACCATCAATACCGACAACATCACCGGATACGATGATCTGAAGGATGCACTGAGTGATCTTGAGGATGCTGCAATGGAACTGGTTGACGGTTCCAAGGCACTCTCCGATGGTGTGGATACTTTAAAAGACAGCTACAAAGAGCTGGATGACGGTATCGGAACGTTAAAAGACGGCGCTGACGAGCTGAACAGCGGAGCCGGCACACTGGCAGGCGGAGCCGGCACACTGGCAAGCGGAGCATCGACTCTGGCAAACGGAACTTCTACTCTGAACAGCGGAGCTTCTACCTTAAACAGCGGAGCAGCTACCCTGTCCAACGGAGCATCCACCTTAAGCAGCGGAGCTTCTTCCCTGGCAAGCGGCGTAAACTCCTACACCGAGGGCGCTGATACCCTGAATAAAGCAATCCAGACGTATCTTGGAAAGAACGGTGTGCTGACTGGAAGCGTAACCGAGTATGTAAACGGTGTGAATAAAGTCGTTGCAGGCGTAAAACAGTATACCGACGGAACAACACAGCTGTCCGACGGCGTTGCTTCTTATGTAGCAGGCGAGAAACAGCTTGCAGCAGGCGCTGAGCAGCTTCAGCCTCTGGCAGACGGCCTGACCGAGGTAAACAGTGCAATCGCAACACTGAACGCGGCACTCGACGGAAAAGATGAGAATGATATTTTAGCAGGAGCAAAACAACTCTCCGAAGGACTGACCAGTTTGAACGAGCAGCTGCAGAGCACCGATGTACAGAGCCTTCTGACGATGGTAGACGGTATGACCAGCACCGGTTCTACCCTGATCTCCGAGACCGAGGCACTCTCCGAGGTTCTGAACACCACAATCGCAGGATCTGTCAACAGCATGATGACAAACGGCAACGAGCTGATGAGCCAGATGGATACGCTGTCCAAAGGACTTGAGAGCTACTTAAGCGGTCTGGAGGCACAGATCACGAATCAGGCAACGCAGATGGGAACCCAGATGGCAGCACAGGTTCAGGCATGGGCAGACGGAGCAGCAGCACAGCTGAACCAGGAAGCAACAGCAGCAGCACAGAGCGCAGCTGATACAGCAGCAAGCCAGGCATCCGCCGATGCAGCAAAACAGGCAAATGATCAGCTCTCTGCAGCAGCAGCTACACTGGATGCACAGATTTCCGCAGCTAAGAGCGCTGGAAATACAGAGCTTGCCGATTCCTTAAGTAAAGCAAGAAACCAGATCGGAAGTGTCAGCGTTTCCGCTTCCGCCGGAACCGTTTCGGTTACTCCGGTTACAGCTCCGCAGATTACCCTTCCGGAACTGAACTTCGAAATCGAGCGCCCGGATCTCTCCGGTCTTGCAGCAATGCAGCAGAAGATGAGCGACATCAAGAGCCAGTACAGTGATCTGCAGAAGACGGTTGCAGCTCTGATGCCGCAGCTTGAGACCATGAAGAAACAGATGCAGACCATCACCGATAATAAAGCAGTTGTTGAGCAGAATCTTGGTGCAATGCAGAAACTGACCGCAGGTGTGGCACAGCTTGATGCAGGCGGAAGCACTCTGTACAAGGGCATCGATACTCTGTCCGCAGGTGTGAGCCAGCTGTACAGCAGCACAAATGAGAGTTTTGCAAAAGCAACAGCAGGCATCAATGCATTGAACGCAGGATTTACTCAGCTGAGTGCTTACAATGATACGCTGCTTTCCGGCGCAAGCCAGCTGAAAGCAAATGCACCGGCTCTGGTTGAGGGCGTTACGACTCTGCAGGGCGGCACGACACAGCTGACCGCAGGTCTTGGACAGCTGGGAAGCCAGTTAAGCGATGGATCTGCAAAACTTTCTGCAAACAGCGGAAGCTTAAGAAGCGGTGCTTCTCAGGTAGCAAGCGGAGCATCCCAGCTGGCAAGCGGAGCCTCCACACTGGCAAATGGAACTTCTTCCCTGGCAAGCGGAGCTTCTGAACTGAACAGCGGAGCATCTACGCTGGCAAGCGGAGCATCTACGCTGGCGAGCGGAGCTTCTACACTGGCAAATGGAACTTCTTCTCTGGCAAGCGGAGCTTCTGATCTGAAATCGGGAAGCAGCAAGGTTGTTGATGGTATTGACGAGCTGTCCGATGGGGCGAAAGAACTGGCTGACGGTACGAAGAAGTTTGAAGAAGAGGGTACCAGCAAGCTGAAGAGTACCTTTGAGGATGATCTGGGAGATGTACTGGATCGGATTCAGGCGCTGAATTCGGATAAATGTGCTTATACTTCTTACAGTGGTAAGGCAAATGGAATGGATGGAAGCGTGAAATTTATTATCGAGACTGCAGCAATTGAAGCTGCGGAAGAGTAATGTGATTCCACGGTAGATTGTGAGGCCGCCTGCGGTCGGGATATTTTCCCCGACCGCAGGCGGCATTTACGTTAGGTGGGGTGCAAAAAGACAAAAAATAAGAACAGCCCGCGGATATGCGGGCTGCTCTTTCATAATGAGGGGGGAGATAGTTTTGAATGGTTCATCAACTATCTGAGATATAGTATAGTGAAGAAATGTGAGCAAAGTATGTCTATTTTCTAAAAGAAACAGTAAATTTCTAAAGAATAAGTGAATCCATCCATTGAGTAAATCACTTCCGTCCGCCAAAACGTAGATGGGTCCCCAGGCGCAGCGGAGCGTCCGCCCCCCGCGGTGCCTGGGGGTCGTATCCTCCCGTCCTATTCAAAAGAAAGTTTCCGGTTCCCATAACTCTTCCGGTACTGTCCCGGCGTCATCCCGGTGAGTTTTCGGAAAGCCGTGGAAAAATTATGCGCATCCTGAAATCCCACATTATAAGCAATCTGAGAGACCGTGTGATTTGTGTCCGTCAGCTCGGCCATAGCGCTGTCCATTTTGGATTTCAGGATGAATTGTTTTAACGTCATCCCGGTGCCCTCGTGGAAGAGGGAGGAGAGGTATTTGTCGTTGTATCCGAAATAACGGGCGAGTTCGGTGACTTTGAGGGACTCGCTGCTGTGGTACTGGATGTAGCTGATGATGTCCTGCAGGATCTGCGTCCGCTGCGTTTCGGAAGTGTAGGTGCGGTAGAAGGGACTCTGACAGTTGATTTCGCCGAGAACAGCGGCAGTCAGGCTGTTGTTGAGGAACGTGTTGTGGAAACGCAGGGAAGTGTCCTGGAGCTGCTTCATGAGGATGATGACGCGGTTCGGGGAGGAAAGCGTTCCCTGGCGCGGGATGCATAACGTTTCGGGGTAGTTGGATGGAAGCTGGGCGGGAGCGAGGTCCTCAAGGCGGTAGGAGGATGGCGGTGCAGCATGAAACTCATCCAGAACCGATCCGGCGGTCGGGTCAGAAGGAGCGATGAGCGGTGCGGAGGGGATACCAGGGATAAAATGGAGCCAGTAGAAAGAGCAGCTTCCTTTTTTCGAACCGTGCTGATGGGCGGTCGGAGGCAAAAGAAGATATTCGCCAGGATGGACTTCGTAAGAGCGGCGTTCGTCCGCGATAAAAAGCGTTCCTTCCGTCACAACCATCAGTTCAAAATTGACGAGATTCCGTGTCAGGTGCATCCACTCCGGGGACGGGGACTGGAATTTGCCGCAGAGGTCGTAGGTAAAACAGGCGGCATCTGGAAATAAAACAGAGATCATATGACTTTTTCAAACCTTTTCAAACATTCTTGTATTTTAAACGGCGGTTCGTTTTGCTAAAATAAAACTATAGAAAAACAGGAAAACAGCCGTCAAAAGAAGTGTAACGCTTCCCATCCCTGAAAGCAAGGAAAATATCTTTTTCAAACCAGGAGGCGGCGGAAGACAACGAAAAAGGAGACCGAAAAAATGGATCAGAAAAACTTCAGCAAACC
The DNA here is from genome assembly GCF_003480245.1 of Blautia sp. AM42-2. Lineage (NCBI taxonomy): Bacteria > Bacillati > Bacillota > Clostridia > Lachnospirales > Lachnospiraceae > Blautia > Blautia sp. AM42-2. Next base: position 169,377 of record NZ_QUIM01000004.1, read on the forward strand.
ATTATCCCTGGCAAAAGTCCAGGTTACTGATGCATTCTGGAAAAAAGAGATGGAGCTTGTCCGCACCGAAGTAATTCCGTATCAGTGGAATGCCTTAAATGACAATGTTCCGGGAGCAGCACCGAGCTTCTGTATGCGGAACTACCGCCGCGCCGGTGAAGTTGAAAAAGAGCGGAAAGCAAAAGGAGACAAATTTGTTCAGATCAAATATCCGCTGGATACTTTTGAGACACTGCCGAAGGATGGCAAAATGGACGGAAGATTTTATGGCTTCCTGTTCCAGGATACCGATTTTACCAAATGGGTGGAGGCAGTTGCGTACTCCCTGACACAGCATCCCGATCCGGAGCTGGAAAAAACGGCAGATGAAGCAATTGAAGCTGTCTGCGCAGCACAGAGAGAAGACGGATACCTCGATACCTACTATCTGATCAACGATCAGGATATGATTTTTACAAACCTTAAGGACAACCATGAGCTGTACTGCTTCGGTCATCTGACGGAAGGCGCCGTGGCCTATTATCAGGCGACCGGAAAAGACCGTCTCTTAAAAGCAGCGGAGCGTTTCGCGGATTTTATTGCCAGCAAACTCGGTCACGGCGAGGGTAAAAAAGCAGGTTATCCGGGTCACGAAATTGCAGAGATGGCTCTGATGCGTCTCTATGATCTGACCGGCGAGCAGAAGTATCTTGATCTTGCAAAATACTTCATCGATGAACGCGGAACAAAACCATACTATTACGATATCGAGCGCGGTCTGACCTGCCCGGAGGGCGAGGAACGATATAGCTACAATCAGGCAAACCGCCCGGTGCGTCAGCAGGATGAGGTGCAGGGGCACTCCGTACGCGCCGTATATCTCTATTCCGGCATGGCGGATGTGGCAAGGGCAACGCAGGATGAGAGCCTGCTGAAAGCCTGTGAAACTCTCTGGAACAACATGGTGCATCAGAAAATGTACGTCACCGGCGGAATCGGTGCCACTCATATAGGAGAGGCATTCTCTTTCAACTATGACCTGCCAAACGATACCGCTTACGCAGAGACCTGTGCATCCATCGGTCTTGTGTTCTTTGCTCGCCGCATGCTGGAGATTCAGGCAAAAGCAGAGTACGCGGATGTGATGGAATTAGCCCTCTACAATGGCGTTCTCTCCGGAATGGCGCTCGACGGAAAGAGCTTCTTCTATGTCAATCCGCTGGAGGTACTGCCGGAGGCATGTCACAAGGATGAGCGGAAATTCCATGTAAAACCGATCCGTCAGAAATGGTTCGGCTGTGCCTGCTGCCCTCCGAACCTGGCAAGAACGGTAAGCTCAGTTGCATCTTACGCATACACGGAAAACGACACAACCCTGTTTGTCCACTTGTACATGGGTGGAACAGCGGAAGGAGAAAAAGTAAAAGCATCCATCACTTCCGAATTCCCGTGGGACGGCCATGTTTCCGTGACCTGCGAGAGCGATACCAAAGAGCCGTACACCTTTGCATTCCGCATCCCGGGATGGTGTGCTTCTTATGAAAAAGAGATTCCAAAAGGCGCAGAAGTGGAAGAAAAAGACGGGTATCTGTATGTGACAAAAGTATGGGCGAAGGGTGAGACGATCCGCCTGAACTTCCCGATGGAAATCCAGTTTTTGGCATCCAATCCGCTTGTACGCGAGGACGCCGGCCGTGTTGCCGTAAAACGAGGACCGGTTGTTTACTGTATGGAAGAAGCAGACAACGGAAAGAATCTGCATTTGACAAAACTCTGTGTGAATGGTGAAAAAACCGCAGAAGCAGCCGATGAGCTGGGCGAGCACTTTGTGCGCGTAACGGCCGAGGGACGTCGCATGAAGCTGGGCGATGCGGAAAAACAGCCGTTGTATCATCTGTATCAGAAAGAGGAAGAGGAAAAGACGAAACTGAAGCTGATTCCATATTATATGTGGAACAACCGAGGTGAGGGCGAAATGCAGGTATGGATCCGCGCATGTGAATGATTTTATTAAAGAAGAAATAAAAGACTCCGGAAAAGGGATGGCTCCTGATGCAGCCTCCCCTTTTTTCCGGAGTTCTTGTTATGCCAAAATATGAGAATCCTGCAAAAAAGAAAGTGAATTTTTTGCAGGATTCTTTGTGCTATTGGTACAGATTATTTTCTGCTTCTCATAGAAAGACTGCCGAAAGCAGAAGAAACGGCGGGCAGAATCACGAGGACGACTGCAAGGACAATCATTCGATCCACAAAGTCTGTCATGGCCTGTACAACGCAGACAGAGAGAGTCAGATTCATACCGAGACTGTGAAGCAGCTGCACCAGCACAGTGGAGCCGGAGGAAGTAATTCCACCGAAAACAACCGCGGTGATTGTGGAACTTACCACAGTACCCGGAAGTGAGATCACAAGCGCTGCCGGAAACAGCTTCCAGCCCATGGAGCGGAGGGAAAGACTCTCGCTGCGGGATCCTGCCGTATGGGACGGGCGGAGTCTGCGGAATACAAGGCCGGCAACGAGACCGATGACAAGCTGCACCGGAATATAGTAAAACGCATAGACATCACTCGTCATGCCGGAAATGAGTCCGGAGATCAGTCCCGGAACGAGGCCAGCAGCAGGTCCGAACAGAGCGGCTGCCAGAACTGTTCCGATGGAGTCCAGATAAACCGGAAGACGCAGCAGCAGAGCAATGGTACCGCCGAGAATATTGATGACACCGCAGAGCGCGAGTGTCGTGAGCTTTAACGTACGGTTAGTATTCATCATGCCTCGCCTCCCTTCTGAAACATCGTCTCATGTGGGAAGACCGGCGGTGCGGTGAGAATCTGGTCGAGAACCGGTGCGGATTCCTCCTGCGGCACGCCGAGAACGCGCTCAAAGAACATCAGGAAGAAACGGCGCACATCGACCTGCGTCAGAATGTGGCTGTTCGGTGCTTTCTGATAAAAATTCATGGCATCCACAACCGTCTGTCCGATGCAGAGGCCTCCGGTTTCTACCTGCGTATACGCATCAAAACCGCTGCAGAGCGACGGATCCACAAGATAAGCGGCCGCGAGCGGATCGTTGATCACGCATCCGATGACCTTTTCCTGTTTCCAGTGGAAATCAAAGTAGAAGCGCGTCAGCTCCTCAATGCGGGTTCCGACTCCTGGATTTACGCATTTCATATATTCCACAAGATTCGGCGTCAGGACAATTTTTCGTGTGACATCCAGCCCGATCATATGAAGCTTTTTGCCTGCAAGCTGCGGCAGCTCGGAAAACGCGCGGAATACTTCGGCTGCGGCATCCGGGTCGCACCAGTAATTGTACTCGGCAACCGGGGAGCAGTTTCCATGGCTCTTATAGCTTCCGCCCATGGAGACAAGAGCCGTCAGGTTTGTCAGGCACTCCGGTGCGCGGGAGATGACTTTTGCAAGGTTCGTCATCGGTCCGAGGGCAAGAATGGTAACATCAGGGGTTGCTTTTAAGGTTTCGATCAGGAAAGAAACAGCGTCCTTGTTTGGCGTAAGGCCTTCGGCATCCGGCCAGCCCGATTCGCCGAGACCGTCCATGCCGTGGGTGTCCATCGCGTCCACGTAGTCGCGGACCAGAGGCGTCTCCTCGCCGACATAAACCGGGACATCTGGTTTTCCAATCATAGAAAGAATTTTGAGGGCATTTTTAGCGCCCATAGAAGCGGGTACATTTCCGCTGACTGTGGTGATGCCGACAAGATCCAGCTCTTTCGAAGCCGCGGCAAGCATCAGGGCGAGAGAATCGTCGATGCCCGGATCACAGTCGATGATCAGTTTTCTTGCATTCATTTTCCAATCTCCTTTGATGAAAATTTTGAGATACTTGGTTTTTTATACTGGGAAGTTCACGAACCAGTCCGGACACCCGCAAAAAGACGGGAAAATCCGATTGCATAAATGCACGGGCAAGAGTATAGCACAGATAAAAAAAAAAATCCAGTAAAACAAACCTTGCCTGTTTTGAAAAAATCGGTTATGGTATAGAAAAGCATACAGCAAATGAGAACATGGGAGAAAAGAAAATGGCAGATGGATTTTTAGCACCAACTGGGAAATTCTATCCCAAAACAGAAAATTTTCATGCGCAGACCGCGCGGGCGATTTTAGGTCCGGACGGCCAGACGGACGAGCCGATCCAGGAGCTTTTGCGCCGCGGTTATATTTTATTTGTAGGATTCCACAAACCAGGCGAACCGGAAAATCTCCATGCCGATATGGATTACGTCCTCGGCGGACCGGGGTATCCGGCGACCGAAGGGCAGAAGGCCTGGATTGCAGAACATACGGAAGAGCTGTCGAGAAAGCAGCAGTTTGACATCAACAACGACGAGACAAACTTTGAGAACTTTTACATCAGCAATGTCCGCATGTTTCCCTGGTGCAAAGGGTGTGCCGAAGAGAAAGCGCGTGACCTCTGGGGCAATGCACAGAGCGAGGAGAAGCCGAAGCGGTGTGATGCGTGTCCGGCCTTCAGGAACCGTCCGCTTTAACGAAAAACAGAAAATGTCAGAAAATAATCTGGTGAGATTATAATAGGAAGAAAAAATACTTTTGCACAGTAATGCATCAATGGGGGAAATCCGCAGAAGCCGCGTAAATACGCGATTTTTTGCGAATTTCCCCCTTGACTTTTGAAAGGACAGACGCTATAATAAACGAGCGTGCGTAAAAGACTGTTTTTTGTGCGCGCAAAAGCTGCAAAGCAATTATGTTGAACTAAAGCAGCCGTATGAAACCCCGTGGGACACACGGAGAAATCTATCAGGAGGTGAAATGGAATGCCAACATTCAACCAGTTAGTAAGAAAAGGCCGTGAGACTTCCGTAAAGAAATCTACCGCGCCGGCACTGCAGAAAAGCTACAATTCTCTGAGAAAGAAATCCACAGATATGTCTTCTCCTCAGAAGAGAGGTGTGTGCACAGCTGTTAAAACTGCTACACCGAAAAAACCTAACTCAGCTCTTCGTAAAATCGCCAGAGTTCGTCTTTCCAACGGAATCGAAGTAACAAGTTACATCCCAGGAGAAGGTCACAACCTTCAGGAGCACAGCGTTGTTCTGATCCGTGGAGGAAGAGTTAAGGACCTGCCAGGTACCAGATACCACATCATCCGTGGTACACTTGATACTGCAGGTGTTGCTAACAGAAAACAGGCCCGTTCTAAATACGGTGCTAAGAGACCGAAAAAGAAATAATTAAGTAAAACGAGTTCGAGATATATCTAGTATCACAAAAAAGCGAAATGTTGTGCGTTATTCCATAAATCCCCACGGCTGCGGATTTATAGAGAATTTACACGCGCGGACATACTGCAAATAAGTGTGAGTACCGATGATTTAATCGAATGATGGTTAAGGAGGGAAGTAACGTGCCACGTAAAGGACATACTCAGAAAAGAGATGTTTTAGCAGATCCGTTATACAATAACAAAGTGGTAACCAAGCTGATCAACAACATCATGCTGGATGGTAAGAGAGGCGTTGCCCAGAAAATCGTATACGGCGCATTTGCTAAAGTAGAAGAAAAAGCTGGAAAACCAGCAATCGAAGTATTTGAAGAAGCAATGAACAATATCATGCCGGTTCTTGAAGTAAAAGCAAGACGTATCGGTGGTGCTACTTATCAGGTACCGATCGAGGTAAGACCGGACAGACGTCAGGCTCTTGGCCTTCGTTGGCTGACCGCTTATTCTCGTAAGAGAGGCGAGCGTACCATGGAAGACAGACTGGCAAACGAGATTCTGGATGCATCTAACAACACAGGTGCTTCTGTGAAGAAGAAAGAAGAAGTTCATAAGATGGCAGAGGCTAACAAGGCATTTGCTCACTACAGATTCTAAGAGGAGGAAAATCCGTTGGCTGGAAGAGAATATCCATTAGAGAGAACCAGAAACATTGGTATTATGGCTCACATCGATGCAGGTAAAACAACCCTGACCGAGCGTATCCTGTACTATACCGGTGTTAACTACAAGATTGGTGATACTCACGAAGGAACTGCTACCATGGACTGGATGGAACAGGAGCAGGAGCGTGGTATCACAATTACTTCAGCTGCTACAACCTGCCACTGGACTCTGGAAGAGAACTGCAAGCCGAAACCGGGCGCTCTTGAGCACCGTATCAACATCATTGATACCCCAGGCCACGTTGACTTTACCGTAGAGGTAGAGCGTTCTCTTCGTGTACTGGACGGCGCTGTCGGCGTGTTCTGTGCAAAAGGTGGTGTAGAGCCTCAGTCTGAGAACGTATGGCGTCAGGCTGATACCTACAACGTACCGCGTATGGCATTCATCAACAAGATGGACATCCTTGGTGCTGACTTCTACAACGCTGTAGATCAGATCAAGACCAGACTTGGTAAAAATGCTATCTGCCTTCAGCTTCCAATTGGTAAGGAAGATGAGTTCAAGGGAATTATCGATCTGTTCGAGATGAAAGCTTACATCTACAACGACGATAAGGGCGATGATATCTCCATCGTTGATATCCCGGAAGATATGAAAGACGACGCTGAGCTGTATCACACCGAGCTGGTAGAGAAAATCTGCGAGCTGGATGATGAGCTGATGATGCGTTATCTGGATGATGATATCCCGTCTGTAGACGAGATGAAAGCAGTTCTGCGTAAAGCTACCTGCGAGTGTACAGCTGTACCGGTATGCTGCGGTTCTGCATACAGAAACAAAGGTGTTCAGAAACTCCTGGACGCTATTCTTGAGTACATGCCGGCTCCGACCGATATCCCGCCAATCGAGGGTACCGATCTGGACGGAAACCCGATCGTAAGACATTCTTCCGATGACGAGCCGTTCTCCGCACTGGCATTCAAGATTATGACAGACCCATTCGTTGGTAAACTGGCATACTTCCGTGTGTACTCCGGTACTATGAACTCCGGTTCTTACGTACTGAATGCAACAAAAGATAAAAAAGAGCGTGTTGGACGTATCCTTCAGATGCATGCAAACAAACGTATGGAGCTGGATAAAGTTTACTCCGGTGACATCGCAGCTGCAATCGGATTCAAGTTCACCACAACAGGTGATACCATCTGCGACGAGCAGCATCCGGTAATCCTTGAGTCTATGGAGTTCCCGGAGCCGGTTATCGAGCTGGCTATCGAGCCTAAGACAAAAGCAGGCCAGGGCAAACTGGGCGAGTCCCTTGCAAAACTGGCTGAGGAGGATCCGACCTTCCGTGCACACACCAATCAGGAAACTGGTCAGACCATTATCGCTGGTATGGGTGAGCTGCATCTGGAAATCATCGTTGACCGTCTGCTTCGTGAGTTCAAAGTAGAGGCTAACGTAGGTGCTCCGCAGGTTGCATACAAAGAGACCATTACCAAACCGGCAGACATCGACAGCAAATATGCAAAACAGTCTGGTGGACGTGGACAGTATGGTCACTGTAAAGTTAAATTCGAGCCTATGGATGCAAACGGCGAAGAGATTTACAAATTCGAGTCTACCGTTGTCGGTGGAGCTATTCCGAAAGAGTATATCCCGGCTGTAGGCGAAGGTATCGAAGAGGCTATGAAAGCCGGTATCCTGGGAGGCTTCCCGGTAGTCGGTGTTCATGCAAATGTATACGACGGATCTTATCATGAGGTCGATTCTTCTGAGATGGCATTCCACATTGCTGGTTCTCTGGCATTCAAGGAAGCTATGCAGAAGGGTGCTCCGGTTCTTCTTGAGCCTATCATGAAAGTCGAAGTTTCCACTCCGGAAGATTACATGGGTGATGTTATCGGTGATATCAACTCCCGTCGTGGTCGTATCGAGGGTATGGATGACATCGGCGGCGGAAAGATGATCCGTGGATTCGTACCGCTGGCTGAAATGTTCGGTTACGCAACAGACCTTCGTTCTAAAACTCAGGGACGTGGTAACTACTCCATGTTCTTTGATAAATACGAGCAGGTTCCGAAAAACGTACAGGAAAAAGTTCTGTCTGCAAAAGCAAAATAATGTAAGAAAAATAATCGGGTGTGCAGCTGTCAAAGGCTGCACAGCCTAAAAGTATTATTTTTCTGAGATTTCCCTTGCAAATAAGACGGAAATGCAATATAATCAGACTTAGCAGGTTTACGATTCAGGTGGGTTCCTGCCACCAATTTAGTCTCAAAAAAGCCCACTGGGCGCAATTTTAAGGAGGACATTTTAAAATGGCTAAAGCTAAATTTGAAAGAACAAAACCGCATTGTAACATTGGTACCATCGGCCACGTTGACCATGGTAAAACAACTCTGACCGCAGCTATCACAAAAGTACTTTCTACCAGAGTAGAAGGAAACACTGCTGAGAACTTCGAAGATATCGATAAAGCTCCGGAAGAGAGAGAGCGTGGTATCACAATCTCTACTGCACACGTTGAGTATCAGACAGAGAAAAGACACTATGCACACGTTGACTGCCCAGGCCATGCTGACTATGTAAAGAACATGATCACTGGTGCTGCACAGATGGACGGAGCTATCCTTGTAGTAGCTGCTACAGACGGTGTTATGGCTCAGACAAAAGAGCACATCCTTCTGTCCCGTCAGGTAGGTGTACCTTACATCGTTGTATTCATGAACAAATGCGATATGGTAGACGACGAAGAGCTGCTTGAGCTGGTAGACATGGAGATCCGTGAGCTGCTGAACGAGTATGACTTCCCGGGAGATGACACTCCGATCATCCAGGGTTCTGCTCTGAAAGCTCTGGAAGATCCGGCTGGCCCATGGGGAGATAAAATCATGGAGCTTATGGATGCAGTAGATAGCTGGATCCCGGATCCGCAGCGTGACACTGATAAAGACTTCATCATGCCTGTAGAGGACGTATTCACCATCACTGGTCGTGGTACTGTTGCTACTGGCCGTGTTGAGGCTGGTGTTCTTCATCTGAATGAGGAAGTTGAAATCGCAGGTCTGAAAGAAGAGACCAAGAAAACTGTTGTAACTGGTATCGAGATGTTCCGTAAACTCCTCGATGAGGCTCAGGCTGGTGATAACATCGGTGCTCTGCTTCGTGGTGTTCAGAGAACAGAGATCGAAAGAGGACAGGTTCTGGCTAAACCAGGTACCGTTCACTGCCATACCAAATTTACCGCTCAGGTATACGTTCTGACAAAAGACGAGGGTGGCCGTCATACTCCATTCTTCAATAACTATCGTCCGCAGTTCTACTTCCGTACAACTGACGTAACAGGTGTTATCACTCTTCCGGAAGGAACTGAGATGTGCATGCCTGGCGATAACGTAGAGATGACCATCGAACTGATCCACCCGATCGCTATGGATCAGGGTCTTACCTTCGCTATCCGTGAGGGTGGCCGTACCGTTGGATCAGGCCGTGTTGCTACTCTGATCGACTAATTTCGGTTATCTATGAGCAGTGCAAATTCGGAGAGTAATGACCGGTGGGAGCTTGCTCACACAAGGGCATTAGTCGGAGAATTTATAGGGCGACAGCCCGACCGAGATGGAGCGAAGCGAAATCGAGGAAAGCACTGCGGGAAATAAAATATAATTGTATCGAAAGATACTTGTGCTCAAACGTAAGAGACCCCGGCGCCGTAAGGCGGCCGGGGTTTTTCTGTTTTTAACCAAAAGAAACTTATCATATATAGCAGGATATGATATAATTTTTATTAGTTGAAATAAAAGAGAATAAGAAAGGAAAAAAAGATGGACTACTTGGAGGCAATTGATGAAACCTCTTATTTATCAGTACCGAATGCAATGGAGAGAACTGCTGCAGTGCGTGGGAGTTGTGCCGGATAATATTTCTTCCCTGGTACATGCGTTTGGAATTCGTTTGAAAAAACAGGAGATATGGCATCCGGCATATGAAGCCTTTTGCCGATGCGGGGAACCGTATGTGCTTACCATGGAAAATCTGAAGGGTATTACAGAAGTACAGCCTGTCGGAACGTGTGTATACATTGTGGAAAACAAAATGGTATTCAGCTATCTTATGGAACAGGTGCAGGGAAAGAATGTGTCGCTGCTGTGTACGTCGGGACAGCCGCGGTATGCAGCATTAAAACTGATTTCGTTGATCGTACAGAGTGGGATTCCCATTTACTACAGTGGAGATCTTGATCCGGATGGGATTGGAATTGCCGACAGACTCTGGCAGCGGTTCGGAAACAGAATCCAATTCTTTGGAATGTCACCAGAGGATTACCGGAACAGTCTTTCAAAAGAAGTATTTGGAGAGAATGGCAGAAAAAAGCTGGAACACATTTGGCACCCGTTATTAAGAGAAACGGCGGAACTGGTAAGGAAAACAGGAAAAGCGGGATATCAGGAAAATGTTTTAAAAGAGCTTTCCGAGAAGCTTGTCGGATGTGATCAAAACCAGAATCTGTAAAATACGAATTGTGAATGATGGGAAAAGATAGAACAGAAAGGATTTTACCAGCATGATTACAAAGGCGGACATCAAACAGGAGACGAATTCCGTATCATATAACCGTGGAAAAAAGATCTATGAAGAACAGAAAGTGCATGCTTTTCAGGTACAGGAAATGGAGGATATTTTCGGATATCAACTGCATAAAATTACAGCTGTCGTAGACGGAAGCGGAAAAAATATGTATTGTGTCAGCGTTTCTGTAGATGAAGAAATGTCTGAAATTATGGAAGATGATTGTGATTGTCCGGCACATGAGCAGTACTGGGGATTGTGCAAACATTGTGTCGCTGTTTTGCTGTACTATCTTGAATGGCGGAAAAAAGAGAGAAAAAAACTGGAAGAAAAAGTGAGAAATGACGAAGAACATCAGGAACTGGAGCAGCTTCTTCGTGCTGTCGGCGTGAAAAAAGGAATGGAAGAATTCCAGGGAGAACATAAAATTGTCAGAAAAGTAGTAAAACCAACACCAAAAGCAGAGACAAGCCCCGGTTTTTCTGAACTGCTTTCACATTATGTGATGCGGGATCAGGTTGCTTTTCTGCCGAAAGCAAAAGCAGGTCAGGTTAAACTGGAAATTCATCTGGAGAGCCAGTTTGACGATTCCTTTCGGGCAGAATTTAAAATCGGAAGCAAAAGGATGTATGTATTAAAAAGTGTTTCCAAAATGACAGCAGCTGTAAAAAATATGGAAACGGTCAGCTACGGTGCACAGCTTTCTTTTTTGCACTGTATGGATGCTTTTGAAGAAGAAAGCCGTCCGATGGTAGAATTTCTGAGCGCATATACCATGGAACGCGGCTCATGCTATCAGATAGGTACCGGCAGCTATGCGTCCTGCTTTGATGACCGTTATGTGATGATTTCTGTGCAGAATATGGATGAATTTTTTGAGGCTGTTGGCAGCCAGGAGTTCTTTTGTCGTACGAACTGGAGAGAAGAAAAACTGTGGCACTGCCAGGAGGGGATGCCGCAGTATGAAATGAAGCTTTTACGGAAAGCAGATGGCCTAAAGGTACAGATGTACGCGGATCCCATTTTTTATGGCAGAAAATATTTGTATTTTCTTTCAGAAAAAAATACAATTTACCGAGTCCCAAGGGAAGAGATAGCAGAAGTCTGCGACTTCCTGGAATATATGGAGCGATGTCCGGACGGAGTCTGTGAAATTGCAAAAGAAGATATCCCGACCTTCTGCCAGGGACTTCTCCCGGTGTTGGAGGAACATTTTAAGGTAAAAAAAGAAGAAAAGCTGGAATTACAGCAGTATCTTCCGCCGCAGGTGGAATTTCAGATTTATCTGGATGCGCCGCAGCATGATATGATTATCTGCGAACTTCTGGCTGTCTATGGCGAGAAAAAATACAATGTTTTTGCAGATGCAAACGATATCCATCAGCTTTCCCATGGCCGTGATGTACGGAAAGAAGCAGCGGCAAACCAGCTCGTTCGATCCTGTTTCAGCGCTTATGATGCGCGGAAACATCAGATGCTTCTCCAGGGAGCCGATGAGATGTATGAGTTTTTAAGCAGCGGTATGGAAGATCTGCAGAAACTGGGCGAAATTTTTGTTTCTGACCGGTTAAAAGCGATCCGTGTCATCCCGTCCCCGAAAGTTTCTGTCGGTGTATCCCTCGCAGAAAATGTACTGGAACTTCATTTGAATCCGGGCAATTTTGGCATGGAGGAACTGGCAGAGATTCTTTCAAAATATGACCGGAAAAAGAAATTTTACCGCCTGAGGACCGGTGAATTTATGGATATGGACGAGGACGGTATCCGCGTTCTCTCGGAACTGCGGGAAAATCTGCAGATCTCCGAGGCAAAGCTGAAGAGCGGCGAGATCACAATTCCGAAATACCGAGCACTCTACCTCGATACCCGTTTAAAAGAGCAGGATGATCTTCAGGTTGAGAAAAACCGCGAGTTCCGTATGCTGATCCGAAATATGAAAACTGCAGAGGAGAACGATTTTGAACTTCCGGACAATCTGCAGGCACAGCTCCGTGAATATCAGAAAACAGGATTCTGGTGGCTGAAAACCTTATGCCAGAACGGCTTTGGCGGTATCCTGGCGGATGATATGGGACTTGGAAAGACGCTGCAGACCATCGCCTTTCTCTTATCTGAAATGCAGGAAGCACCCGAAGATGCAAATCGTCGTTCTTTGATCGTTGCACCGGCATCTCTCGTCTATAACTGGGAGAGCGAATGTGCCCGCTTTGCTCCGGAGCTGCAGACGAGACTCGTCGCCGGCACACAGGAACAGAGGAAAGAGATGATCCAAAATGCCGGTATGCAGGATATTTTGATTACCTCGTACGATTTGCTCCGCCGCGATATCGAACTGTATCAGGATCTCCCATTCTTCTGCGAGATCATTGATGAGGCGCAGTTCATCAAAAATCACGCAACGCAGGGAGCAAAAGCCGTGAAAACAATCCATGCATCGTTCCGCCTGGCATTAACCGGAACACCGGTAGAAAACCAGTTAAGTGAACTATGGAGCATCTTTGATTATCTGATGCCGGGATTCCTCTATGGATATCAGAAATTCCGCGAGCAGTTTGAACTTCCGATTGTGCGGAACGGCGACGAAGAAAGATTAGAACGTCTGCAAAAGATGATCCGTCCGTTTATTCTGCGCCGTCTGAAGAAGGAAGTGCTGAAGGATCTGCCGGACAAAATTGAGAAAAATATGGCTGCCTGCATGGAACAGAAGCAGAAGGAGCTGTATCATGCACATGCCCAGCGGCTGGCGCTTATGCTGCAGAACCAGACAGAGGAAGAATTTGCCGATTCCAGGTTCCAGGTGCTCTCTGAACTGACGCGGCTGCGTCAGCTCTGCTGTGATCCTGCGCTTGTTTACGAAAATTACGAAGGCGGTTCGGCAAAACTCGATCTCTGCATTGAGCTGATTCAGAGTGCCGTGGAATCCGGCCACAAAATCCTGCTGTTCTCCCAGTTCACTTCGATGATCGAGATCCTGACCGCGCGTCTGCAGGAAGAAAGCATCAGCTGCTTTGTCCTGCAGGGAAGCACGAAAAAAGAGCAGCGTGCACAAATGGTGGAACAGTTCAACCGGGATGACACGTCTGTATTCTGTATTTCCCTGAAAGCAGGTGGAACCGGCCTGAACCTGACCGGCGCGGATATCGTCATCCATTACGATCCATGGTGGAATGTTGCTGTTGAAAATCAGGCGACAGACCGTGCACATCGTATTGGGCAGAAAAATGTTGTGACGGTATACAAATTGATTGCAAAAGGAACCATCGAGGAAAAAATCATCAAGCTTCAGCAGATGAAAAAAGAGCTGGCGGAAGAGATCCTTTCCGGTGATGAAATTAAGACAGCATCCTTTCAGAGAGAGGAACTGCTTGAGCTTTTGGAAGAACGGTTCTGAAACCGCGAAAAGCAGAAAAAGATTTGATGTAAGGACGAAATGCAGCAGCAATGCAGGAAAATATAAAAGGGATACGTTTCTGTCATACCCTGAAAACGGGCGGACAGGAAACGTATCCCTTTTACAGTAATAGTCTATTCGAAACCAATCTTACAGAAGCTGAATATTCATCACATCCATCACCTCTCGTGTCTCCATCGGCCATACCGAGCACTGTACCTCTCCGATGTGCGCTTTGCGCAGGAAAAACATACAGATACGGGACTGTCCGATACCACCGCCGATTGTCTGCGGGAGAGTGCCGTTCAGAATGGATTTCTGGAAGGGAAGCTTCGCGCGGGACTGGCATCCGCATTCCTTTAACTGGGCGCGGAGAGCATCTGCGTTGACGCGGATACCCATGGAGGAGAGCTCAAGAGCGATGTCAAGCACTGGATAATAAACGATCAGGTCGCCGTTTAAGGACCAGTCGTCGTAGTCCGGGGAACGTCCGTCCTGACGCTCTCCGGAAGCAAGCACGCCGCCGATCTGCATAATAAAGACAGCACCTTTTTCTTTGGTGATTGTATACTCTCTTTCCTTTGGAGTCAGATCCGGATAGCGATCCTCAAGTTCCTGGGAAGTGATAAAGAAAATTTCATCCGGCAGAATGGTTTCGATGTAGTCGTACTGGTCTGCCATATGTTTTTCCGTGTTTTTCAGTGCCTCATAGATATCTTTTACGGTACTCTTTAAGAAATCAAGATTGCGTTCTTCCGGGGACATGATTTTTTCCCAGTCCCACTGATCCACGTAAACGGAGTGAATGTTGTCGGTCACCTCGTCCTGGCGGATGGCGTTCATATCGGTGTAGATGCCTTCTCCCTCAGAGAAGCCGTATTTGTGAAGTGCGTACCGTTTCCATTTTGCCAGAGACTGAACAATTTCAGCGGTTTTCTTGGTACCCTGATCCTTTAACTCAAAAGAAACCGGGTGTTCTACGCCATTCAGATTGTCATTCAAGCCGGTTTCCGGCTGTACAAAAAGTGGAGCTGTTACACGGAGCAGATGCAGACGATGTGTCAGCTCATGCTGGAAATAATCCTTTACTGTTTTAATCGCCACCTGTGTATCGTGGAGGTTTAATGCAGATTTGTAACCCTGCGGAATAATAATTTCTCCCATTACTTTAAAACCCTCTTGTTTTAGATTTGCTTTTCGAATCATGCCTTCTCAAAAAGCTTCAAATTTAGTTTACCATGTTTTCCATGGAAAGCAAGGAAAAGATACGAAAAAACCAAAGATAGTAAAGAATTTTTTCGACATATTTTCCTTGCTGAATTTCTCCCCGGAAATACGAAATTTTCCGAAAATCAGAGCGCTTATGAAAGAGGCGGAATTATTCGGAAACCCACTGGCGCAGAAACGCTGCGGACTGTTCGATGAACGATAACTGATCCGGCGCATCGAAATGCTCGATGGCGAGATAACCGTCGTAATCGCACGCTTCTAAATCTGTAAGAAGCTTTGCCATCGGCAGATATCCCGTTCCGGCCGGTGTCTGGCCAAGGCCGCGGCAGAAACGTCCGTGAACGAGCGGACTTTCGGCACGATCCTTACAGTGAACATGGACAATATAATCCTTCAGAAGCCAGGCAGCATACGAAACATCCTCATCACTGAAAGCAAAATTTCCGATATCAAGCGTATATCGCAGCCCCGGCACGTGCTCCATAAACCAGAGCAGCGGATATGTGCGTGCAAACGGCTGTAAAAAACCGTCAAAGTCCTCTAAGGTAATCGTAACGCCACGCAAAGCCGCATATTCGGCGAGTGAGGAAAGCGCATGTACCATATTTTGAATCGATTTGTTTTCGGTCATAAAAGTACTCGTTGCCTCATAGGTGCTGCTGCAGGCTGCAAGCTCTGCCGCTTCGGCAGTTTCAAGCGCGCCTGCAACAAACAGGACACGCGAAACCTGCTGCGATGCCGCAGTATCGAGCATCTGCTGTGCTCTGCCAAGATCCGTATCATGGGAAAAATCAAAGGTTTCATGCATACAGCTGATCACCAGCCCCGCATTGGAAAGCATCGGGGCAATGACCTCTTTTTCTGATGCAAACAGACTGTAGTTCATCTCAACAGCCGAAATTCCCTGCTCCCTGCAGAACGCGAGCACTTCCGGAATCGTCTTACCGGACTGCTCACACGCCTGTAGAATGTGTTCGTAAAAAACGGAAAGCTTTCTCATATAACATTTCCTCCTGATTTATGCAATGTGTACGCAGATTCCATCCGTGTATTGCAGAACATTTTTGATCGTGAAATCAGACCCCTGTTTTGAAAAAATCAAACGGGATACAGATATCGGTAAACTGCAGTTGCTATTTTTGGTGTGAAGAAAGATACACTTCCTCCGTAGATGGATTCACCCATGCATTATCCAGTGGTGCCGGTCTTCGTACTACAGGAACGCACCAGCGCACCCCATTTTTGATAATCTTCTGAATCACCGGCATATGGTAAATGGGGTATTCCTCGTGTCCCGGCTGAAAATAGAAAATTTTGCCCAGCCCACGTGTAAAGGTGCATCCGCTGCGGAACACCTCACCGCCTGCAAACCATCCCGTAAATACCACATCATCCGGTTTGGGAATATCAAAAAACTCCCCATACATCTCTTCCTCCGGAATATCCACCCATGCCGGAATTCCCTGCGCGATCGGATGGGTCGGACACGTACAGAACAGTCTCTCACGATCCCCATGCCGCCACCGAAGCGTCATACTTGTTCCGAGAAGCTTCCGCATAATCTTGGAATAATGCCCTGAATGCAGAACTACCAGCCCCATTCCGGCCAGCACATGACGCCGAACCCGCTCGGCCACATCGTCCGAGAACTCCTCCTGCAGCATATGATTCCAGAACACCAGCACATCGGTATTTGCCAGCACTTCTTCCGTCAGCCCATGCTCCTTCTCGTCAAACACAGCCGTCCGAACCGAAAGCTCCTCCTCTTGTCCCAGAAACTTTGCAATACAGGTGTGAATCCCGTCCGGATAAATCTCTTTCACTTTCTCCTGCGTTCGCTCATGCTGAAACTCATTCCAGACCGTAACTCGTATCATTCGTCCATCCTCCTTCTATAAGAAAAAAATGTATCATTTTCAAAAAGTTATCGATAGCAAATCTTGAAAATAATGAAAAAAGCAGTCGTTCACACTCTGCGGTACTGAATTTTTGCGTTATTTTCTGGCCTTACTATAAATTATACTCGTGCTATACCAATATTTCAATTCACAAATTCCTTGACATCCCCTCCGAAATCCCGTATACTAAACAATGCGCAGCCGGGGAGATAGCGGTGCCCTGTACCCGCAATCCGCTACAGCGGGGGTGATGCCAATCCGAGGGCTCTTTCATTGCGAAGCTGCCTTCTATAAGTGACGTTGACGTCTGGGTCTTACGCAACAGGACTCCATGAACCGTGTCAGGGCAGGAATGCAGCAGCACTAAGTGGAATCTCCTGTGTGCCGTGAGGGTGCCTGGG
Source organism: Blautia sp. AM42-2 (assembly GCF_003480245.1). Classification (NCBI taxonomy): domain Bacteria; kingdom Bacillati; phylum Bacillota; class Clostridia; order Lachnospirales; family Lachnospiraceae; genus Blautia; species Blautia sp. AM42-2. The sequence goes on from NZ_QUIM01000004.1 coordinate 186,719, forward strand.
CCGAGTAGGCTGTAGGAGTAACGTTTGTGGTGAGAGTTCGAAGTGCGGCGCGCATAAAAAAGAAAATCCAAGGAAGCCTGAACCACAGACTTCCTTTTTTCGTACAAAAAATAGAAACTCCCGCGCTTTCTTCCCCCGAACTATTGTGAGAACGAAAAAAATAGGGTATAATGTAAACATTCCATAATACTGCCAGGAAACAAGAAGCAGTCGTGAAAATCTAATAAAGAACAGGATGGGAAAAGTCATATGTTAAGAATTGGTCTGTTAACAAGCGGCGGAGACTGCCAGGCATTAAATGCGACCATGCGCGGAGTCGTAAAAGGCCTTGCAAACAATGTAAAAGATCTCGAAGTATACGGATTCATGAACGGCTATAAAGGCCTCATCTACAGCGATTACCGCATGCTCAGTGCAAAAGATTTTTCCGGTATATTAACACAGGGAGGAACTATTCTCGGAACCTCACGTCAGCCGTTCAAGCTGATGCGTACCCCGGATGCAAACGGTCTGGACAAAGTGGAAGCAATGAAGCATACCTACCACAAGCTCCTTCTGGACTGCCTTGTCATTCTTGGCGGAAACGGAACCCAGAAAACAGCAAACCTCTTGAGAGAGGAAGGACTGAATATTATCCATCTTCCGAAAACCATCGATAATGATATCTACGGAACGGATATGACCTTCGGTTTCTACAGTGCCGTCAATATTGCATCCGATGCGATCGACTGCATCCATACAACAGCCTCCTCTCACCAGAGAGTTTTTATCGTAGAGGTTATGGGTCATAAAGTAGGCTGGCTGACTCTGTACGCCGGAATCGCAAGCGGCGCAGACGTTATCCTGATTCCGGAAATTCCATACGATATTGAAAAAGTATGCGAGGCCATCAACAGACGAAAAGAGCGCGGAAGCGGATTCACCATTCTTGCCGTTGCCGAGGGTGCAATTGCAAAAGAAGACGCAGCACTTCCGAAGAAAGAGCTGAAAAAACGTCAGGAAGAAATCGCAAAGAAATACCCGTCCGTATCCTACAAGATCGCAGAAGAGATCGAGGCAAAGACAGGCATGGAAATCCGCGTCACCGTACCGGGCCACATGCAGCGAGGCGGCAGCCCGTGTCCGTATGACCGTGTCCTTTCCACAAGACTCGGATCTGAGGCAGCACAGCTTATTCTGGACAAACAGTACGGCTACATGGTCGGAATGGTCAACGGAAAAGTAAAGAAAATTCCGCTGGGCGAGTGCGCCGGAAAATTAAAGACCGTAGATCCGAATGCACAGGAAGTCCTGCAGGCAAAACGGATGGGAATCAGCTTCGGCGATTGATGCGTTCCCGAAAAAGGCAAGGAAAAAGAACGGAGGCCTTAAAGCAAGAACAACAAGGTCTCCGTTCTTCTGTTGCACTGCTGTCCAAAAGAAACTGCCGGCGGCAGGCTTCCATGCCGATGCAATAAAAGGAGAAAAATTTTATGAGCTATACTGCTCTGTACCGAAAATTCCGTCCTTCCACCTTTGAGGATGTAAAAGGACAGGATCACATTGTAACAACATTAAAAAATCAGATCCGCGCGGACCGCATCGGTCATGCGTACCTGTTCTGCGGAACCCGCGGAACAGGAAAAACGACGATCGCCAAAATTCTCGCCCGCTCGGTCAACTGCGAACATCCCGTGGACGGAAGCCCGTGCAACGAATGTCCGACGTGTAAGGCGATTCTGGCGGGCGTTTCCACGAACGTCATCGAGATCGACGCGGCATCGAACAACGGTGTCGACAACATCCGTGAAATCCGTGAGGAGGTAGCCTACCGGCCGACACAGGGACGGTATAAAGTCTATATCATCGATGAGGTGCATATGCTTTCTACTGGAGCGTTCAATGCACTCTTAAAAACCCTGGAGGAGCCGCCGTCCTATGTCATCTTCATTCTGGCGACCACAGAGGCAAACAAAATCCCGGTGACGATCCTTTCCAGATGCCAGCGGTACGATTTCCGCCGCATCACGATCGATACCATCGCGGCGCGTCTTAGTGAACTGATGGAAAAAGAGGGCGTGGATGTCGAAGAAAAAGCCATCCGCTACGTCGCAAAGGCGGGCGACGGCTCCATGCGAGACGCGTTAAGCCTCCTGGACCAGTGCATCGCCTTCTACCTCGGGCAGAAGCTGACGTACGATAAAGTCCTTGAAGTTCTCGGAACTGTTGATACCGAAATCTTCAGCCAGATGCTCCGCACGATCCTCGCCGGGGATGTAACGGGAAGCATCCGCACGCTGGAAACCCTTTTAAACCGGGGAAAAGAGCTGGGACAGTTCGTTACCGACTTTACGTGGTATCTGCGGAATCTGCTGTTGGTAAAAAGCGCAGATGAAACCGAAGAACTGCTCGATGTCTCTACAGAAAACCTGAAGCTCTTAAAAGAAGAGAGCACGATGGTAGACGATGAGACGCTGATCCACTATATCCGCGTTTTATCCGAGCTCTCCGGCCAGCTCCGCTATGCGGCGCAGAAGCGCGTGCTCGTTGAGGTGGCGCTCGTCAAACTCTGCAAACCGCAGATGGAGCAGAACCTCGAATCCGTGCTGGAGCGTCTTAGGATTCTCGAAGAAAAAATGGAGCGCGGAATCCCGATGATGGTGACAAATGCACCGGGAGCAGGAAACGGCAGTGCAGGAGGCTCCGGAGCGGCCGGAGACGGCTATGCGGCGGCAGAAACACCGCAGAATGCACCGGCACCAGTGAAAGCCGCACCGGCGGATTTACAGCGCATCAGCGCGTCCTGGAAGGCAATTGTCGGCCAGACAAGCGGCATGTTCCGCCAGTTTCTGCAGAGCGCCGTTCCGAAATACAACAGCGAGACGGGCGACGCCAAACTGTTTGTTGAGTTTGCAGACCAGCTCGCATCCATCTACGTTGAGCGGCCGGAGGCAGCCGATGAGATCCGCACCATTATTGAACAGATGACTGGAAAAACCGTAGAGGTCCAGCTCATTTTAGCAGACCAGCATGCAAACGCCGCGCTCTCCACGATTTCCGTGGATGATGCACTGACGCAGGCGATTCATGGAATCCCGGTCGAGGAGGACGACGAGAGCGACTTCGACGACGGGGAAGAATAGATTAAAAACAAATTTTTCAGGAGGATATTACCATGGCAAAAAGAGGAGGATTCCCGGGAGGAATGCCGGGCAACATGAACAATCTGATGAAGCAGGCTCAGAAAATGCAGAAGCAGATGGAAGAGAACCAGAAAGCACTGGAGGAGAAAGAGTTCACTGCGACAGCAGGCGGCGGAGCCGTAGAAGTAACCATTTCCGGTAAAAAAGAAGTAACCAAAGTTAAAATCAGCGAAGATGCCGTAGATCCGGACGACGTAGAAATGCTCGAGGATCTGATCATGGCAGCAACCAACGAAGCACTGCGCAAAGTTGAGGACGAGGCAGCCAAAGCTATGGGCAAACTTGCCGGCGGACTCGGCAGCATGGGCGGAGGATTCCCGTTCTGATGGATTACTACAGCGGATACATCAATCAGTTGATCGAGCAGCTGTCCCATCTGCCTGGCATCGGTGTGAAAACCGCACAGCGACTGGCCTTTCATATTATGAATATGCCGGCCGACCAGGCAAAACGGCTGGCCGATTCGATCACAGAAGCAAAATCCCACGTCCAGTACTGCAAGTGCTGCCAGACCCTGACCGATAAAGAGCTGTGCCCGATCTGCGCAAATGTCAAGCGCGACCACAGCGTGATCATGGTGGTGGAGACGACGCAGGATCTTGCGGCATATGAAAAAACCGGAAAATACGACGGCGTTTACCACGTCCTGCACGGGGCCATCTCCCCGATGCTGGGGATTGGGCCGGACGACATCCGGTTAAAAGAGCTGATGCAGCGCCTCCAGGGCGATGTCTCGGAGGTTATCGTTGCCACGAACTCCAGCCTGGAGGGCGAGACAACGGCCATGTACATCAGCAAGCTGATCAAGCCGACCGGCATCAAGGTGACGCGGATTGCAAGCGGCGTTCCGGTGGGCGGCGATCTGGAAAATATTGATGAAGTCACCCTTCTGCGTGCGTTAGAGGGCAGAACGGAGCTGTAATTATGGGCAGAAAAAAAGTGACATCCAGTGATGTCGCAGCAGCCTCAGGCGTATCCCAGGCGACGGTCTCCATGATCCTGAACCGGCGGGAAAACGTTTCGTTCTCGCGGGAAACAGTAGAAAAAGTGGAGGCGGCGGCAAAAGAGCTGGGCTACCAGATTCCGCGGCGGAAGATGAGAAGAGAGTCGAACGGCAACAAGCTGATCGTCGTCTTCTGTCCGACGCTGACGAATCCTTACTATGTGATGCTGCTGCACGGCATCGAAGAAGTTGCAAAAGAGAAGAATTACGGGGTATTTGTCTGCAATACGCAGAGGGACCTGAAAATCGAAGAGAATTATCTTCGGATGATGAAGAGTGTGCGCCCGCGCGGAATTATCTACACCTGCAATCCGAGCAGAAGCTGCAAGGAAAAAGTGGAGGAGCTGGCCGCGGAGATTCCGCTTGTCATCATCAACAACCGAGAAGAGCTGCTGGAAATTGATGCGGTCGAGCTGAACAATGCAAAACCCGGCAGGCTGATGGCACGCCACCTGCTGGAACTGGGACACCGGCATGTGGCGTTTGTTTCACCTCCGCTGACTTCCAAACAGGGCCAGCGCCTGAAACGCGTGGAGGGCTTTGTGCGCGAGTTTGAGGAGGCAGGATACGGCGACGGCGTGATCGTCAAATCGGCGGATGAGGACCTCGACGAGGTGATCCCGAGCATGGATTCTGAGTACAAGATGGGCTATTATCTGACGAAGGAACTGCTGCGGGAGGACAAGAACCTTACGGCAATCGTCGGCATGAATGATATGATCGCGTTCGGGATCATGGACGCCGTGCTCGAGAGCAAACTGCGCATTCCGGCGGATATTTCCGTAGTGGGATGTGACAACACCGTCTATTCCAGCTTCCGCTCGATTTCCCTGACGACGATCGACCACTATGTGCCATTGAAGGGCCGCGATGCGTGCGATATCATCCTGCGGAAAATCCAGTCTCTTCGGGAAAGCCAGGACGGCAATGAACCCTTAAGCACGTATCATGTCGAGTATGAACCGAAACTGATCGTGCGGCGCAGCACTTCGTATGCAAGAACCGAAAAATTAAAAAATAAATAGGACGGCTGAAATTATTATTAATAATTTTGAATAAAACAGCTCCGACGCAAACCGGGAAAACACAAAGAAAAGGAAAAACCGGAAAAAATGAGAAAAAATCCGCCGGAGTAATTTATAAAATAGTATTTATAAATAATAAAATTAATTAATAAAAATGAGGCTGACTTGACGGAAAAACCAAACATATCTATACTGGAGATAACAGAAAAACGGAGCCGTTCTGCGGAAAACAACAGGCCCCGAAACCTTACGAAAGTATGAATATGGGAGGAAAAACAACATGAGATTTTTCATCGACACAGCAAAAGTAGAGGACATTAAAAAAGCAAACGACATGGGCGTTATCTGCGGCGTTACCACCAACCCGTCCCTGATCGCAAAAGAAGGACGTGACTTCAAAGAGGTCATCAAAGAGATCACCGAGATCGTAGACGGACCGATCAGCGGCGAGGTAAAAGCTACCACAACAGATGCAGAAGGCATGATCAAAGAAGGCCGTGAGATCGCAGCCATCCATCCAAACATGGTTGTTAAAATCCCGATGACCGTAGAAGGACTCAAAGCTGTTAAAGTTCTGAGCGCAGAGGGCATCAAGACAAACGTAACCCTGATCTTCTCCGCAAACCAGGCACTTCTGGCTGCAAGAGCAGGTGCAACTTATGTTTCCCCATTCCTTGGAAGACTCGATGACATCAGCACCCGCGGCGTTGATCTGATCCGTGAAATCGTTGAGATCTTCGACGTAGCCGGCATCGACACCGAGATCATCGCAGCAAGCGTCCGCAACCCGATCCACGTAACCGACTGCGCACTGGCTGGTGCAGACATTGCAACTGTTCCATACAATGTAATCGTACAGATGACCAAACATCCTCTGACCGACGCCGGAATCGCAAAATTCCAGGCTGACTACAAAGCTGTATTCGGCGAATAAGACCTAAACATGATTGCATAAAAGCTGGAAATATGGTATTGTGAACAAAGTGAACAATAGCGATATTTCCAGCTTTTGATTCCGATCCAACTAAACAAGGAGAAAAGACATGAACAAGTTAGAACTTCAGAAGACGGCCAATGAGATCCGCAAAGGGATCGTCAGCGGCGTTCATGCAGCAAAGGCCGGCCATCCGGGCGGATCTCTGTCTGCAGCCGATATTTTCACGTATCTGTATTTTGAAGAAATGAACGTGGATCCGAAAAATCCAAAAGATCCGGACCGCGATCGTTTTGTGCTTTCGAAAGGCCACACAGCGCCGGGACTGTATGCAGCACTGGCTGAAAAAGGTTATTTCCCGAAAGAAGACCTGCTGACTCTTCGCCACCTTGGCTCCTATCTGCAGGGACATCCGGATATGAAACATATCCCGGGCGTTGATATGTCAAGCGGTTCCCTCGGACAGGGAATCTCCGCAGCAGTCGGAATGGCACTCGGTGCAAAACTGCAGAACAAGGCATTTCGTGTTTATACCCTTCTGGGAGATGGTGAAATCCAGGAAGGACAGGTCTGGGAAGCAGCGATGTTTGCCGGAGCAAAACATCTGGACAACCTCGTTGTGATTGTAGACAACAACGGTCTTCAGATCGACGGAAACGTAGCAGATGTCAACAGTCCGTACCCGATCGACAAAAAATTCGAGGCATTCAACTTCCACGTAATCAACGTAGCAGACGGCAACGATTTCGATCAGCTGAAAGCTGCATTTGATGAGGCACGTACCGTAACAGGCATGCCGACCGCCATCATCACAAAGACCGTAAAAGGAAAAGGCGTTTCCTTCATGGAAAACCAGGTAGGCTGGCACGGAAAAGCTCCGAACGATGAAGAATACGCAATTGCTATGGCAGAACTGGAAAAGGCAGGTGAAGCGTTATGTCAGAAGTAAAGAAAATTGCAACAAGAGAAAGCTATGGTAATGCACTGGTTGAGCTTGGCGCAGAGCATGACAATCTGATCGTACTCGACGCTGACCTTGCAGCAGCAACCAAGACCGGTGTGTTCAAAAAAGCATATCCGGACCGCCACATCGACTGTGGTATCGCAGAATGTAATATGATGGGAATCGCTGCCGGACTTTCCACCACAGGCATCGTCCCGTTTGCAAGTACCTTTGCCATGTTTGCGGCAGGCCGTGCTTTTGAGCAGGTACGCAACTCCATCGGATATCCGCATCTGAATGTAAAAATCGGTGCAACCCATGCCGGAATCTCCGTAGGAGAAGACGGTGCAACCCATCAGTGCAACGAGGATATTGCCCTGATGAGAACAATTCCGGGCATGGTCATCCTGAACCCGGCAGATGATATCGAAGCAAAAGCATGCGTTAAAGCAGCTTATGAATACAACGGACCGGTTTACCTTCGTTTCGGACGTCTGGCAGCACCAGTCATCAACGACAGACCGGACTACAAATTTGAGCTCGGAAAAGGCGTTGTTCTCCGTGAGGGCAAGGACCTGACCATCGTTGCAACCGGACTCTGCGTAAGCTCCGCTCTGGAAGCAGCAGAAAAACTTGCCGCTGACGGCATCGATGCAAAAGTCATCAACATCCACACCATCAAACCGCTGGATGAGGAGTTGATCGTTGCAGCAGCAAAAGAGACCGGTAAAGTCGTAACCGTAGAAGAGCACTCCGTGATCGGAGGACTTGGAAGCGCAGTCTGCGACGCACTGGCAGAGAAATGCCCGGTTCCGGTGAAGAAAATCGGTGTACAGGACGTCTTCGGAGAGTCCGGCCCGGCAGTCGCTCTTCTTGCAAAATACAAACTCGACGGCGAGGGCGTTTACGAGCAGGTAAAAGAGTTCTGTAAATAAGATTTTTCGAAATAAATGACAAAAGAAAACAGGCAGAGGCCATACCAGAAAACGGTGCAGTCTCTGCCTGTTTTGTTGTCTGCAGTTTTTCTTAAAGCAGAAGTTCGCTTGTCCCGGCCGCCTCAAGTTCCCGGCAGGCGAGCAGGATTCCCTGCGAGATGGATTCCGCCATATGAAAAATCGTTGCAAGCCGGGTTGTCTGCAGAAGAAGCTGCTCAAAACTGCCCGATACATTCACAATGCCTGTGATAAAAATATCCCCGACCTCGGGCAGCGTCTTTCCTGCCCCCGCGCCCGGCCGGATCGCCCCGTTTCCGATCGTGATGTATCCCTGATGACGCCGCGAACCAAGCGAAGCATCGATCGCAACGAGCAGTGCCTCCGGGTGGCGGGAATGGATGTACGAAATCCGGTCCGGCAGATTCAGGGCGTGCACCGGGTCATCCAGAGTTCCGTAGACATGAAAAACGCGGCTGCAGTACGGCGAAAGCTGGTACCCGATCAGCGGTCCTAAGGAATCCCCGGTGATCCGGTCGCTTCCGATGCAGAGAAATACCAGTTCACGGAACATGCGTCCGTCCTTTTGAATGCAGTAAGAAAACAGCGACGCCAGCTCTTCGCTGGCGCTGCGGCTTCGCTCATTGATGTAGTAAACTTCGGCGTCTTTTTTTCGAAACATGACCGGTACCTGCCTTTCAGAAGAATCATCCACAGTTTAACCGTATATGGTATAAACTATTCCTGCAGTGAAAAAAACATGACATGCCCTCCGGTGCAGAAAAACGGGAAAACAGTCGGAAAAAACCGTGACAGCCCTGCCCCAAAACGATCTTTTTCGCGGAACATCCGTGATAAAGTAGGCAAAAAGGGGTGAAAAGCATGATTGAGATTGTCTATAAAGAAAACAAGGAGCAGGCGAACGGCAACGAGGGATACTTTCATCTGCCGAAAAATATCCGCCAGGTCGGGGACACGAACGGCAGAGAGCGGATTTATCTGGAAGATTATGTCGGAACCTTTCTAAAAAAATATTTTTCCGCACCGGAGGGACGTGCCGCCATGCTGTTCGGCGAATTTAAGTGGGCGGACGGAATTTCCTACTTCTTTATCCGCAGCGCGGCCGCGATTCATACGATGGAGCCGGCGCCGGATCACCTGGTCTTCGATGATGCAGTATGGACGGAGGTCCACGATGTGATGGAAAAATATTTCAAAAACCAGCAGATCCTCGGCTGGGCACTTTCTCTTCCGGGATACGGGGAGGATCTGAATGAACAGATCATCCGAGCGCATCTGAACCACTTCGGCGGAAATGACAAGACGCTGTTCCGCGTGAACGGGCAGGAAAAAGAGGAAACCTTTTATACGTACGAGGGCGGCACCCTGCGGAGCACGGGAGGCTTTTACATTTATTATGAAAAGAATGAGCCGATGCAGTCGTATCTGATCGATCAGAATCAGAACCGGTCGATCGAAAACGGAGAGAGCGTGCCCGACCGCGCTGTCAGCGATTTTCGGAAGATGATTGAGGAGAAGAGCGGGGAGGAGCCGGAACACGATCACAGAAAGCCGATCCTCTATGCGATGACAGCATGCGCGGCTGCGGCGCTTCTTGTGACGGTGACGCAGAAATACGGAGATGCACTGCCGTTTCCAGGGAAAACTAAGGAGCAGACGGTAGCAGTGGCGGGAAACGTACAGGGAGAGAAGACACAGACGGCGGAGAGTGCAGCGGAAGCGTCAGCGGCGGAAGAGGGAAACACAGGGGAAAATACTTCGGCACCGGAAAGCACAGGAACGGAACTGGAAACGGAAAATGAGAGCGGGAGCGCGGCGGTAAGTGAGGAGCAGAATTTATCCGGAACGGATCCGGCAGGCAGCGGAGAGCAAAGCACATCCGGCGGGGAGCAGACTGGTGCAGCGGAGAACAATACCGGTACGGCGCAGACAGATCCAGCACCGGGAGCAGAGCCATCGTCCGCCCCGGGAACTGCTTCCGGCAGTGAGACGGCAGAAACCGCCGCGCAGGTCTGGCAGGAGTACACCGTACAGAAGGGGGACAGCCTCTCGAAAATCAGTGAGAGATATTACGGAACGATGAGCAGAGTGAAAGATATCTGCGAACTGAACCAGATCGCGGTGGAAGATCTCATATATGCGGGGCAGAAAATATACCTCCCAAAATAGAGAAAAATATGGTACACTAGAGCGGAATCAAACTGCGGCCGAAAGGGCAGCAGAAAATAAGTCCGAAAAGAACATAAGGGGAATGAAAATGGACGGAAAAAACAGAGAAGAACAGGAGAACGGAGCAAAAATCCGGGATCTTGAGGAGTATAAAGCAGAAAACAGAAAAAGAAAACGCAGACGCCGGATCAACGTCGGAATCCTTGCGGGAGCCATTCTCGCAGCCGGAATCGGTACAGGGGTATGGATTCAGCTGCGTACTTTTCAGGGATACGACACGGTACAGGCAACAGAGACCGAAGACACCGATACGTATATGTTTCAGAAATCCGGAAATAAGATCGTGCGCTACGGTATCGACGGCATCGAACTGCGCGACCGGAAAAATCAGACCCTCTGGAGCGATCATTATACCATGGAAAATCCGCAGATGATATCCTGCGGCGATGCAATTGCCATTTATGATAAAAACGGAACGAAAATTGTTGTATACGATGCCGATGGAAAGGCCGGCGAAATTACCGCGTCGTATCCGATCGTGAAAGCATCCGTTGCAGGCCAGGGCGTCGTTGCGGCAATTCTGGAAAATAACGGGGAGAGCTGGATCAAATACTATAATACCGATGGAACGGAGATCGCCTCCTCCCACCCGAACATGGACAGTCCGGGCTATCCGATGGATCTCTCGCTTTCTTCGGACGGACTCTGGATGGCGGTTTCCTACGCTTACGAAGACGGCGGCAAGATGAAATCACAGGTCGCTTTCTACAATTTCGGAAGCAGGGGTGAGGATCTGGTGGACAACCTTGCAAGCTCATCGAGCTATACCGATATGCTGTGCCCGCAGATCGAAACCGCGGGAACATCCTTCTGGGTTGCCTTTTTTGATAATGGCTTCCGCATCTATGAAGGAACGAGCAAGCCGAAAGAGACAGTGAGCGTATCAGAAGATGGAGAAATTTTAAGCTGCGCGTATGCAGACGACCGCGTGGTTCTGGTTCTGCGCGGGGAGAGTGACGATCATCCGTACCGGATGAAAATCTACAATCTGAAAGGAAAACAGCTTGCGGATGAAAATCTGGATTTCTATTACCAGAATCTTCAGATAGAAGAAAAACAGATTCTGCTGACGAACCGGCAGGAGCTGTGTGTATATACCTTAAATGGAAGAAAGAAGTACAGCGGAGTGGTCAGCGAAACACAGATTCACGAGATCCTCGGCATGGGGCAGAACCGGTATCTGCTCGCGGAGGAGGACGGCGTTTCGATGATCCGGCTGAAATAGGAGAAGAAAAACATGAATTGGCTGAGATACGTATTACTTGCGGTGTGTATTCTTTCCGCGCTGGCTGGATATCGAAAGGGGCTGGTCCGGACAGTGCTGTCCATGGTGTCCCTGATTCTGGTGACAGGACTGGCGATCTGGATGAATCCGTATGTGACGGATGTGCTGAATGAGCGGACAACGCTGCCGCAGTATGTGGAGAAGAAATGTTTAGAGACATTTGAAAACAATGAATTTCTGTCGGGGGAAAACCAGGATGTGCAGAAGAAATGGCTGGAGAGCATGGGCGTGCCGGAGGAGCTGGTGAACCAGATTCTCGGAAGCGGCGCGGTGCAGGACTACCAGGAGGAACAGCTGCACAGTCTGGCATCCTACGCGGCGAAGGCGGTATCGGAAAAGATTATGAAAGGAATCGCTTTCTTTCTGACCCTGGTGCTGGCCGTTGTTTTCGTGACGATTGCGGTGAAAATTGTGGAATTGATTGCGGAGATTCCGGGGATCAGCTTTTTGAACCGCATGGGAGGAGCAGGACTTGGTGTCGTGCGTGCGGTGCTGTGGATCTGGATTTTCTTTGCGGTGGTGTACTGCTTTCAGGCGACACACTGGGGGAATGTATGCATGAAGCAGATCCAGGGCGATATGGCGCTGGCATGGATTCGGGAGAATAATCCGGTGCTGATGCTGTTGAAGAATGTATTATAAGATGAGAAAAAACGGTTCCTTGTGGGGCCGTTTTTTGGTGGGAGGGGGGACGAGGAAAAGCGGACGTCGTGTGGGCGGCGGATGCGGTGGGAGGGGAGAAACGTGCCGGGGTGCGGGGCTGTGATTTGGGTGGGGCGGAGACCTTGGCGTGGATGGGACGGAACGGGGGAGCACCGAGACAATTCGTCAGGAAAACTGATGTTTTCCCGACTCAGTGTCTCTTGAAATCCGGCTTTGTGAGCCGGATTTCATCTCCCCCGTTCCGTCCCGTCCGCGTCAGGTTCCGCCCCCACCCAAATCAATGCCCCGCGCCCCGGCACGTTTCTCCCCTCCCACCGCATCCGCCGCCCACACGCCGACCGCTTTTTCTCTGAAGTTGAGAGCGGAAGAATCTGCTAGATAGAAGGGGATAAGAATGGAAATGAAAGAACAAATAGGATATTAGTGGAAAAAGTTGAGAGTTGTGGAAAATATGGGGGTTGAACTGATATGAAAAGAAATATCTATAAATATACGTATTTATGCTAAAAACACAATAAAAATCTGATTATCCGCTAAAACACAGTATCTATCAGCATTTTCAAGGAAACAAACACATCAATTTACTACTTATTTACTACCATTGAATGAGCCTTGATACGCAAGTTTTCCTAGATATGCAAAGATATGGTACAGCACATCAGTATTGAAACAAGAAAAATTGAATAACTCATAGACTATGGAACGCCTAAAATGACGTTCCTTTTCTATTTTCAGCCGTTCATTATGGACGGTTATTTTATTACCAAAAATGAAAGGAGCATTAGATTTATGAAAAAGATGTTAAAACGATTGTGTACGGGCTTCTTAGCTCTTGCAACTGTCGTTACTGCTTTGCCGACTACACCCGTTCATGCAGAAAGTAAGCAATACTGGACGGAGTCAAAAGAGCGTGTCGGTATCGTTGAAAAAGTAATGAATGACGGTTCGATTGGTTCTACCTTTAATGAGGGACATTTGACCGTTGAGGGCGAGGACGCTTACTGTATCGACATTAACACAGACTTTAAGAATGGCTACAAGACCAGAGCTGACGCAAGCACCCGTATGAGTGCCGACCAGATAAGCGACGTTGCCTTATCTATCGAATATGTAAAACAGTACACAGACAGCCACAACGGAATAAGCAAAAACCACGCCTACCTTTTAAGACAGCTTGTTGTCTGGCAGAGATTAAGCGTACATCTTGGCTGGCAATGCGATAACGTGCGAGCTTCTTATGATGAAATTCCAAAGGCAACGCAGGACGAAGTTTTCGCTGGTGCAAAAGCCTTTGTCAAAGAGAATAAAGGACGCTATGAATGTGGCGGTTATATCTACTCTGGCGAGGGGCAGGAATTGGGACAATTCTGGGCGAAACTCAATGTTGGAAATGCGAAACTTCAAAAGACTTCCAGTAATACCAGCATTACAGACGGTAACGGGAATTACTCTATCGCTGGTGCGACATACGGTGTCTTTGCTGATAAGGACTGCACGAAACAGCTTGCCACCCTTACGACTGATGAAAACGGAAATACAGATGTCGTAGAGGTAACGGCTGACACAGTCTATATCAAGGAATTATCCGCACCAGCAGGATATAAGGTTGATACAAATATATATTCCTTAAAGGTTGAAGCTGGAAAGACAGCGACCTTGAACGTATCAGATACACCAAAGGTAACAGACACTTTGATTGAACTCTTCAAGATTGATATGGAAACACAGAAAGACAATCCGCAGGGGAACGCTTCTTTAGCAGGTGCGGAATTTACATGGAAGTATTATACTGGCTTCTACAATAAAGACAATCTCCCTGCCGAAGCTACAAGAACATGGGTTACAAAGACAATCGCCGAAACAGACAGCGACGGTACAATCCACTATGTTACAAAATTAGCGGACGCATACAAGGTATCTGGCGACAGTTTCTATATGCAGGACGGCAAAGCCGTTCTTCCACTTGGAACACTAACCGTAGAAGAAACAAAAGCTCCAAACGGTTACTTGCTGGACGGTGCATATATGCAGGCTGGCGATAAGTCCGAACAGATTAAGGGCTTATATGTAACACAGATTACCGAGGACGGCGACCTTGCCGTATTGACTGGAAGTAACCAGTTTTCTGTATCAGACAAGGTTATCCGTGGCGGTGTGAAAATTCAGAAACGAGATTTAGAAACGGGCGATACAAAACCACAAGGAAGTGCCACTTTGAAAGATACTGCCTTTGACATCATTTCCTTAAATGATAATGCGGTACTGGTTGAGGGCAAGCTATACAAGAAAAATGAAGTGGTAAAGACAATCCATACAGACATTGAGGGTGTCGCTTCTACGTCTGCTGACCTTTTACCTTATGGAAAATTCCGTATCGTTGAGAGTGAAGCTCCAAACGGATATTTGACAGACGGTGCAAAACCGATTGATTTTGCAATCACAGAGAATGGAAAAATCGTTGATTTAACCGACGAAGCCCATTCTATCTACAATCAGATTAAGCGTGGAGATATTGAGGGCGTAAAAATCGGAGCAGGCACACACAAGCGTCTTGCTGATGTTCCCTTTAGGATCACAAGCAAGACAACGGGCGAAAGTCATGTTGTGGTAACTGATGATAACGGGCAATTCTCCACTTCTTCTGACTGGGCTTCTCATAAGCATAATACCAACGCAGGAAAGACCAGCGAGGACGGTGTATGGTTTGGAACTTCTAAACCAGACGACAGCAAAGGGGCGTTGCCTTATGATACCTACATCATTGAAGAAATGCGTTGCGATAGTAACAAAGGCTTTGAGCTTATCCCACCTTTTGAAATCGTGGTATCAAGAAATAACCTTGTGATTGATTTAGGTACTTTGACTGATGAATACGAAAAAGAAATCTCTATCCATACCACAGCGACCAGTAAGGACGGCGAAAAGACAATCCTTGCAGGAAAAGAGGTAACAATCGTTGATACCGTCAAATTAGACGGACTTACAAAAGGCACAAAATATCAGCTCAAAGGCTGGCAGATGTTAAAGGAAGAAAACACCGAGCTTCTTATCAATGGAAAGCGTGTAGAAAATGACTATACCTTTATCGCTGATGATGAAGCTATGAAAGTGGAAATTACTTATACATTCAATGCGTCCGAGCTTGGCGGTAAAAATCTGGTAACATTCGAGGAATTATACGATTTGAGCAATCCAGAAGAACCCGTAAAAGTTGCGGAACATAAAGACATTGAGGACGACGGACAGACGGTACTTATCACAGAGCGTATCATCAAAATTCATACGACTGCTACCGATAAGGACGGCAACAAAGAGCTTGAAGCTGGAAAAGAGGTAACAATCATTGATACCATAACCTTAGAGGGCTTAGAAGTCGGCACACAGTACAAACTTGTAGGCTGGCAGATGTTGAAAGAAGAAAATGCAGAGCTTCTTATCAATGGAAAACGTGTGGAAAGTGATTACACCTTTACCGCAGACAGCGAAACTATGAAAGCGGAAGTTGCCTTTACCTTTGACGCTACTTCTCTTGACGGCAAACAGCTTGTAACTTTTGAAGAATTGTACGATTTAAGCAATCCAGACGAGCCGAAGAAAGTTACCGAGCATAAAGACATTGACAACGAGGGACAGACGATTACCTTTAAGGAAAAACCCGAAGTCCCAGAAGAACCAGAGAAACCCAAAACACCACAGACACCAGATACACCGCATAAAACAGACAGTCCAAAAACGGGCGATAACACGAACCTTTACGGACTGCTTGCATTATTACTAACTTCTGGTGCTGGACTGGCAGGTATCTTCTTCTGCAAACGCCGTAAAATGAAGAAATCATAAGGCGGTAACGATATGAGAAAAGAAAAATCACGTTCTCCGCCGATACCGTGTCGGCAGACTTCCGCTTATTCTGGCTTGTCTGCTACTTACCTGCAAGAACACGGATAGTCAAGGGTGCGTAAGCATTTATTTTACCCTTTACTATCTGGGGACTTGCTGGTACTTCCCTAACCGCCAGAATAAGAAATCACTATCAAAAACTTATCAAATATAGAAAGAAACGAGGTAAAACAATATGGAAATGAAATATGTCGTGCCAGATATGGCACAGTCTTTTGGAACACTTGAATTTGCAGGCGAAAGCGAGCCTATCTTTGAAAGAGATAAAAATAACCGCAGGGTCTTAGCCAGACGAAGCTACAACCTTTATTCTGATGTGCAGAAAGGCGAAAATGTTGTCGTGGAAATTCCCGTGCAGGCTGGCGAAAAGCATTTCAAGTATGAACAGAAAGTAAAACTTGTCAATCCGAAATTATACGGCAGAGGTTACGCAATTGGGGATATGGGACATACCGATTATGTGTTACTTGCTGATGATATTGTAGCAGTTGAAGAAAAGTAAAGGAGTGAAAATATTATGAGATTATCAAACGGTTTTGTTATTGACAAAGAGAAAACATTTGGAGAATTAAAATTTACAGCAGTGCGTGATGTATTCTTGCAGAATGAGGACGGGACACCGAGTACCCAGCTTAAAAAGCGTATCTATGATTTGAAGTGCAGTCTGCATGGTGGAATTATCCCCGTGTCTGTACCGCCAGAAGTACCAGTAAGGGAATTTCCGTACAATGCAGTTGTGGAGCTTGTCAATCCAGTAGCCGATACGGTATCACGAAAAACCTATACGGGTGCAGATGTGGACTGGTATGTAAAGGCAGAGGATATTGTGTTGAAGAATAAAGGCAATCAGAACGCAGGCAATCCACAGAACCATGTACCGCAAGGACAGATGAAAAAATAAATGTGAGCCCATATTTTTCTTGTAACTTATATATAGAACCGATATAATTAGTTGAAAAGTTCTGTTTTAAGCCATGTAAAACTATTTTGACAAGGGAAAATGGCAATGTCAAAGGCTTTTGACAGACAAAATAGCTATATTCATATACAATAAAGGAGAAGATTCAAGATGGATATTGGATTACAAATCAAAAAATTTAGGGAACAACAAAAAATTTCTCAAGAAGAACTGGCTCTTAAAATATTTGTTTCAAGACAAACAATTTCTAACTGGGAAACAAATAAAAGTTGTCCAGATGTTAAAAGTTTAATTACTTTATCTAATATCTTCAATGTGTCTTTAGATAATTTTATAAAAGAAGATATAAAGGAGATGAGGGAGATTGTAGAAAAAGCAACTATTAAAAAGTTTAATGTGATAAGTGTAGTTTTCCTAATTGAATTGATAGTCGTAGCCATAAGTGCCTATCCTTTATTTAGTATTAAGGGAAATATAGGAATTATTATTTGGTTATGCTTGTTTGCAATAACGCTCTATACGGCAAGTAAGATTGAAAAATTCAAAAAGAGCCATGACATTCAAACCTATAAAGAAATTTTGGCATTTATTGACGGAAAGCAATTAACGCATGATGAAACACAACAAGAAATAGGAAAAAGAAATTATCAAAAAATCATATTTGCATTCATTGCAGGTGTAATCGCACTTATTATATGTTTTGTTGTAATTTTTATTTGCCAGCATTTAACAAATTAAAAGGGAGGAGAAATCATGGAATTTTGGCTTATTATGATTGGCTTTATAGTTATGGGCGGAAGTTGTTCATTAGCAGGTACTTGGTGGGATAGAAAAAATAAAAAAGATAAAAAAGAAGAAAAGAAACAATAAAATTTACACTTTATTGTTGATTAAGCAGTTAGTCTTAGGATTGACTGCTTTTTTCATACCTAGAAAGGATTGATTTATGCGTATGATTTGGAACAAAGGACACCGTATCAGAGCCAGCGACAAGCACCTTGTCTACCACTTTTCCATAGGGACGCTTCTGTTTGTATTCATGGCGGTTCTTCTGCTACTGAACATCAAACAGCTCATGCGTACCGACTGGGAACATTTCAGCTTGTTAGAAAACGGCTTGACGCTTTCCCCTTACAACTTCATAACTGTGCTGATAGCGACTGGTGTTTGTGCATTGGTCGCTTTTCTGTATTACCGCTTCTGTTACGACAGTTTCAAGAAGCTATTGCATCGTCAAAAGCTGGCACGAATGATACTGGAAAATAAGTGGTATGAAGCCGATACCGTACAAGACAGCGGTTTTTTTACTGACCTGCAAAGCAGATCAAGGGAAAAAATCGTCTGGTTTCCAAAGATTTATTATCAAATGGAAAAGGGATTGCTCCATATCCGCTGTGAAATCACGTTAGGAAAATATCAAGACCAGCTTTTACGGTTAGAGGATAAATTGGAAAGTGGCTTGTATTGCGAGCTGACCGACAAGACCTTACATGACGGCTATATTGAATACACCCTGCTTTATGACATGATAGCAAACCGCATTACCATTGATGAAGTATGGGCAGAAAACGGCTGTCTTAGGCTGATGAAAAATCTTGTGTGGGAATATGACGCACTCCCTCACGCTTTGATTGCTGGTGGGACTGGTGGCGGTAAAACTTATTTTCTGCTGACGCTCATTGAAGCCTTACTGCATACCAACGCTGTCCTTTATATCTTAGACCCAAAGAACAGCGACCTTGCAGACTTGGGAACAGTCATGCCTAATGTCTATCACACCAAAGAAGAAATGATTGATTGCGTCAATGCCTTTTATGAGGGCATGGTACGGCGAAGTGAGGAAATGAAGCAACACCCGAACTATAAGACGGGCGAAAACTACGCCTATCTGGGACTTCCACCCTGCTTTCTTATCTTTGATGAATATGTAGCGTTTTTTGAAATGTTGGGGACAAAAGAAAGCGTGAGCTTACTTAGCCAGTTAAAGAAAATCGTTATGTTAGGGCGACAAGCAGGTTATTTCCTTATTGTTGCCTGCCAGCGTCCAGACGCAAAGTATTTTTCAGATGGTATCAGAGATAACTTCAATTTCCGTGTGGGACTTGGGCGTATCAGCGAATTAGGTTACGGTATGCTGTTTGGTTCAGATGTGAAAAAGCAGTTTTTCCAGAAGCGTATCAAGGGGCGTGGCTATTGTGATGTGGGAACAAGCGTCATAAGTGAGTTTTACACGCCTTTAGTCCCAAAAGGACATGATTTTTTACAGACTATCAGCTCTCTTGCACAAGCAAGGCAGGACGGGACGGCGACGTGCGAAGCGAAAGGCGACGGCACGGACTAGCCGTTGCTGGTGTGGCGTCAGCCACGCCAGCAGGTAAAACCCCTCGGTATCTAACAGAGGGGTACGTTTGCAAATAGACAATAGACAAAAAACATAGGAAACATAAGGCTTCTGGCATGGTTTTCTAGCAAAAATCGGCTGTGAAGTCGCCTTAAAAAACTTCACACTTTACAGATTGGGGGTATGGTTCTGAATGAAGAACAACGGATAAAAGAATTACGGGAGAAACGGATTGCTTACGGTATCTCACAAGGCAGGCTGGCGGTGGCTTCTGGTATCACAAGGGAATATTTCAACAAGATAGAAAGTGGAAAAATGAAGCCGTCAAAGGAACTTCTGGAAACTCTGCATAAGGAACTGGCAAGGTTCAATCCAGAAGTACCGCTTACCATGCTGTTTGATTATGTGAAAATTCGTTTTCCCACGCTGGATATACAGCACATCATCAAAGATATATTAAAACTGAATATCAATTATATGCTCCATGAAGATTACGGACATTACAGTTATACGGAGCATTATTCTTTAGGGGACATCTTTATCTATACGTCGGCTGACGAAGAAAAAGGTGTCCTTTTAGAGTTAAAGGGGCGTGGTTGCCGACAGTTTGAAAGTTACCTGCTGGCACAACAAAGAAGTTGGTATGACTTTCTCATGGACGCACTCATAGACGGTGGCGTGATGAAGCGTATCGACCTTGCTATCAACGACCATACGGGTATTTTGGATATTCCAGAGCTTGCGGAAAAATGCAGGAAACGGGAATATATCGGAAAGTCCAGAAGTTATAAGTTTTATCAGTCGGGCGAGCTTATCAAGCATAGAGAGGACGACAGAGAATATATGGGACGCACCCTTTATCTTGGTTCGCTAAAATCAGATGTGTATTTCTGTATCTATGAAAAGGACTATGAGCAGTACGTCAAGTTAGGGACACCGCTGGAAGAAGCCGACATTATCAACCGTTTTGAGATACGGCTTAGAAATGAACGTGCCTATTATGCAGTACGAGATTTGCTGACCTATTATGACGCAGAGCAGACTGCCTTTTCTATCATCAACCAGTATGTGCGGTTTGTTGATGAAGAAGCAGACAAGCGAAAAAATGACTGGAAACTCAATGACCGCTGGGCGTGGTTTATCGGCGATAACAGACAGAGCTTGAAGCTGACGACAAAGCCAGAGCCTTACACCTTAGACCGTACATTGCGGTGGGTACAACGGCAGGTAGCACCGACCTTGAAAATGCTGAAAAGGATTGATAAGGGAAACGGAACAGACTACATGAAAACTATCGAACAGCAGGCAAAGCTCACAGAAAAGCATGAAATGATAATCAAACAGCAGACGACCCCTGCAAAAGATTTAGTAGAAAGTTAGGAGTGATGAAAAAATGTGGGAATTATTGAAAGACTTCCTGCTGGTATCTGTTGGAACGGGTATCGGCGTAGCCTTGATGTGTATTTTAAGTGTTGGCAAAGGAGCTGACTATGAAATGAAGAAATTAAAAGAAAGCGAGGACAAATAACATGAATTTCGGGCAAAATTTGTATCAATGGTTTTTAAGCAACGCACAGAGCTTAGTGCTTATGTCGATTGTGGTTATCGGTATCTACTTAGGGTTCAAGCGTGAGTTTTCAAAACTTATCGGTTTCTTGGTAGTTGCCTTGATTGCTGTCGGCTTGGTATTCAATGCTGGCGGTGTGAAAGATGTACTGTTAGAGCTGTTCAATAAGATTATCGGTGCATAAAATTTTATTGTGGGGCTGATGTATGGGTGCTATAATGTGAAAAAAGAAGTAATCGAGGTGTTCTATTTTGAATGAGAGAGAAAAAATTATTCGTTTATGGTTTGATATGTGGTTGAAACAGCAAGACTTAGGAATAGATAAAATTTTTACAGAAGATGTTGTTTATACGGAAAGCTGGTGTCCTAAATATGAAAATCTTAAAACAGTAAAACATTGGTTTAATGAATGGAATACTCGTGGTAAAGTCATTATTTGGGATATTAAACAGTTCTTTCATAAAGAAAATCAAACTGTCGTAGAATGGTATTTTAAAAATGAAATGAATACGGGAAGCGTTGAAGAATTTGACGGTATTTCCTTAATTGAATGGACAGAAGATAACAAAATCAAATCATTAAAAGAATATGGTTGCAATCTGAATAACTATAATCCATATCAACACAGCGATAACCCTCAATTTAGAGATGAAAAAACAAACTGGTTTTAAAACTTAATCAAATTATATCCATATACATAAAGCAGTTAGTCTTAGGATTGACTGCTTTTTTCTTACCTAAAATCAGATTGGAGTGATGAAATGAGCGATATTTTTAAGGATATGCAGGCAAACGTCGGCTGTGATTATATTTCTAACCTGCCCTCTTACAAGCGTAAAGTGTGGCATGAAATGAAGCGATTACCGCTTACGAATTATGATATAAAACAGTTAGAAGATTTTTCAAAGTATGTGTTTGGTATGTCGTACCAGAGCTTAAAAGATGTGATGAAGCAACAGAAAGGACGTGAGGAACAATGCAGGAAACAAGGGTGCTGGTGGAAACGAGAGGAACAACTGGCGAAGAAACAATATCATACTGGTTCGACCTGCCGATAGATGTTGCCGAGTTTGAAGAAAAGTTAGGTATCGGTGCAGAAAGTGGGGATTATCGTATTATCGAAAAGGTGTTGCCTTATGCTGATGAAGTCCACGAACACACCAGCGTGTACCAGCTCAACGAATTAGATTTTATGTACCGCCAGCTTTCAAGTGATATGCAGGAAGAATATGTATCACTACTTACGGTGTTTGAAAATTTAGAAGCACTTTATATTTGCAGGAACGTGATTATTGTTTATCCCGACTGTAAAAGCATGATAGATGTTGCAAGGCAAAAGCTGATGAACGACCCGATGTTCAAGCATTTATCCGAGGACTGTCAAGAATACTACTTTGACTTTGAAGCCTACGCTTCTCACTTGCAGGAACACGGGAAATTTTTAGTAACAGAACACGGTATCTTTGAACTGCCAGAGTAGGAAATGAGGTGGTGCTTATGATTGATGATATGGCGGTTTATATTGCTAATCTTGGCAAATACAATGAGGGCTATTTAGTCGGTGCTTGGTTCACGTTCCCCATTGACGAGGAAGATGTGAAAGAAAAAATCGGCTTGAATGAACAGTATGAGGAATACGCTATCCATGATACCGACAACTTTCCCATTGCGATTGGCGAGTATGTTTCCATTGAAGAACTCAATGAGATGTATGAAATGATAGAGGAACTTCCCGACTATATTGTAGAGTGTCTGGACGAATTTATCAGCCACTATGGGACGCTGGAAGAAGTCGTGGAACATAAGGACGATATTTACTATTATCCCGACTGTGAAACCATGACAGATGTTGCCTACTACTACATAGACGAATTGCAGGCACTTGGGGACATTCCACCCAGCTTACAGAATTACATTGACTATGAAGCCTACGGGCGAGATTTGGATATGGGCGGTTGCTTTATTGAAACAAGCCGAGGTATGTGCGAGATACCATATTAACGCTGGAAGATCAGCGACAAGCATTGTTGCTACTGACAGCGTATTTCTCTTTAAGGGACAGTCTGAAAATGGCTGTCCTTTTCTATTTTGAAAGGAGCTGAAAGAACTTGAAAAAGATTAAAAGCTACACGGGTATCTGGAACGTGGAAAAAGTCTTGTATGCAATCAATGACTTTAACTTACCCTTTCCCGTTACTTTTACACAGATTACATGGTTTGTGATTACGGAATTTATCATCATTCTGTTTGGGGATATTCCCCCACTTTCCATGATTGAGGGAGCATTTCTCAAATACTTTGGTATTCCCGTTGCTCTCACTTGGTTCATGTCGCAGAAAACCTTTGACGGAAAGAAGCCGTACAGCTTTTTGAAATCACAGATAACCTATGCCCTGCGACCAAAAATCACTTATGCAGGAAAAGCCGTAAAACTGCATAAGCAGATATTGAATGAAACAATCACGGCAGTAAGGAGTGTGAACTATGTTCCCGATAAAATATATTGACAATAACCTTGTCTGGAACAAGGACAATGAGGTGTTCGCCTACTATGAGCTGATACCATACAACTATTCTTTTCTATCCGCAGAGCAGAAATTTATCGTGCATGACAGTTTCCGACAGCTTATCGCACAGTCCCGTGAGGGTAAAATTCATGCGTTGCAGATTGCCACAGAAAGCTCAATCCGCAGTATGCAGGAACAGTCAAAGAAGCTGGTAACTGGAAAATTAAAGGAAGTTGCCTGCCAGAAGATAGACGAACAGACCGAAGCGTTAGTATCTATGATTGGGGACAATCAAGTGGACTACCGCTTTTTTCTTGGCTTTAAGCTCATGGTTACGGAAGAACAGCTCAATCTGAAGAACATCAAAAAATCGGTGTGGCTGACGTTCACAGAATTTCTCCATGAAGTGAACCACACGCTGATGAATGATTTTGTTTCCATGCCGAATGATGAAATCAACCGTTACATAAAAATGGAAAAGTTACTGGAAAATAAAATCTCCCGTCGCTTTAAGGTGCGTCGCTTGGAAATCCATGATTTTGGGTATCTCATGGAACATCTTTACGGCAGGGACGGTATCGCTTATGAAGATTATGAGTACCAGCTACCAAAGAAAAAATTGAACAAAGAGACGCTGATAAAATACTACGACCTTATCCGTCCGACAAGGTGTGTGATTGAGGAAAGCCAGCGGTATTTACGATTGGAACATGAGGACAAGGAAAGCTATGTGTCCTATTTTACCGTCAATGCGATTGTAGGAGAGCTTGATTTTCCGTCGTCTGAAATCTTCTATTTCCAGCAACAGCAATTCACATTCCCCGTTGATACGAGCATGAATGTAGAAATCGTGGAAAATCGGAAAGCATTAACGACCGTCCGCAACAAGAAAAAGGAACTGAAAGACCTTGATAATCACGCCTATCAAGCAGGAAGTGAAACCAGCTCAAATGTGGTGGACGCTTTAGACAGCGTGGACGAGCTGGAAACTGATTTAGACCAGACAAAAGAAAGTATGTATAAGTTAAGCTACGTCATACGGGTGTCTGCACCCGATCTTGACGAGCTGAAACGCCGTTGTGATGAAGTCAAGGACTTTTACGACGACCTCAATGTAAAGCTGGTGCGTCCTGCTGGGGATATGCTGGGGCTTCATTCTGAATTTTTACCAGCCAGCAAGCGATATATCAATGACTATGTGCAGTATGTAAAATCAGATTTTTTAGCTGGGCTTGGCTTTGGTGCGACACAGCAGTTAGGAGAAACTACGGGTATCTATATGGGCTATTCTGTTGATACGGGAAGAAATGTGTACCTGCAACCGTCCCTTGCCAGTCAAGGTGTAAAAGGTACAGTTACCAACGCTTTAGCGTCTGCTTTTGTCGGTTCGCTTGGCGGTGGGAAATCGTTCTGTAACAATCTTCTGGTATATTATGCGGTGCTGTTTGGCGGTCAAGCACTTCTGTTAGACCCTAAAAGTGAGCGTGGTAACTGGAAAGAAACGCTCCCAGAGATTGCACATGAAATCAATATCGTAAATCTTACCAGCGATAAGGACAATGCAGGGCTTCTTGACCCGTTTGTGATTATGAAGAATGTAAAAGACGCTGAAAGTCTGGCAATCGACATCTTAACATTCCTTACGGGTATTTCTTCAAGGGACGGCGAAAAATTCCCCGTACTTCGTAAGGCAGTACGCTCCGTTACCCAGAGCGACAGTCGGGGCTTGCTCCATGTGATAGACGAGCTACGCCGTGAAGATACGCCCATATCAAGAAATATCGCAGACCATATCGACAGCTTCACGGACTACGACTTTGCACACCTGCTGTTTTCAGACGGTACGGTAGAAAATGCTATCAGTCTGGATAATCAGCTCAATATCATTCAAGTAGCCGACCTTGTACTGCCAGATAAAGATACCACTTTTGAAGAATACACGACCATTGAATTGTTGTCTGTGTCTATGCTGATTGTGATTAGTACCTTTGCCCTTGATTTTATCCATTCGGACAGAAGCATTTTTAAGATTGTCGATTTAGACGAAGCGTGGGCGTTCTTAAATGTGGCACAAGGAGAAACCTTATCAAATAAGCTGGTTCGTGCTGGGCGAGCTATGCAGGCAGGCGTTTATTTCGTTACCCAGTCTGCCTATGACGTGTCAAAGGAAAGTCTGAAAAACAATATCGGCTTAAAGTTTGCATTTAGAAGCACGGATATAAACGAGATAAAGCAGACCTTAGAGTTTTTCGGTATCGACAAGGACGATGAGAACAACCAGAAACGCTTGCGTGATTTGGAGAACGGACAATGCTTATTGCAGGACTTATACGGGCGTGTCGGTGTGGTGCAGATACACCCAGTCTTTGAAGAACTGCTACACGCCTTTGATACCAGACCGCCCGTACAGAGAAATGAGGTGGAGTGATGAAAGAAAGGATAAAAGGTGTGTTCACAAAAAAGAAGATTTTCCACTTTCTCAAAATGGCTCTGTTCGTGGTGGCACTCTCCCTTATCCTGCTTTCACTTTTGGGGACGGTGGCTCATGCGACGGGGCTTGTAGACGATACCATAAACGCAGAAAATCTTTATTCAAAATATCCCCTTTCCAACTACCAGCTTGATTTTTTCGTCGATAATAGCTGGTCGTGGCTTCCGTGGAACTGGCTCGACGGTATCGGAAAATCGGTACAATACGGGCTGTACTGCATTACCAACTTTGTCTGGACTATCAGTTTGTATTTGAGTAATGCAACGGGCTATGTGGTGCAGGAAGCCTATAAGCTGGACTTCATCAATGATATGGCAGACAGTATCGGAAAGAGCATACAGACCCTTGCAGGCGTTACCGAGAACGGCTTTTCTTCTACGGGCTTCTATGTTGGTTTCCTGCTTCTCATTATCTTAGTGGTGGGAATGTACGTTGCTTATACGGGACTGATAAAACGGGAAACCAGCAAAGCACTTCACGCTGTTATCAACTTTGTGGTGGTGTTCGTGCTGTCCGCTTCATTTATTGCTTATGCTCCCGACTATATCAAGAAGATAAATGAATTTTCATCAGACATCAGTACCGCTTCTTTGGATTTGGGAACAAAAATCATGCTCCCTAACTCCGACAGCGAGGGTAAGGACAGCGTGGACTTGATACGGGACAGCCTATTTTCTATTCAAGTGGAACAGCCGTGGCTCTTGCTTCAATTCGGGAACAGCAACGCAGAAGAAATCGGGACAGACCGTGTAGAAGCTCTCGTATCGGCAAGTCCAGAGGACGAGGACGGGAAAACCAGAGAGGAAGTCGTGAAAACAGAAATCGAGGACAACGACAATAACAATCTGACAATACCGCAGGTCGTGAACCGTTTGGGTATGGTGTTCTTCCTCTTGTTCTTTAACTTGGGTATCACGATATTTGTATTCTTGCTTACGGGCATGATGTTGTTCAGCCAGATACTTTTTATTATCTTTGCAATGTTTTTACCTATCAGTTTTTTACTTTCCATGATACCGAGCTATGAAAGCATGGCAAAGCAGGCAATCGTGAGAGTATTTAATACCATAATGACACGGGCAGGAATAACGCTCATTGTAACGGTGGCATTTAGTATTTCCAGTATGTTTTACAACATTTCCACAGACTACCCATTCTTTATGGTGGCGTTCTTGCAGATAGTATGTTTCGCTGGTATCTACATGAAGCTGGGCGACTTAATGAGTATGTTCTCACTTAATGCTGGCGACAGTCAAAGCATGGGACGACGCATATTCCGCAGACCGTATCTGTTTATGCGACATCGGGCTAGGCGTATGGAACACCGTATTGCAAGGGCGGTAAGTGCTGGCGGTATTTCGGGCGGTGTAGCTGGTGCGGTGGCTGGAAGTGCCGTTGCTGGCAAGAGAGCCGAAAGAAAAAATACGGCTTCTAAAGAAAATCGGGGCAATACCACTTCCAGCATGGGACAGCGTGCAGGTTCAAAAGTCGGTGCTGTTTTAGATACGAAAAATAAAGTGAAAGACAAGGCAAACGCTGTCAAAGAGAATATCAAGGATATGCCGACACAGACCGCTTATGCGGTGTATTCCGCAAAGGAAAAGGCAAAGTCCAGCGTGTCCGACTTCAAGCGTGGCATGGTGCAGGAACAGCAGTCCAGACAGACGGGACGCTTGGAAAAGCAGGAACAGCGTAAGAAAAATATCGCTGACAAACGTATGGAGCTTCAAAAGGCACAAGAAGCAAGGCAGGTACAGCGAAAGGCTGACGGATCAGCGACAACGGGAGCTACCCGTCCCCATGAGCGACCAGTCACAGCTTCAACCATTCCAAAGCCGAGTGTTGAAAAAATGCAGGAAGTCAAACGCCCAGCCACAGCTCCAACTCCGAAAGCAAGTGAGCCAGTCAAGACAAATGTTATCAAAGAGCGTCCGTTATCTTCTGGTGCTTCTGATAAGAAAGCACCCCAGCCTACACAGACAGTACATAGGCAGAATGTAGAAAAAGTGGTATCGCAGGAAACACGCCAGAATGACACCAAAGACCGCAGGATAAAGGTTCAGCAGACCCAGAGCGTCCAGAAGAACCAGCAGACCATAGAGAAAACCCGTAACCTTGTAACGAAGAAAGGACAGAAGAAAAAATGAAACTGAAACATATCGCTATCATTGGCAGTCTGTTTCCTATCCTCTTTTCTCTGGTGCTTTTCTTTGGCGTCCTCATTAGTGCGGACAGCGACGACGAGAACAGCAATTTTTCTTCTGGCATTACGGGTATGAACCTATCCGCAGAAGTCTTGAAACATCAGCCTATGGTAGAAAAATACGCCAGAGAAAACGGTATCTCCGAGTATGTCAATGTGTTACTTGCTATCATTCAAGTAGAAAGTGGCGGTACGGCAGAAGATGTTATGCAGAGTTCGGAAAGTCTTGGTTTACCGCCTAATTCCTTAGATACGGAAAGCTCAATCAAGCAGGGGTGTAAGTATTTTGCGTCCCTGCTTTCTTCCTGCAAAAATCAAGGTATCGACGACTTGAATGTAGCGATACAGTCTTATAACTATGGCGGTGGCTATGTGGGATATGTGGCAGGAAAAGGAAAAAAACACACTTTTAATCTTGCAGAGAGCTTCGCCCGTGAGAAATCGGGTGGAAAGAAAGTAACCTACACCAACCCGATAGCCGTTGCTAAGAATGGGGGCTGGCGGTATGGCTATGGAAATATGTTCTATGTGGAAGTAGTCAATCAGTATTTAGCAGTTCCGCAGGTATCGGGAGAACTGGCACAAAAGGTAATGAATGAAGCGTTGAAATATCAAGGCTGGAAGTATGTGTATGGTGGCAGTAACCCGAATACTTCCTTTGATTGTTCGGGATTGACGCAATGGTGCTATGGAAAAGCTGGTATCTCCTTACCGAGAACAGCACAAGCACAGTATGACGCAACCCAACATCTGCCACTCTCGCAGGCAAAAGCAGGCGATTTGGTGTTTTTCCATTCCACCTATAACGCTGGTTCGTATGTAACACACGTCGGTATTCTTGTTTCGCCGACACAGATGTACCACGCAGGCGACCCGATAGGATATGCAGACCTAAGTAGTAGTTACTGGCAACAGCACTTAATCGGTGCAGGACGAGTAAAACAATAGAAAGGACTTGAAAAATATGTTTAAGAAGAATAAGAAACAGACAGAAACTATCAAAGAACCAAAAGAAAAAAAGGTGCGTACTGTCAAGGTAGGCACACATAAGAAAACCGTGATTGCGTTGTGGGTGGTGCTTGTCGCAAGCGTGAGCTTTGGGGTGTATAAGAATTTTACGGCTATCGACCAGCACACCACCCATGAAAAAGAAATCATTGAACTTTGCTTGCAGGACACCAACGGGATAGAAAATTTCGTGAAAAACTTTGCGAAGTCCTATTACACATGGGATAACAGCAAAGAAGCTATCGAAGCAAGGACGCAGGCAATCAGCGGTTATCTGACAAAGGAATTGCAGGACTTAAATGTAGACACCATTAGAACCGATATACCGACCAGCTCCACGGTTACAGATGTGATTGTATGGCATATCGAGCAATCGGGAGCGGACACTTTTTCTGCTACCTACGAAGTAGATCAGCAGATAAAAGAGGGAGAACAGACAAGCAATGTGAAAGCAACCTATACTGTAAAAGTCTATGTGGACGCAGACGGGGATATGGTAATCGTTCAAAACCCTACCCTTGCACCAGCAGTTGAAAAATCAGACTATGAGCCTAAGACACCAGAAGCAGACGCAAGCGTGGACGCTGATACGGTAAATGACGCTACCGCTTTTCTGGAAACATTCTTTAAGCTGTACCCAACAGCGACGGAAAAAGAGCTTGCTTACTATGTATTGGGAAATGTGATTGAACCTATCGGCAGGGACTACCTTTATTCTGAACTGGTAAACCCTATCTTTATAAAGGACGGCGACAATGTGAAAGTCAAGGTTGCGGTAAAATTCATTGATAATCAGACAAAAGCGACGCAGGTATCGCAGTATGAGCTTGTGCTACATAAGGATAGTAACTGGAAGATTGTAGGATAAATGATATAGCGTGCATTTCCTATCAGATTTGCACGCTTTTACAAAACGACAAGAAAACTGTGCAAAAATATTGACTTGTAATGACCGAATGCTATAATATAAATGACAAGTGTACTTGGTATTATTTGAAGGGAGCGTTATATAATGGATAAAGAAAAAATACTATCACAAAACAAAAAAGAGAATCTATATCTTGATGAATACGAAAAACATATTAAACTTCAAGGGAAATCTTTTGGCTTAATGTTTGTTTTATTTATCTGCATTTTAATTCTTTTCATTAAAGCAGTTTGTAAAGAACCTTACTATGACATAATGACAATTATTGGGTCTGTGGCATTTGGCTCTATGGGTTATGAAGCACATATTTCAAAAAATAAATCCAAATTTGTTATTGCTTTATTCTTTTTTCTATTTATGGGGTATTACTTTTATAAATTTTTAATGGTAGGTTTATAGAATGGACGAACATTTAATTTTGCGAAACAGATTAAAAACTGTACGAAAAGAAAAAAAATTATCACAAACAGAATTAGCTGAACTAGTCGGGGTTTCTCGGAATACAGTTAGTTCTATTGAAACTGGACAATTTAATCCAACAGCAAAATTGGCATTAGTGCTTTGTATAGCTTTAGATAAAAAATTTGAAGAATTAT
Organism: Blautia sp. AM42-2; assembly: GCF_003480245.1. Classification (NCBI taxonomy): domain Bacteria; kingdom Bacillati; phylum Bacillota; class Clostridia; order Lachnospirales; family Lachnospiraceae; genus Blautia; species Blautia sp. AM42-2. Next base: position 217,396 of record NZ_QUIM01000004.1, read on the forward strand.
TTTATTTTGATTAAAGGAGAGAACGATTATGGAATTAGAGGAATTGATTGTTGAAATAGTTATAGGATTGTTTTTACTTTTTACATCTTATCAAATAGGTATAAAAGAGAATATTACTTTATTACATGGTTATCATTATACACAACTTGACCCTAAAGATAAAAAGGTGTTTACAAAAAAAATAGGAATAGGCACTTTACTGGTTAGTATTGGTATTCTTGTTATGCCGATTATCAATTTAATCTCTCATTCTGAATTAGGCTATTACATAGGTCTTATTTTGATTGTTGTAGGAGTGTTTTATATCATATTCATCATTGTAAAATACAATGGAAAACTTATTAGCTTTAAAAAGTAGAATTGAGGTATGAATATGATAGGACTGAACAAAAGAGATATAAAAAAGGCATTGAAAGCTGGTGCAAAAGCTGGCGGTGTATCATTGGCTGATGTTCGGGCGGATATTGAAGCTACGATTGATGAAGCTATGAATAGCACCGACCCAGAGGTGCAGGCAAATTTCAAAAAGTATTTTGGGAATAAACGCCCTACACCAGAAGAATATATTTATATCATTACGAAAAAGACAAAGGCAAAATTATAATAAAAGGGTCGTGGAAATGCTTCACAAAATTGTGATCTGCATTATCACGGCTCTTTTACTCTCTGTTTACTTTCAAAACTGTAAGTGTAATTGAATACTGCCCTTGCTATAATTTAATTGTATTCCAAAACAAATAAATGTGGCAGGAAGAAAGGAGCGATTTTTAATGGAACACATTTTAAATTTAGAGCAAGTAAAAAAATACTACGGGGGTAACTCTGGAAATATCACAAAGGCAGTAGACGGTATTTCTATGTATGTAGATAAGGGCGAATTTGTCGCAATCATGGGAGCTAGTGGTTCTGGAAAGACTACCCTATTAAACTGTATCTCTACGATTGATACTGTAACCAGCGGACACATTACAGTCAATAATCAAGATATTACCAAAATCAAGGATAAAGATTTTGCTGATTTCAGACGTGAAAATTTAGGGTTCATTTTTCAAGATTTCAACCTTTTAGATACTTTAACGATTGGAGAAAACATTTCTTTATCATTGGTTATCAACAAACAGAACCCTACTGATATTGAGAAAAGAGTTCATGCTATCGCCGATAAATTGGGTATTCGTGATATTTTATCGAAATTTCCTTATGAAGTTTCTGGCGGACAAAAACAGCGTTGTGCTTGTGCTAGAGCCTTAATCAATGAACCGAAACTGATTTTAGCTGATGAACCGACGGGAGCTTTGGACTCAAAAGCTTCCAGATTATTACTGGAAACAATGTCTGAAATCAACAAGAAAATGCAGGCTACTATTTTAATGGTAACACATGACCCGTTTAGTGCGTCTTTCTGTGAACGTATTTTGTTCTTGAAAGACGGTAAAATATTCAATGAAATTTTCAGAGGGGAAAAAAGCAGAAAAGATTTCTTCAATGAAATACTGGATATATTAACCTTGCTCGGAGGTGAAGTGGGAAATGTTAGGTAAGTTAGCGTATAGAAATACAAAAAGAAATATTAAAGATTATTTGATTTATCTGATAACCGTTACTGCATCCTTTTCTCTTATATTTGCTTTTAATTTGGTGGCAAATTCTGATGAAATTGTAAAGTTATGTTCCAGTATGGATGCATTTAAGAATTCATTGTTCGCTGTAAATATTCTTATTATTTTTGTGATATGCTTTTTGATCAACTATACAACGAAATTTATGTTTGAAAAAAGAAGTAAAGAATTAGGAACATATATGCTTCTTGGCATTAAGAAAAAAGAAATTGCCCACTTAGTTGTAATTGAAAATATACTGTTGGGAATTTTAGCATTTGTATTAGCTATTCCTATTGGCTTTTTATTCAGCCAGTTTGTGTCGTTAGTAATTGTAAACTTACTGGGTATTCCAAAAACTCTCTTTATTTCTTTGAATTTCGTTTCTATTGGACTATTGATAATTTATTTTTTAACTATTTATGTTTTGGTTTTGCTTAATCTATTAAGAAGAATAAGTAAAATGACGATACGTGATTTTCTTTATTTTGACAAACAAAATGAAAAGAAAATGTTCCGTGACAGTAAAAAAAGAAATGTCATTTTTGTTTTAAGTATTATTCTTGGTGCGATTTCTCTTTTTCTCTGGAATTCACGTTGTACTATGGATAATTTTAATAAGCAAGAAACACTTACTTATTTGATGGTAAGCGTAATCATGTTGATTATCAGCATTTATGGTATATCTACAACTTGTGCAGATATGTTCTTGACTGTTATCTTAAAATTTTGTATAATAGGAATTGAAGTTAAATTAGATGCTAAAAATTTGTAATTAAGAAGGAGGGATTCGTCATGTTGGTATTCCAAATGCGTAATGTAGATAAAACATCTACTGTTTTGAAACAGACTAAAAACAGTGATTACGCAGATAAATAAATACGTTAGATTAATTCCTACCAGTGACTAATCTTATGACTTTTTAAACAGATAACTAAAATTACAAACAAATCGTTTAACTTCTGTATTTATTTACAGATGTAATCACTTCAGGAGTGATTACATGAACAAAAATATAAAATATTCTCAAAACTTTTTAACGAGTGAAAAAGTACTCAACCAAATAATAAAACAATTGAATTTAAAAGAAACCGATACCGTTTACGAAATTGGAACAGGTAAAGGGCATTTAACGACGAAACTGGCTAAAATAAGTAAACAGGTAACGTCTATTGAATTAGACAGTCATCTATTCAACTTATCGTCAGAAAAATTAAAACTGAATACTCGTGTCACTTTAATTCACCAAGATATTCTACAGTTTCAATTCCCTAACAAACAGAGGTATAAAATTGTTGGGAATATTCCTTACCATTTAAGCACACAAATTATTAAAAAAGTGGTTTTTGAAAGCCGTGCGTCTGACATCTATCTGATTGTTGAAGAAGGATTCTACAAGCGTACCTTGGATATTCACCGAACACTAGGGTTGCTCTTGCACACTCAAGTCTCGATTCAGCAATTGCTTAAGCTGCCAGCGGAATGCTTTCATCCTAAACCAAAAGTAAACAGTGTCTTAATAAAACTTACCCGCCATACCACAGATGTTCCAGATAAATATTGGAAGCTATATACGTACTTTGTTTCAAAATGGGTCAATCGAGAATATCGTCAACTGTTTACTAAAAATCAGTTTCATCAAGCAATGGAACACGCCAAAGTAAACAATTTAAGTACCATTACTTATGAGCAAGTATTGTCTATTTTTAATAGTTATCTATTATTTAACGGGAGGAAATAATTCTATGAGTCGCTTTTTTAAATTTGGAAAGTTACACGTTACTAAAGGGAATGGAGATAAATTATTAGATATACTACTGACAGCTTCCAAGAAGCTAAAGAGGTCCCTAGCGCCTACGGGGAATTTGTATCGATAAGGGGTACAAATTCCCACTAAGCGCTCGGGACCCCTTGTAGGAAAATGTCCTAAGTGTGGCAACAATATTGTATTAAAAAAATCGTTTTATGGTTGTTCAAATTATCCTGAATGTAAGTTTACTTTAGCTGAACATTTTAGAAAGAAAAAACTAACCAAAACGAATGTAAAAGAATTACTGGAGGGAAAAGAAACCCTGGTAAAAGGAATCAAAAACAAAGAGAAAAAGCCCTACAATGCCGTTGTAAAAATTGGGGAAAAGGGATATATTGATTTTATCTCTTTTTCAAAATAAACATAAAAGCCCTTTAAAGAGGGCTTTTATATATTAATCACAAATCACTTATCACAAATCACAAGTGATTAATCACAAATCACTTGTGATTTGTGATTCTTAATGATACAATATTACTATGTTTTAGCTTTAAAGGCTCGTACAGACTATATGTTTTGTGCGGGCTTTTTTCATACCCGAAAAAATTTAAAAAATTTTTCAAAAGAGGTCATTAAATCACACCTAGCTGTCCTTATATGGTGCGGAAAGAGGGATAAACACTTTTCAAATGTAAGCGTCCAATAAGAGGGTGTATCGAAATTTCTGGCTGTTGCATGTAAACTATTGA